>CAUQJW010000031.1:0-13186 GCA_963518485.1 uncultured Campylobacter sp.
GGAGGGGGATTAAAGGGGGTGGGGAGCGACTTCGCAATTTAAGCCCCCACCCCCTTTACAACAAAGTAAAAAACAACCTCAAACGGTTGTTTTTTACGAAAAGCCCAAATTTATATTTCTCAAATTTCCCTTGCGTTTTTCACAAACACGTTTAGCACCGAGGCGCGTTTTTTGCAAATCTCTTTATATTCGTATTCAGGAACGCTATCTATCACGATGCCGGCCCCGGCCTGCACGAAAATTTCGGCAAAATTTTCCCTGAGTTCCTCGCTTTTTAAATTTGACTCGTTTGCTCCGTCAAGGTGCGGGTCATGCCCGCTAGCATCAAATTTACCGCTAAATTTACGCGCAAATATCGCGCTTCTAATTAAAATCGCCATTTGCGCATCGCCGTTAAAGTGGAAAAATCCGATGCCGCCGCCGTAGGCGTTGCGCCTATAGGGCTCAAGCTCGGCGATGATCTCCATGGCGCGGATCTTGGGCGTACCGCTGAGCGTGCCTGCGGGGAAGATGCTGCCGACCGCGTCAAATGCGTCTAGATCGTCCGCCTTCGCGCCGTAGACGTCTGAGACTATGTGCATCACGCTCTCGTAGCGCACGATGCGCATGGCGTTTTTGACTGCGACGCTTTTTGGCTTGCTGACGCGGCCGATGTCGTTGCGAGCGAGGTCGATGAGCATTTTGTGCTCGGCTAGCTCCTTTTCGTCGCTTAGCAGTTCGCGCTCGAGCGCGGCGTCCTCGATTGCATCTTTGCCGCGTCCGCGCGTGCCGGCGATAGGCGCGACGTAGATCTTGCCCTCTTTTATCTCGCAGACTAGCTCGGGGCTAGAGCCCGCGACGTCGCCGTACGGGGTCGGAAAGTGAAACATATACGGGCTCGGGTTTGCTTCGCTTAAGGCTCGGTAGAAATCCAGGCTATCCATATCCGAGGCTAGTTTTAGCTGTTCGCTTAGCACGACTTGAAAGACGTCGCCGCTTTTTAGGTACTCTTTGGCGCGTTCGGCGATACTCAGAAAATGCGCTTTTTCGCCATCTAGGTCGGTTAAAATTTTATATTTGCTCTGCTTTTTTGTGCGCTGTTCCTTGGCGGCCGCTTCGTCATTTGAGCTAAATTTAACGAGAAAATCGTAATACCGCTCGCGGTCGCCGTAAAAGCTGTAAATTTTGCTATTTTTATCAAAGTGCAGGTAGGCGCGGGCGTTGGCGTAGAAAAAGTCGGGGAAATCGTACTGCGACGCGTTAAATTCGGGGATTTTTTCAAAATATTTTATCCCGCCGTAGCCTAGCACTCCAAACAGTCCCGCAAAAGGCGCGTCAAATTTTTGAGCTTTAAAATAGCTCTTAAGCCCCGCAAAATCGGTCTGCTCGCTGCTGATGTACTCGCAATCGATACCGACGATGGTCTGCGTCGTGTCCTCGGCGAGGTAGGAGTTGGCGAATTTCTCGCGGATCTTTTCGTAATAAAAAACGGGGCTCAAAAGTAACATAAAACATCCTTTAATGAGCGTCGATTATATAAAAATTAAGCTTAATTTTCATTTGACGGCGGCGTCAAAAAGCTCGCGCTCTAGCCTCTGCGCCGCGTCTAGGGCGGGGCAGCCCGAGGCGCCGTATCTGGCCGCGACGCTTTTTATATCCTCAAAGCTCACGACCGTTTTGCCCTCTCTTTTTTGAAATAAAAACTTAAACGGAAGCTCTAGCGCTAGGCTAGGTTCGCATTCTATTAACGGCGCAAGTACGCCCGGCGCGCCGAAAATCACAGTGACCGACGGCGTCAAATTTACTCCCGTTTGTGCGGCGAAAACGTGATGAGGCACTATGGCAAATTCGCTAATATCCTTCATATCAAGCAGTCTTTGAAATCTCTTAACCGCAGCTTCTAGTTCCAGCTCGCTCTGGCCTGTTGTGACGCCTGCAAAGGCTAAATTTAACCCCGCAAAAATCATCAAAAACAATCTTTTCAATAATTTTCCTTTTTTAAATTTTAAAATTAATTTTACCCAAAAACGGCTAAAATCGGATTTTACTTTAAGGCGAGATTATGGAAATTTTATCGGTTGCGTCGGTCGGATACGTGTGTTTGGGGCTATTTGTCGGCTTTTTGTCTGGATTTTTGGGCATCGGAGGCGGTGCGGCGGCCGTGCCGATACTCGTATTTTTAGGCTTTGACGTCAAATATGCAATCGGCGTGAGCGTCCTTCAGATGGTGTTTAGCTCGGTTTACGGCTCGCTTTTAAATCTCAAAAACAAGACCGTCGATTTAAAGCCCGCCCTGGTGCTCGGCATCGGAGGCTTTTGCGGGGCGAGCGCGAGCGGCTTTATCGTGGCGAGCGTTCCGTCTAAATTTTTGCTTCTAACGATTATTTGCATTCAAAGTTTTAACGTTATTAAGCTATTTTTTAAAAATCCGGAGCCAAAAGGCGCGCAAAATCCCTCCCTCGTACCGCTTTTTTTCGTCGGCCTTTTCGTCGGCGCGGTGGCTATCAGCGTGGGTATCGGCGGCTCGGTCATCATCATGCCGGTTTTGATAAATTTTCTCAATTATGATATAAAAAAGGCCGTCAGCACGGGGCTATTTTTCGTGATATTTTCGTCGATTTCGGGTTTTATTAGCCTGTCCTCGCAGGGTCTCGTGCAGTACGAGGTCGGCGTTTTGGTCGGTATCGGCTCGCTTATAAGCGTGAGGTTTGGCGTGTCTTTAGCGCAAAAAATCGACCGCACCGTCCAAAAAAGATGTTTGCTTGCGCTCATCTCCACGACGCTGCTTATAATGATAAATAAGCTTATCGGCTAAATTCGGTAGCTTAAATTTATAGAAATTTTATAGCGATGATAATACAATATACGCCGTTAAATCCAAGTAAATTTAGGCAAAAAATGAACGACACTATAAAAATCACGGGCGCACGCGAGCACAACCTAAAAAATTTAAACCTCGAAATTCCGAAAAACAAGCTCGTAGTTTTCACCGGACTTAGCGGCAGCGGCAAGAGCACGCTAGCCTTTGACACGCTTTATGCCGAGGGACAGCGCAGGTATATGGAGAGCCTTAGTAGCTACGCCAGGCAGTTTCTAGACCGCGTGGGTAAGCCCGACGTCGATAAGATCGAGGGTCTCACGCCCGCTATCGCGATAGATCAAAAAACCACGTCCAAAAACCCGCGCTCGACCGTGGGCACGATAACGGAAATTTACGACTATCTGCGCCTTTTATACGCTCGCATCGGCATACAGCACTGCCACAAGTGCGGTAAGCCGATCTCTAAAATGTCGGCTAGCGACATCATAAACGAGATCCAAAAGCTCCCCGAGGGCGCCAAAGTCGTCATCTACGCTCCGCTCGTGCGCGAGAAAAAGGGCACCTGGGCGGATTTGATCGAAAATTTACGCGGTAAAGGCTACGTGCGCGCTCAGATAGACGGCGTGCAAGTGCGACTAGACGAGGAGATCGAGCTAGCCAAAACCAAAAAACACACGATAAAGCTCATCGTGGACCGTATCGTGATAGACGCGGATAACGCGCAGCGCCTAGCCCAAGACGTAGAAAAAGCGCTGGGTGAAAGCTACGGCGAGGTCGAGATCGAGATAGCAAACGCGCAGGAACTCGGACTAAAAGAGAGCTTCATCCACTACAGCGAGCACTCGGCATGCTTTGATTGTAAAATTTCGTTTACGCCGCTCGAGCCGCTTAGCTTTAGCTTCAACTCCCCAAAAGGCGCGTGCGAGAGGTGCGACGGCCTTGGCATCAGATATAGCCTGGATCTAACCAAAGTGATCGACGAAGAAAAAAGCATCGAAGGCGGCGCGATAAAGCTGCTTTACGGCTACAACATGAGCTATTATTATAAATTTCTGCTGGCTTTTTGTGAGCAAAACGGTATCGACGTCAAGCGCCCCTACTGCGAGCTTAGCGATGACGAGAAGCGCCTCGTACTTTACGGCAACGTAAAAGAGGTCGAGTTTTTCTGGAAGCGAAACAAGCTGCTGCGTAAATTTGAAGGCGCGCTAAAAATCACTCACGGGCTACTAAAAGACTACAAGGACTTTGACGAATACATGAGCGAGAAGGTCTGCGACGACTGCGGCGGACACAGGCTAAAGCCTCAAAGCCTAGCCGTCAAGGTCGCAGGGTGCGGTATCGGCGAAATTTTAGACATGAGTATCGAAAACTGCACCGCGTTTTTTTCAGACGAGTCAAATTTTAGCTACCTTAGCGAATACGATAAAACGATCGCAAAGCCGATATTTAAGGAGATAAACGAGAGGCTGTTTTTCCTCTACGACGTGGGGCTGGGCTACTTATCGCTCGGACGCGACGCGCGCACGATTAGCGGCGGCGAAGCGCAGCGTATCAGGATCGCAAGCCAGATCGGATCGGGCCTTAGCGGCGTGATGTACGTGCTGGATGAGCCTAGCATCGGTCTGCACGAGCGCGATACGCTAAAGCTCATCAAAACGCTGCGAAATTTGCAAGCCAAAGGCAACTCGGTTATCGTCGTCGAGCACGATAAAAAGACTATCGAAGAAGCCGACTATATCGTGGATATCGGGCCTGGAGCCGGGAAATTCGGCGGACAGATAGTCTTTGCCGGCGATGTGAAAAGCTTGCTAGGCTCAAGTACGCAAACGGCGCTTTACATAAACGGCGAAAAGGAAATCGACTACCGAAAAGACCGAAAAATCGACACGTGGCTTGAAATCTCAAACGTAAATATCAACAACATATCAAATTTAAGCGCGCGCTTTCCGCTGCGAAATTTAGTCGGTATCACGGGAGTTTCGGGTTCCGGGAAAAGCTCGCTCGTGCTGCAAACCCTGCTGCCTGAAGCCCAGGAGCAGCTAAACCGCGCCAAAAAGGTAAAAAAGGTCGCTGGGGTAAATTTGAGCGGACTAGAAAATCTAGACAAAGTGATCTACCTCGATCAAAGCCCGATCGGACGCACTCCGCGCTCAAATCCAGCCACCTACACGGGCGTGATGGACGAGATCAGGGGGCTTTTTGCGCAGACTAAAGAAGCCAAACTACGCGGCTACAAGATCGGCAGGTTTAGCTTCAACGTCAAGGGCGGACGCTGCGAAAAGTGCCAAGGCGAGGGCGAGATCACGATCGAGATGCACTTTTTGCCAGACGTAAACGTCGTCTGCGACTCGTGCGGCGGCACTCGCTACAACGCGCAGACGCTAGAAATTCTCTATAAAGGCAAAAGTATCGCCGACGTGCTAAATATGAGTATCGACGAGGCGGTGGAGTTTTTTAAATCCGTACCCAAAATCGCTAGCAAACTAACGACGCTGCAAGACGTGGGCCTGGGCTACATCACGCTGGGACAAAACGCCGTGACGCTAAGCGGCGGCGAGGCGCAGCGCGTAAAGCTAGCAAAGGAGCTTAGCCGCTCGGACACAGGAAATACGCTCTATATCCTCGACGAGCCGACTACGGGGCTGCATTTCGCCGACGTCGATAGGCTCGTGCGCGTGCTGCACCATTTGGTCGATCTTGGCAACTCGGTCTTTGTCATCGAGCATAACCTAGACGTCATCAAAAACTGCGACTATATCGTCGATATGGGGCCCGAAGGCGGCGCAAAGGGCGGTAAAATCATCGCAGAAGGCAGCGTAAAAGAGGTCGCTAAAAATCACGCAAAAACGGGCAGCTATACGGGTAAATTTTTAGCCGAGGAGCTGGAAGCCATGAAAAACGCGGCAAAAAAGGCGAAGAAAAAATAAACGGCGAAGCAGATCGGTAAAATTTAAAAAGCTATGTCGGCGTAAATTTACGCGAGGCTTGCCGCGTTAAATTTGAGGGAGCAAAAATGGACGCAAAACTCTATCTAAACAAAGCCGTTATGCAGCTATCAAGGGGGCTTGAGGAGGGCGGCGTACAGAGCCTAAAGGATGCGCTTAAAAGCGACGGCGACGAGGCGAGTAAGGTGCAAGCTAGCGTGATTTTAGGCGAATATTTCGTGATGAAAGGCGAATTTGCGCAGGCTAGGCGACATCTCGAAACCGTAGTCGAAAACTCTATCGAACTGGAAGAAGAATACGACGACTTACTAAACGATGAGATCTACAAAGCCGATCTGCTACTAGATATGATCGATCGATTCGGGTTTTTAGCGAAGTGAGGCGACGTAGCAGGCAAATTTGCGATATAAATTTGACGGTTTGCGGGCTTAACCGCACCAAATTTAGCCCGCAAAACGGCTGTAAATTTAACGAAAGGCAAAAATGAGGCTTTGGACGATAAGTTTTAAATATCTCGACGCAAAGGGGCTAGTCGCACTTTGGCGCGAGGCGCTGCTAGCTAAAAACGTGCTGGCTGGGCTTACTAAAGGCTACAAAAATCACCCGCAGCTTGACCGCTTTTACGCGCATGAAAACTCGCTAGAGGCGATAAATGCGTATCTGGCGGGGGTTTATGCGCAAGCCTGCACTCGCGGGTATAAGTTTGACGCAGCTAAATTTGGCGATTTTGACGAGCGAAATTTGGCTAAAATCAGCGTCTCTCGCGGGCAGATAGAGTATGAATTCGCCTTTTTGCAAGAGAAGCTAAAATCACGCGACATCAAGACTTACGAGCGAAATTTAAGCGTAAAAAACGTAGAAATCGCAAGCATTTTTAAAGAGGTCGAGGGCGGAATCGAGCCGTGGGAAAAAGTAAAAATTTAGCGCCGTTTCGTGCGTAAATTTTGGCTTGCTTGCGCAAATTTGATTAAAAACGCCAAAATAAATTACGCCGATTTTGCCAAGATTTGCGGCAAATTTCGAGCGTTAAATTTAGATATTTAAAATGCTGTAAAATAGCGCAAATTTGGCGCTAGGCCGATACGCGGCTTTAGGCGAGTAAATTTGATTTTGCGTTTAGGCGATGTATGGATGCAAGATAAAAATCTCGCACGAATAGCGTTGCACTAAAATCTAAAATTTACGAGCTAGCGCAGGCGTTTGCTAAATTTAGCGTTTTAAATTTGACGGCAAATTAAAAGGGCAAACAAGTCAAATTTAAAAAAGCGAACCTGACGTAAAAACCCCGCCAAATTCGCCTTTGTTTTTCAAAAAAACTTCGCCGACCGATCAAATTTCGCGTTCAAATTTTACAGATCGGAGCTCGTTTTACTCCGCTTTCATCTGCTCGGCGGCAGGCACTTTAGGTAGTCCCGGCATCAGCATCGTAGATCCGCTAACTGCCACGATAAAGCCAGCTCCCCCGCGGATCTCAAGCGCGCTAACCTCGAAGCTAAAGCCCTTCGGTCGTCCTAGCAGCTTAGCGTCCGAGCTAAAGCTATACTGCGTCTTTGCGACGCAAACTGGAAAGGCGTCAAAGCCTAGGCGCGAAATCTCGGCCAGATCCTCCTGTGCGCGCGGGCTAAAGACTACGTCTTTGGCGCCGTAAATTTTAGTCGCGATCTTTTCGATCTTGGTTTTGACGGAGTCGGCGGGCTCATACGTGAAGTTTATCTCGCGAGCCGGTTTTTCGCAGATTTGCGCGACTTTTTTAGCTAGATCCTCTGTGCCCACGCTTCCTTTTAAAAAGCCCTCGCACACGCTAAACTCAGCCCCCGACTCCTCGCAAAGAGCGCGTACGTGGGCGATCTCATCGTCCGTATCGGTCGCAAATTTATTTAGCGCGACGATGACGTTTTGGTTAAAGTTTTTGAGATTTTCTATGTGGGCTTTTAGGTTTTCGCCGCCTAGTTTTAGCGCGTCTAAATTTGGCTGCGAGATGCCGTCTTTGTCGCATCCGCCATTATATTTTAGCGAGCGGATGGTGCTTACTAGCACGACGCATTTTGGCGCGAGACCTGCGGTGCGGCACTTGATATCGAGGAATTTTTGCGCTCCCAGCTCTGCGCCAAAACCTGCCTCGGTCACGACGTAGCCCGCTAAATTTAGCGCCGTTTTGGTCGCGATCACGCTGTTGCAGCCGTGCGCGATGTTTGCAAACGGTCCGCCGTGGATGAGTACGGGCGTGCCCTCTAGAGTTTGCACGAGGTTTGGTTTTATCGCATCTTTTAGCAGTACGCAGACGGCATCGGCGCAGTTTAGGGATTTTGCGCGCACGAGGCCGCCCTCTTTATCGTAGGCGACGACTATATTTTCGACGCGCTCTTTTAGATTTTTTAGGTCGGTTGCTAGGCACAGGATCGCCATTATTTCGCTAGCGGCGGTGATTACGAATCCATCCTTGCGGGTAAATTTATTGCTCTTTTCAAGGCCTATCTCGATCTCTCTTAGCGAGCGGTCGTTCATGTCCATGCAGCGCTTGAAAACGACGCGCGTAGGGTCGATATTTAGGGTGTTGCCGTGGTGGATGTGATTATCTAGCATCGCCGCGATGAGGTTATTTGCCGAAGTGATAGCGTGAAAGTCGCCGTTAAAGTGCAGGTTGATATCCTCGCTCGGCGTCACCTGCGAGTAGCCGCCGCCAGTCGCTCCGCCCTTTATACCGAAAACCGGCCCCAGGCTCGGCTCTCTAAGCGCGGCGCACACGCGTTTGCCGATACGCGCTAAGCCGTCTGATAGCCCGACGGTCACGGTCGTTTTACCCTCGCCGTATGGGGTCGGATTGGTCGCGGTAACCAGGATGAGATTTGCGCCCGGTGCACTGCCTAGTCGCGGTTCGATCTTGGCTTTTAGCTTGCCGAAGGTGTCTAGCGCCTCCTCGCCTAGCCCCAGTTTTGCGCCGATTTTTACGATATTTTGCGGCTTTGCGCTCGCTTCTATTTCTCTGTCGCTTAGCATCGTTTTTCCTTAAATTAGATTTAAAATGATTTTATAATTTTACCTCGCAAATGCGAAAAATCTCATTAATTTTTAGCCGCCGGCAATCAAATTTGGGCCAAATTTTAAACTAAATTTGACAAAGAATCGCTATGAAGGCGCTAAACGTTTTGCTTTACGACGGATTTACTACGATGGACGCGCTGGGGCCTGCCGAGGCGCTATCCCCAGCGCGAGAAGGTAAACAAAAATGCTACGAGATAGAGTATTTTTCGGTTGCTGGCGGGCTCGCGGGCAGCAGTACGGGCGCTAAAATTTGGACGCGAAAGCTAGACGAGATGACTAAATTTGACCTCTTGCTCGTATCCGGCGATCTTACCGTTTGCCTTAAAATTCCCGCGTCACGGTCGCCGTTGCTTCAAAATCAAAAATTTCGTGCGAAATTTCTACCAAATCCTCAGACTTAGCTTGATTGCCGCTTACTAGATTTCGCAGCCCTTTTAAAAACGGCTCGCGTAAATTTAACTCGTCAAATTCGCTCATTTTAAATCCTAAATTTTATTTTACGCGTCTAGTCCCGCGCGCTTTTTTATCTCGCTTAAAAACTCCGCTCCGCCGTCTGCGAAGGCCTCGCGCGGCACGGCATAGAACATGGAGTTTGCGATGATAACGACGATGAAATCACCGATGTAGCGGGCGTCGCTGATGGCGTTATAAAAATATCCGCCCTCGCCGAATTTGCTTTTTTGTACGAAAAACTCATCCTCTAAGATCACGCTTTTTGGTCCGAATTCGCCGTAGTTTGCTTTATTTATCAGCGCGCGAGTAAGCAGCCAAGGCCGCATTCCGGTAGCGTAAAGCAGAGTAAAAAACGCGGCCATCCACGATAGGTAGGCTATTTTCCGCGCCGCTAAATTTAAATTTGCTTTCAAATCAGCCTACTTTTTGCCTAAAATTTGTAAAATTAGCCCAAAAAAAGGATAAAAAATGAGCCAAAAAACGCTAACGATCATCGACACTTTCGGATTTTTTTTCAGACTTTACTACGCGATGAGCGGACTAAAAAACCGCGAGGGCAAGCCAAGCGGCATGGTGAGCGGCTTTGCTAGCTTTATCATGAATTTACGCCAGGAGTTTGCCAGCGACTACATCATCTTCGCGCTAGATAGTAAGGGTAAAACGCTGCGCCACGAGATCCTGGGCGAGTATAAAGCCAACCGCTCCGAGCCGCCCGCCGCGCTAAAAGAGCAGCTACCCGTGTGTATCGAGATGATAGAAAAAATGGGCCTAGCCGCCGTGAGCCGCGAAGGCTACGAGGCCGACGACATCATCGCTAGCGTCGTAAAGGAGTGCAAGCAGCGGGATATATTCGTACGCATAGTGACGCACGATAAAGACCTATATCAGCTCATCGAGGACGGCAAAGTGAGCATCTACAGCCCCCAAAGCAAGATCGACCACGATAGCGCGAGCTGCATAGAAAAATACGGCGTTCCGCCAAGCTGCATACGCGATTTTCTCGCGATCGCGGGCGATAGCTCGGATAATATCCCCGGCGTCAAAGGCATCGGCGCGGTGGGCGCCAAAAAGCTACTAAACGAATTTGGCAGCCTCGAAGGCATCTACGAAAATTTGCCGCTAGTTCGAAACGAACGTATCCGCGGCATGCTAGCCGAGGGGCGAGAGAGCGCGTTTTTGAGCAAGCGCCTAACCTCGCTCTTTGACGACGTGCCTGACGTGCTAGATCTAAAAAGGGCGGAATTTCCCGAGCAAAATCCGCTCGTAAAAGTCGCCGACACTCTGCGAGAATACGATCTAAACCGCCTTTTAAAAGCGCTACAAAACAGCCAAGACGCGGGCGAAAACGCGGAATTTAAGCTCGGCTTTAACGCGCGGCTTTTAACGGACGAGGGCGAGATCGAGCGACTGCTGGCAAATATAGACGCGGACACGCTAGTGGCGTTTGACACCGAGACCACGGACGTCGATACGCAAAACGCCCGCCTGGTCGGCTTTAGCTTTTGTTTTAACGACGAGGAGGCCTACTACGTGCCGGTGGCGCACGAGTATCTGGGCGTGCCGAAGCAGGCGAGCGAGAAATTTGCCGCCTGGGCGATAGGGCAAATTTACAAAGGCTGCGTAATAGGGCAAAATTTAAAGTATGATTTTAAGGTCGTAAAGCGAAATTTGGGGCTTGAGCCGCCCGTAAATTTTAAAGACACGATGATACTAGCCTGGCTCATGGATCCGGGATCTAGCGTGGGCATGGACGCGCTAGCTAAGCGACTCTACGACTACGACACGATAAAATTTGAAGACGTGGTAAAGCGCGGCGAGACCTTCGCGTCCGTGGCGCTGGAAAACGCCGCAAAATACGCCGCCGAGGATGCGTGGATAACGCTGAAATTTTACAAAAGCTTTTTAAATTTGCTTGATCCAGAGCTGCTCGCGCTTGCCGATACGCACGAGTTTCCTTTCATACTCACGCTTTTTGATATGGAGCGCGAAGGTATCGCGATAAACCGCGAAAAAATGCAAAATTTGATCCTAAAAAACGACGCAAAGATCAAGGCTTTAACAGCTGAAATTTACGAGCTAACGGGCGAAAATTTTAATATCAACTCCGTTAAACAACTAGGCTCGGTGCTGTTTGAGCACCTAAAACTACCCGTAAAGAAAAAGACAAAAACGGGCTACAGCACCGACGAGGCCGTGCTAGCAGAGCTTATCGAGGAGCATCCCGTCATCGAAAAACTACTCGAGTACCGCGAGCTATACAAGCTACAAAGCACATACTGCGAGCCGCTGCTAAATTTAGCCAAAAAAGACGCCAATAGCAGGATATACACGAACTTTATCCAGACGGGAACGAGCACAGGCAGGCTCTCGTCTAAAAACCCGAACCTGCAAAATATCCCCGCTCGCGGCAGCCTAGCTAAGGACGTGCGCGGCTGCTTTGAAGCTAAAAGCGGCTTTAGCTTTGTGGGCCTTGACTATAGCCAGATCGAGCTGCGGCTGCTCGCACACTTTAGCCGCGACGAGGCGCTACTTCAGGCGTTTGCGAACGACGAGGACATCCACGCTCGCACGGCTATTAGTATATTTGGCAGCGCCGAGGGGCAAAACCGCGCGGTGGCCAAGAGTATAAATTTCGGCCTCATCTACGGCATGGGCTCGAGCAAGTTAGCGGGGCAAGTAGGCATCACGCGCGCCGAGGCCAAGGAGTATATCGAGCGCTATTTTAAAGCTTTCCCTACGATAAAGGGCTTTTTAGAAGGGATAAAAACAGCGGCGAAAAACGAGGGTTTCGTGCGCACGCTACTTGGCAGAAAGCGGCTGTTTGACTTTACTACCGCGACGCCGATGCAAACGGCGATGTACGAGCGCGAGGCGGTAAATACGATATTTCAGGGATCGGCTGCGGATATCATCAAAATGGCGATGGTAAAAATCCGCCCGCTTTTAAGCCCGCGCGCTAGGATGCTTTTACAGATACACGACGAGCTGATTTTCGAGGTGCAGGACGGTTATGCGCAGGAATTCGGCGCGGCGGCGCAAAAGATAATGCAAGAAATTTACAAACTAAACGTACCGCTAAAAACGAGCCTAAATGTTGCGAAGGATTGGGGGGAGCTAAAATAAAATTTGAGGCTTTGAGCGGCTCGGTAAGCGT
This sequence comes from uncultured Campylobacter sp., assembly GCA_963518485.1. GTDB lineage: Bacteria > Campylobacterota > Campylobacteria > Campylobacterales > Campylobacteraceae > Campylobacter_A. Next base: position 12,395 of record CAUQJW010000031.1, read on the forward strand.
CAAAATTGCCTAAAACCGGCTAGCTTTGGGCTAGCCGCGTAATCTTAAACGCTTGCGGTCTGTGGCTAAATTTAAGATAAAATCAGTTGCTAAAACCTCGCTTGAACGTAAATTTAGCGCAAAATCAAGGGCAAAAACCTAAATCTAAAAAGCTGGAAAGAGAAAATCTATGAACGTCCATAAAATCGCCTACGTAAGAGTTACCTTGCTAGCGGTTGCCGCCTTTATTTTTAACACGACGGAATTTATCCCCGTGGCTCTGCTAAGCGACATCGCGGCAGATTTTGAGATGGACGCTACTAGCGTAGGCCTCATAATCACCGTCTACGCGTGGGCGGTGAGCATCCTTTCGCTACCGCTAATGCTGCTAACCTCGAAGCTCGAGCGCAAGAGATTGCTTTTGCGACTTTTCGTGCTATTTACGCTAAGTCACGCCCTGGCTGCCATTGCGTGGAATTTTGCCGTTTTGGTAATCGCGCGCCTTGGTATCGCGATTTCGCACGCGATCTTTTGGTCGATCACCTCATCGCTCGTCGTGCGCCTAGCGCCGATAAATAAAGGCTCGCAGGCTATCGGCATGCTGGCTTTGGGCACCTCGCTTGCGATGGTTTTGGGACTTCCTTTGGGGCGCGTGGTCGGCGAGCTTTTGGGTTGGAGGATTACATTTTTTGCAATCGGCGCACTTGCGGCGGCGGAGGCGCTTTTAATTTGGAAAAATTTACCGTTTATACCGAGTCGCCGCGCATTAACAATTTCCATCATGGCGAATATTTAAGTGCTTACTATGCTGCA
>CAUQJW010000032.1:0-13141 GCA_963518485.1 uncultured Campylobacter sp.
CTTTTACTCAGTCCAAATCCCGAAAATTTCGTCGTCGGCTCGCCGTCGATCTCAAAATAACAGTTCGCCCAGACGCTAGCATACCCCCGCTCTAGCACGGCCGCCATCTTGCTTATAGCGCCCTCTATCAGCAAGTCATCGTCGTCTAGTATCACGAAAGCATCGCCGCTAGCGTGATCAAAGCCGTTGTTTTTATTACCGTTTGGGCCGCGGTCGTAAGTTTGGTTTAAGACGTATTTTACGTTGTCAAATTTAGCGACGTAACTTTGCGCAAGCTCGCGCGTACCGTCGTTTGAGTTATCGTCGCTGATTATGATCTCTTTATTTTCGTAGTCTTGAGCCAGCGCACTTTTTAGGGCGGCTCCAAAAAGCTCTTTGCGGTTGTAGGTCGGGATTATTATGCTTACTTTTAGCATTTTAGTTCTTTATATTTTGCGTGATAAAATCCATCCACTTTTGATAAATTTGATCGGTTTTAAAGGCGTTTTTTCGCTCGTTGGCGTTTTTTACCAGCTCTTGCCTAAGCTCCTCGTCGCGCATCAAAAGCTCGATTTTGCTTCCGAGCGCTTTTACGTCGTCTATCGGCACCAAAAATCCGTCCTTGCCGTCCTCAATAAGCTCTTTTGCGCCGCTTGTAGCAGTCGCCACCCTGGCGCAGTTAAAAAATACGCTCTCGATTAAAACATTCGGCAAGCCCTCGGTTTTGGAGCTTGAGACTAAAATTTTAGACCTTTCGTAAAGCGAAGCTACATCGCTCGTTTGCCCGATAAATTCGGCATTTAGATGCAGTTGCTCGTGCGCGATGAGCTCTAGCCTTTGCCTCTCTTCGCCAGCGCCCGCTATCACGATTTTCCAGTCTTTTAATAGCTCTTTATCGACTAGGCTCATAGCCTTTAAAAATACGTCGCAACCTTTAAGCGAGATGAGACGACCGACGAAAAGGATGATATTTTCCTTCGGCAAGCCCTGTTTTTTGGCTTCAAACATCGGATTGTACATCACGGTTTTATTTTTTACGAAGCTATAGTACTCGTAGTCCTCTTTCGTAAGTACCGTGAGTCCGCTAGCTAGCGGATAGAGTATACGGCGTAAAAACAGCCAGCCGCGCCCTTTGAAAAAATCGGCGCTTGAGTGCTCGCTGATAAAAAGCGGCTTACCGATAAATAAATTCGACAAAATCACATTTATATTGGTGCTGTCCATCGAGGAGATAACGACGTCAAATCCGCCGTTTTTGATCAAATTTCGCTGATAAAAAAACTTTTTCACGCGCCTTATTAAATTTGCGAAAAAGCCTTTTTTCACCATCGGGAAAGGCAGATCGATCAGCTTTATCCTCTCGTCTAGCTCGTAAAACGGCGGTTTGGTGTCAAATTTTAAAAGCGTTACGTCGTGAAATTTCGCAAAATAGCTCGCTAGCAAACTCATAACGCGCTCGGCGCCGCCTGCTTGCAGTGTCGAAATTATAAATAAAACCTTCATTCTCTCTCCAAATTTTAATCGGTGCGCGAAAATTTAATAAATCTTCAAAATTATTGATTTTATAAATTTTGAGCTTTATAATCGCTTAGTTTCCTATCTTTTAAATATCCGCTCATAGCCTAGAATTGCCGCTTCAAGGCGCGTTGCGGCGACATATTTTAAGCTGTTTAGTCGAGCTAGCGGGGAGACTTTTACCTGCGCTCTTTGCACCCGCTCGGCTTGGATATTTGAGCCCGTTAGATCGGTCGGATGCGCGAAGATATCGCTAAAATACATTTTTAAGCCGTTTTGTAAAAGCAAAATTCGCCAAAAATCAGCCACGCAAAGCGCCTTTTTGTGCGTTTGCAAGATCTTTTCCGCCGCGCGCCTATCAAGCACGTAGGCCGCCGCTCTATAAATCGTGCCGTAAGAGCACTTTGAGACCAGCCAAAAATCATCTTCTAGCTTTTTACCAAATGCGCTAAACCGCCCCTCTAGCCCGTCCTGCGCGCCGCAGATGAGAGCCGAACCCTCGTCCATCTTGGCAGCCGTTTCAAACGCCTTTTTCACGCCGCTTTCGTCTCCGATGACGTCGTCTTCTAAAATGAGCGCAAATTTAGCGTCGCTTTTTAAAAACTCCTCGTAAGCTCGCACGTGAGAGAGCGAGCAACCGACCTCGGACGGGCTTAATAGCCTGCCGTAGGTCTCGAGGCTAGCTAGCGCGTAGCCGTAGTACTCCTTTGCGCTCATAGCCCTGCCGTCGGTCGCCTCGACGAGTTTAAATTCGCCGTAGTTTTTAAACCGCTCTTTTAGCTTTTGCCTGCGCGCCTCATCGCTTTTTAACGAAATAACGAATACTAAATTTTTCATCTTTTAAACTTCGATTTGATTTTATTTATCACGATTAGTTGTTCTCTTTTGTCAAATATCAAAAATAAACTCGCGGCGTAACCGAGTGCAAGCAAGACCGCCGAATACGCTGCAAATTCGCCCCAGCTTGAAATCTGCACGAAATTTCGCAGCCAAAAAAATAGTCCGCAAACGGCCGCAAAAACGGCTAAATTTTTAAAATAAACGCCGTAAAAAGTAGTAGGCGGCAGGCTCAAATTTAACGCGGCGTTTATGAGATCAAATCCCAAAATGCGCACCGAATAAAGCGCGGCGCCGACGATCGCCATACCGTAAATGCCGTAGTCCGTAAATTTAAGCACGGCAATCTGCGCCAAAATCGTGCCGGCGCCCAAAATGGTGTTTGCTATCGCGGGGCGCTTTAGTTTATTGGTCGCGCTGTCGAGATTAAAAAGCGAAAAAACGTAGCTGATAAATATAATCGGCACTAGAGTTATCATCGAGAGATTGTAGATTAGGCTTATCTCGTCCGCGCTTTTAAACGGTAGCCAAAGCGTGTAAAATTCGCGCCCGAAAGCCACGAAAATAGCCGCCGGCACGCTCATGACAAAGGCCGTAACTCGCATCGAAAATTTAGCCTCCGCAACAAGCGCAGTCAAATTTGATTTGGAGTAGTGTTCGACGAATTTGGGCGCAAATATCGCGCTAAGCTGCGCTACGAAGCTCTCTAAAATAATCGGAGCCGCCTTTGAAACGGCTAAAATTCCCGTCGCGTTAGCGCTTAAAAATATGTTGCAGATAAACAGGTCCATGCCGCTCATAAGCACGCGGTTTAGGGCGTTAAAGCTATTATATGCGCCCGATTTTAGTAGCTCTTTTATCCGCGTAAAGTCAAATTCGCGAGGATTAAATTTAAGCTCGGGCGTGATGCGGCGCGAAACCCAAACGCTCGTAAAAAACACAAAGAGCGACGCGACTAGAGCGGAGATCGCGATATAGGCGATCATCGGCCTGAAAAAATAAAAAAGCGCGACGATGAGAGCGGCCAAAATAGCGCTAGATGCAGCGTTACGAACAGAGATGATGTAGAGCTTGTTTTTGATAAACATCGAGACGCTGATGACGCCGTTAAAAAGCCCGACGCAAAAATTTATAAAATAAAATGCAAAAGTAAGCCGCACGTCGCCTAGCAGCGCGTCGCTCACGTTTAGCACGCTTTGTAAATTTAAGATAAAAATGCCCGCACCAAACAAAATAAGAACGCAAAAAAAGATATTTACGACTAGAACCGACGAGTAGTAGGCGTTAGCCGCGCTGGTACCCCCTCTATGCCACTCGTACGCGACGAAGCGACCGCTAACGGAGTTTATCGCCGCGGTTACGACCAAAGCGTAGGCCACGATAGCGTTGGACAGCCCGACAAAGCCGTAGGCTTCGTTGCCTAGGCTCTTTAGGATGTAGGGCGTGAGGAAAAAATTTATCCCCATCGAGACGATAAAAACGACGATGGAGCTGATCAAATTTACGAGCATTACAGCCTTGCGTCGGCGTTTTCGTATACGTTTTTGATATCGTAAACGAGAGCTTTGCTAAATTTTAACCCTTTAAATTTATCGTGAGCGACGGCGATCACGACGCAGTCGTAGTCCGCCTCGTCAAAGCTTTTTAGCGGCGTCAAGTTATATTCGCGCTTTACCTCCGCTTCGTCCGCCCACGGATCGTAGACGTCCACGCTGCAACCAAAATCCCTAAGCTCCTCGATCACGTCTATCACGCGCGAGTTGCGGATATCCGGGCAGTTTTCCTTAAACGTAAGGCCAAGCACCAAAACGCGAGCCGAATTTATCAAAACGCCCCTTTTTATCATTAGTTTTACGACCTGATCTGCGGCGTATTTACCCATATTATCGTTTATACGGCGCCCGGCTAGGATCATTTCGGGATGAAAGCCAAGCTCCTGCGCCTTATGCGTGAGATAATAAGGATCTACGCCGATGCAGTGGCCGCCCACTAGCCCGGGGCGGAAATTTAAGAAATTCCACTTCGTACCCGCAGCTTGCAAAACGGCGTTCGTGTCGATGTTCATCTTGTTAAATATCATCGCAAGCTCGTTCATAAAGGCGATGTTTATATCGCGCTGAGTATTTTCGATGACTTTGGCGGCCTCGGCGACCTTGATAGTAGGCGCTTTGTGCGTGCCGGCCGTTATGATCGAGCGGTAGACCTCATCGACCTTGTCGGCGATTTCCGGCGTCGAGCCGCTAGTGATTTTTTTAATTTTAGTTACGGTGTGCTCTTTGTCGCCTGGGTTTATGCGCTCAGGCGAGTATCCGCAGAAAAAGTCCTCGTTAAATTTAAGCCCGCTTTGCTCAAGTAGCGGCACGCAGATTTCCTCCGTAACGCCCGGATACACCGTGCTTTCATACACGACGATATCGCCTTTTTTTAGCACCTTAGCGACGCTTTGCGTAGCTTTTACGACGGGCGTCAAATCAGGGCGCTTGTTTTTATCGATCGGCGTCGGAACGGTAACGATAAAGAAATTACAATCCTTTATATCGTCCAAATTTAGGCTAAATTTCATACCGTTCTCTATCGCTTTTTTCATCTGCTCGGCGCTAAGCTCTAGCGTGCGGTCATATCCGCTTTTTAGCTCCTCGATGCGGGCAGCGTTTACGTCAAAGCCCGTAACTTCGTATTTCTCGCTAAACGCCGCCGCCAAAGGCAACCCGACGTATCCTAGTCCGATAACGGCTATTTTCATTTATTTTTCCTTTTTAATTTTTTTGGTTCTATCGTTTTTACGCGTTCATACACTCTTATTTCCGCGCCTACGCCTTGCGGAGTTATGATTTTAACGGGACTAACGCCAGGTAAAATTTGAGTGAGCTCATAATAAACCCGCCTCTTTTTCTTTCCGTCCTTGCAGATCATCATCGTTTGCGCTAGCTCGTCCCCGCCGCTAAATTCGTAATAAATCCCGCGCGCGTCCTCTTTTTCCTCAAGCTTTCCGCCGAGCAAAAAGGCGAAGTTGCAGTCGGTTTGCATCTCTTTAAAAAACGCGACTTCGTATTTAAAATAATCAGACGGCATCTTTGAGATAGGCAGCTCGAAAATATTTTCCTCGGTTTTTGGCTCGCTTTCGCCCGCCAAAAGCACAAACGGAAGCGCAAAAACCGCGATAAAAAGTAAAATTTTTCTCATGTTAGCTCTAAATTAAAAATATTTAGTGTTAATATTTATTAGTTTACTTTAACTTTCTCCCACTCAAGCGCGGTTTTTATGATGAGCGCTAGATCCTCTCTTTTAGGCCGCCAGTTGGTTAAATTTCTTATCTTTTCGGGCTTTGCGATGAGGCATGCGGGGTCACCCTCTCTGCGAGGCGCGCTAATTACTTTAAAATCGATCCCGCTTACTTTTTTAGCCGTTTCTATAACCTCTTTTACGCTAAAGCCGCGGCCGTAGCCGACGTTAAAGGTCTCGCTTTTTTCATACTCGTTTAGATACTCTAGCGCGCTTAGATGCGCGTCTGCCAGGTCGCTCACGTGGATATAGTCCCTCACGCAGGTGCCGTCTGCGGTCGGATAGTCGCTGCCGAAAATTCCCATGCTTTCGCGTTTACCAAGAGCCGTCTGCGTCGCGACTTTGATTAAGTGCGTGGCGTTTGGATAGTTTTGCCCGATGAGCCCCTCCTCGTCGGCGCCCGCGACGTTAAAGTACCGTAAAATCGCAAATTTGAAATTCTCATTTGAGGCGGCGTAATCTTTGATGATCCACTCGCTCATTAGCTTGCTTCGGCCGTAGGGATTTATCGGATTTGCCACGGTTTGCTCATCGACCTCGCCGATTTCTGGCTCGCCGTAAACGGCAGCGGTGGAGCTAAATATAAATTTATTTACGCCGTACTCTTTGCAATAGGTCAAAATTTTAGCTACGTTTGCGGTGTTGTTTAGATAGTATTTTAGCGGCTCTTGCGTGCTTTCAAAAACCTCGATAAATGCGGCAAAATGGATAATCGCGTCAAATTTGCCCTCCGCAAAAATCCCGCTTAAATCATCCTCTAAATTTGCCTTTACGAACTTAAATTTACCGATTTTTTCGAGCGCGTCAAGCGCCTTTGTAGTGCCTTTGCATAGATTATCCACGACCGTTATCTCGTGCCCGCCCTGCTTTAAAAGCGCCTTTAGCACGTGAGAGCCGATGTAGCCCGCTCCGCCCGTTATTAAAATTTTCATAAATTTACCTTTTGAAATTTTAGATTTTCCGATTTTATCATAAAAGATAAAAAGGTAAAATAAAAAATGCGGCGTTGCTAAACCCGCACGTTAAATTTAGCCGCCCTATCACGCGCTTAGCGTAAATTTACGGCACCAACCCCAAAGCGACCGACGGGCAAATTTGCCCGAAACGGCCGAATTTAATCCTCTCTAACTCGCAAAAATACAGGAAACCTCGGCACTCCTTTTGCGGTTAAATTTTGATATTTGTAGGTTATTATAGAGCCGATCTTAGGCGGGTTTGCACGCTCTTCGTCGCTAAAGCCCGAGCCCACTTTAAATTTAACTCCGTGCGGGATTTGCTCGTCTGGGTTTGAGCCAGCCGCGCTAAGCGCCTTACAGGTTACCGAGCCCATGAGCCCGGCGTATTTGCCCGTGCCAGCATTTACCTCCGTTACCTCGCACTCGGCGTCTTTAAATTTTTTATATTTCAGCGCGTTTTTGCTTCGTTTTCGCTCGTACGGCGCGTTTGGCTCGCGCACGACCGCGCCCTCGCCGCCCTTTGCGATGACGGCCTCTGCAAATGCCTCAAATTCGGCATTATCTTTTACTTTTACCTGCTTTATTATCTTTAAATTTTGCCCGGCTTGCGGGTTCTTTGCGATAAATTTTTCAAGCTCGCTAAGCCGCCCTAAAAGTCCGCCGCTAGCCTCAGGTACGTCAAAAACGTAAAATTTGATCTCGCTCCACGCTGCCTCATTTGGCGTTTTATCCATCACTATCGATTGGATTTTTTCAAATTCGCCCCGAGCCGTATAGAGCTCGCCGTCAAGCGCAAAAGGCGGAAAATACGTGCTCCAGGCCCCTGGCGCGGCTAAAATTTTGCCGTTTCTAGAGAGCAAATTTCGTCCGTCCCAGTAGGCGCGCACGCCGTCTAGTTTCTCGCTAACCACCCAGCCACCGACGTTTTGGCCTTTGTATTCGCTAAGCTTTAAAAGCTCAAATTTAGCTTTTTTGGCAGCACCTGCGCTCGTGGGGCTTGGATTTCCGCTCTGCGCCGCCGAAGCTAAATTTAAAAAAGCGACTAGCAAGAGCACGAAAAATCTCAAATTTTAACCCCGTAAAACTCGCAGTACCACTCGATAAACCTAGCCACCCCGTTGTTTACGCTAGTTGCGGGCTTATACTCAAAGTCCGCCACCAGATCGCTCACGTCCGCATATGTCGCAGGCACGTCGCCGGCTTGCAGTGGAAGGAAGTTTTTCTCTATCTCGCGGCCGATTTTTAGCTCGACGGCCTTGATGTAGTCCATGAGCTCGACGGGGCTATTGTTGCCGATATTATAGACCTTAAACGGCGCGCTTGACGTGGCGGGATCGGGATGCTTTGCGTCCCACGCAGGATTTGGTTTTGCGGGGTTGTCGATGCATTTAATTATGCCCTTTACGATGTCGTCCACGTAGGTAAAGTCGCGCTTCATCTTGCCGTAGTTAAAGACGTCGATTTTCTTGCCTTTTAGCGCGGCGTCGACAAATAGAAACAGCGCCATGTCAGGGCGTCCCCACGGACCGTAAACGGTGAAAAATCGCAGCCCCGTAGTCGGCACGCCAAATAGATGCGAGTACGTATGCGCCATCATTTCGTTGCTTTTTTTAGTCGCGGCGTAGAGGCTGATCGGGTGATTTACGCCTTCGTGCGTAGAAAACGGCATATTTTCGTTTAGGCCGTAGACCGAGCTAGAGCTTGCGTAGACTAAATTTGCGGTTTGGTTGTGGCGGCAGCACTCTAGGATGTTCATAAAGCCCGTAACGTTGCTGTCGATGTAGGCTTGCGGATTTATTAGCGAGTAGCGAACGCCTGCCTGAGCGGCTAAATTTACGACGCAGTCGAATTTCTCGCTCTCAAAAAGCCTTTTCATTGTCTCGGCGTCGGCCAGGTCGGCTTTTATAAATTTTAAATTCGGTTGCGTTTTTGAGCTTATCAGTTTGCCTTGCTCAACCTCGCTCACGTCAAAGCCCGCCGTTTTTAGGCGCGCAAGCTTTAAATTTACGTCGTAGTAGTCGTTTATCACGTCGTATCCGACGACCTCGTCGCCCCTTTTTACTAGGGCGTTTGCCAAATGAAATCCGATAAATCCCGCCGTTCCCGTTACTAAAATTTTCATGTTTTTTCCTTTACGATTTGACGCTATTTTAGCGTATTTTTACACCCGTTCTCACTGCTCGTCCAAATTTATCTCGGGCATATTTTCTTCGGTGTAGTACTCCTCTGCCCCGGCCTGCTCGCCCTCTTCATCAAGCTCGGGCTCATCCTCGTAGTTTTGCGTTTCAAGGCGCACCAGCTCGCGCTCGACTGCCTCGCAAAATACCGGCGTATAGCCCATCTGAGCGCAGTTTGCCGCTAGCCACTCGCTCATCATCGAGATATCGTCGGCGTAATCATCCAGCGTCAAATTTCCGCGCAAAAGCTCGTACTTTAGGAAAAGCCAGTAGGTGTTTAGCACGTCGCTTTCGCAGTATTCGTTGATCTTATCTATCTTGCCGTCAAAAAACAACTCCATCACCTGATCGCCGTGCACGTCGTATTTGCCGGGCAAATTTAAGCTCGCGCAAAGCGTGTCCAGCTTTAGCCCGCGCACGGAGCCAAACTCGCTCACGTGATCGAGCAGATCAAAGTGAAATTTGCCGCTATATCGGTCGCGGTAGTTGCCGTCCCATTTGCCCTTGCCAAGCTCCTTGTTTTCGACCTCGTAAAAGCTCGGAAACGAGACGTTGTACCTCATCGCGCGAGTTAAAATCATCGGCAGATCAAAGCCCCGTCCGTTAAAGCTCACTAGGCGCGGGTTGTGCGAGTTTACGAAGCCGATAAATTTATTTAGGATTTCACGCTCGTTTGCGCCCTTCATCGTACTTACGCGCAAAAATTTACCGTATTCGTCCGCCATCACAGCTGAAATCGCCACGACGCGGTGAAACATCACTGGCAAAAACTCGCTTCCGCTTGCTGCCTTTTGCGCGGCAAACGCCTGCCTCGCCACCTCCGCGTCGCTTCCCTCAAAGCCGTAAATTTTACGCAAAAGTGCGGTGTCGGGCACTGTCTCGCAGTCAAAAACGCAGATATAATTTTTAGCCATTTCAAACCTTTTTTAGCTATTTTTGCCTAAAATGATAGCTAAAAATCTTTATAAAAGCGGTAAATGAGTAAAAATTTAAGCCCAAACATCGCCGTTATCAAGCTCTCCGCCCTGGGCGACATCGTCCACGCGGTAGTTATTTTGCAGTTTATCGAAAAACACCTGCCGCAAGCCAAAATTACCTGGTTTGCCGACGCTAAATTTAGCGAGATTTTATTCCTTTGTCCGCAAATTTCGCGCGTCGTATCGCTACCGCTAAAAAACGGCGAATATAAAAAAAGCTTGGAGCTGATCGCGTCTGCTAAGCAAGAGGGTAAATTTGACTACGTCATCGACCTGCAAGGACTTCTCAAATCCGCCGCGGTCGCGAAGCTTCTTGGAAAAAATAGCTACGGATTTGACAAATTTAGCGTGAAAGAACCGCTCGCGGCGCTGTTTTACGGGCATAAATTTAGCTGCGACTACGCCAAAAATATTATCTTGCGAAATTTGGGCCTTACGGCTTTTGCTCTGGGGTTTAGCTTTAGCGAGGATGAGATTTTAGCCAAGCAGCCTTGTTTTAGTGCTTCTCAAAGTAAATTTGATAGCTCAAAAAAGAAAATTTTGATAGCGCCTTTTGCTAGCGAGTCCAGTAAAATTTACGATAAATTTGGCGATGTTATCGCGCTGCTTGACGATTCGCAAAATGAAATTTTCGTCTGCTTTAACGGCAAAAAAGAGGAAAAAGAGGCTATAAATTTGATCAAAAGCTCAAACGCAAAACCGCTAAGCTTAAACCTAAAAGAGCTCGTGAGCTTCATCTCAAGCTGCGATCTTGTTATCGGCAACGATAGCGGCGTGACGCATATCGCCTGGGCGCAAAATCGCCCCTCTATCACGCTTTTTGGCAACCGGCCGGCCGAGCGAAACGCCTACGCAACGCCCGTAAATTTAACGCTTGACGCGGGCAAAAAAATAGACGCAAGAAAGATAGATAAAAGCGACTTTTGCGTGCGAGATATCGCGCCGCAGACTATCGCAAACGCGGCAAAAAGTTTATTACGAAAAGATCTAAATGAAAAATAAAGTTCATAAAATTTTAATACTAAAACTAAGAAAAGGCGACGATATTCTGCCGCCGCAAATGCTCTTTGAAACGCTAAAAAATACTTTTCCGTCAATCGAAGTAGATTTTGCGACATATCATGAATACGTAAATTTACTGCCCCAAGCAAGAAAATTACGCATTTACGACAAAACGCCGAAAGAATCTAACTTTTTCAAAAGACTTTTTAACGAGCTTCAATTTCTTTTTTTTATTAAAAAAGAAAAATATAAAGCGGTGATCGTAACGTCGCCTAGCGATAAAGGAATAATTCTCGCAAAATACGCAAAAATCAAGCAAATAGTAGGTTTCCGTAGCAACGATAAAAAAATAGACGCAGCGGTAACGCATAAAATTTCGCTTGACGAAAATATAAAAATAGAAAACATAATAGAAGTTTTAAGTTTGCTTAAGCTCTAAATTTTATTTAAAATATCTAAAATCTCATTTACGTGTTTTTCTTCGCTAAAAAAATTATCGGCTTTCTCTTTACCCTTTTTTGCAAGATTTAATCGTAGATTTCGATCCTGCAAACTTAATAATTTTTCGTATAAATCATCGTCGTTAAAACTCTTAAATAAAAATCCATTTTTGGTATCGTCTATTATCTCGGTAGGACCTCCGGAGTCGCTAGCTACCGTACAAATTTCACACCTCATAGCCTCTATTAAAACCATGCCGAAAGTCTCTTTTTGGGTGGCTAAAACTACGCAATCGCAAATTTGCATAAAATCGGTAGGATTCAAAACGTGCCCGAGAAAGATATCGTCTTTGTACTTAGCTTTCAATTCGCTCAAGTATTTCTCGTTCATGCATCCTCCGACCACTACGGCTTTAGCGTCTATTCCATTTGCCCTAAGTTTTTCTACGGCGCTTAAAACTATATGCTGCCCTTTGGCCTTTTCTATCCTGCCGACTATACAGACCGCAAAAGTATTTTTAAGACCTAATTCGTCTTTTAACTTCTTTTTTTCGTCTTCGTCTATAGCGTGAGGCTTCTTAACGCCGATATAGCAAGTCCTTATAGACGGCGCGATATCCTTGGGGATAAATTGTTGAAGCTGTTCCTTAACCAAATTCGTAACGGCGATAATTAGATCGATATTTTTATATAAAAATTTATGATAAAAATCGCTCTTAAACCTCGTCATATGCATATGTCTAGTCTGGACGATTTTAGGTTTTCTTTTAGAAAATATTTTAGCTAAAACGCAAATCAAAATATCCTTCGTCCAATGCAGGTGAACCACGTCTATCTCGTTTTCATCTATAATCTTTGCAAGGCGTAAAAAATCATATCTTCTATTTGTTAGATATTTCATTTTTTCTTTTTCAAAAATAGTCTTTAGTTTAGATTTTTTACTTATAACGGCCAAGGCTCCGATATTTTGCGTCAAATTTTTCATATACAGCTCAAGTCCGCCCAGATCCGGCGATAGACAAAGCTCTAAAATTCTAGCCATTTTTTACCTTTCCAAAGAATTAAAGCTATTTTACATAAAAATTAGATAATTTTGGTTAAAATCGGTCTTCATCGCAAAAGGAGCCGGAAATGCATATATTTGTTATAAATTTAAAGAAAGATACGCAAAAAAGAGAAGATTTTATAAAAAATTTTAAACCGTTTAAGCTTGAGTACGAATTTATCGACGGCGTCTACGGGGGGGGCTGAGCGAGGGTGAGCTAAAAAATCTCGTATACGACTATCCTAAATGCTTTATGACGAAAGGCGAGATAGGTTGCGCGCTAAGTCATTTGAAAATTTATCAAAAGACGGTCGACGAAGATATTCCTTATGCTCTTATTTTAGAGGACGACACGCTTTTTGATACAGAATTCCCAAAATACTTAAAAGAAATAGAAAATTTCCTTTCGCAAAAGTTAAATTTCGAATTAGTTTGCCTAATGTATCAAGGTGACAAATATCTTAAAAATTTAAATTTGGAAACAAATAAAAGAATTAGCCTTTATAAAATGCGTGCGGGAACTGGGACATACGGCTATGTTATCACGAAAGCGGCTGCTAAAAAGCTACTAAAATCAAATACTCCTATTATACTAGAAGCTGATTGTTGGATACAGTATCTAAAACTATGCGGACTAAATTTGTATTGTTTAGACAAAGACATAGTAAAAACGAGCGATTCGGACGGTTTAAATTCATCTATTGGGAACGAGGGGCATAAGTTGGGCAAACAAAAATCAAACGCTAGGAAACAAAGAATGCGGAAATTTGGAGGAATCGGCTATATTTTGCGCGGATTACGATACAGAGCTATAAATAAAATCTTTAAAAAACAACTTATTTGCAAATAATTTCTTTAAGCTCATTTTAGCTAAAATTGACCTTATTTTAAAGGTAAAAAATGAAATTCCGAAAAAAAAGTACGCTAAAAA
>CAUQJW010000033.1:0-12943 GCA_963518485.1 uncultured Campylobacter sp.
CCTTGAAAATGCGAATTTTGGTTTTTGACGTTTTTGCCTCAAATTTGGATTTCTGTTGGTTTAAATTTTACAAATTGGTGCCCTAAAATCGCAAATTTAAATTTTAAAATTTGACTTTTGGGTGCCCTACTGCGCAAAAATGAAAATATTTTATCAATATATAAGCAAACGTTGAATATAATTGCGAACTTTAACGTCACGGTAGCTCAGCTGGTTAGAGCGCTGGTCTCATAAGCCGGAGGTCGGGAGTTCAAGTCTCCCCCGTGACACCAAAAAGCCTTAAAATACGGGTTTTCTACGATTTTATATCGCATTTCCCTTTCATAAAATATAGCTTAAAGTTTGTAGCAAATTTAAAAATTTATGTAGCAAAAATTTAAGCCGTTTGTAATTTTAACATGTTTTTATATAAAATCTCAAAAAATTATTGTTCTCACGCAAATAATGACGCTAGCGATCAACAATCTCTTTGATAAAAAGTACTGGCGCTCAAGCTCGAGGCTAGGCGACGAGAGGTCGTTTATGGTGAATTTTCACTATAATTTTTAGTTAAAACGTAAAAACGATAGGTTATCCTATCGTTTTTACTGATTTTAAAACCGCTTCATCCATCGCGCTCCAAAAGTTAAAAACTTAGCGTCAATGACTTGGCTTTGACTGCGGGATGGATAAAATTTCAAATTTAACATATCTTATAAGCTTTAAAAATTGCCTCAAACCCATCTTATTAGATTGGCCATCTAGTCTTTGGCGGCAAATTCTATCTGTATACGATAATTAATATTAAATTTATTCCATATTAGTTATTATTCGCGAAGAAAGATTGATAACTTAAATCAATATTAAGTATTCTAAAGGATTTTATATGATTGTTTCAAAAAATAAAGCTTTCGCGTCTATCGTTTCGCTAGTATGCGCAATAAATTTACAAGCCGCAGATAATATAAATTTAGAAGAGGTCGTAGTCACTGCTAGCGGTTTTTCGCAAAGCATTAAAAACGCACCCGCCAGCATATCAATAGTAAAAAATGACGACTTAGCAAAAGATAGCTTCACCTCGCTTCACTCTATCGCCTCAAAAGCTCCGGGAGTTAGCGTTATAGGCGGCGAGGACGGACCCGCCAGCGGTATCTCGATCCGAGGCATGGAAGGTTCGCAAACGCTAGTTCTCATAGACGGCAAAAGAGTAAATTCAAGCGCGGCCAATCCAAAAGGCGGCGCCGGCGATATGAACTCAAATTTTATCCCGCCGGTTGAGGCGATAGAACGCATCGAGATCATCAGAGGACCGATGAGTTCGCTTTACGGTAGCGATGCGGTAGGCGGGGTCATAAACATCATCACGAAGAAAAATTTCGATAAATTTAGCGGCTCCGTGAGTATATCCGGTACCGCGCAGGCTCATAGCGGCATCGGTTCGCAGCGCCAAGCGGACTTTTATCTTAACTTCCCGCTTCTTAACAAATACCTCGGCCTTCAGCTTTGGGGCTACAAAAAGTTACGCGACGAGGATAGCTATCCGGGCGGCTATCAAGAAAGCGATAAGAAAAACTTTAGCGCAAAACTATGGATCACGCCTGACGAATACAATAAATTTTATCTCCTAGCCTCCCAAGAACGCCACGAATACTCTAGGACCGTCGGCAAGACGGCAACCGTAAGGACAAACAGGCTGCTAAATAGCTACGACTACAAAAAAGATAGCTACGGAGTAGGATACCTGGGAAATTTTGAAAATTTAAATGCCGACGTGAGTTACATTTATGACCAGACGAAGCGAACGAGCCTCTTTGATAGCTTAACGCCGGCTGATGTCAAAAACCACAACTTTAACTCCAAATTTAGCACTTTCCTGGATTCGCATACGCTAACTTTCGGCTATGATTTTAGCAAACAGACGACAAAAACCACATTTATCGTATCAAATTCAAGTAGAAGCGTGCTACGAAACCCAAAAGCCTACTCCATGAAAGAGCATGCGGCATTTTTAGAAGACGAGTGGGAAATTTTAGACGACAAGCTTTATTTGACGCTGGGCGGTCGCTTCACTCATAACGAATTTTTCGACGATCATCTCTCGCCGCGTGCGTATCTAGTTTACAATCTAAGCGACAACTGGACGCTAAAAGGCGGCGTAGCAACAGGATATAAGACGCCGAACGTCAATCAGATCTCGCCGGAAGTCGGCACCATACAAGGCGGCTGGAGGATAGTAGATTTCGGTAATGCAGACCTAAAACCCGAAAAGAGCCTAACTTATGAAATCGGCGCTTACTACGATAGCGGCAACGATTTCAGAGGTTCGGTTACTCTATTTAGAAACGAGTTTAAAGATAAAATCCTAGATACCGACGGCAGCAGCATAAACCGTATTCCGGCATTTGGCTCGTGCGCTACGGCTCCGCACGTAAACTGCCCGGGCTGGGGAACTTACTTTAACATCGACGGTGCAGACGTCTGGGGCATCGAGCTTAGCGCAGACTACGACATACTAAAAAATCTAAATTTGCGCGGCAACTACACATACAACAACTCCAAAATCAAAACCGGCGATACGACGATCAATACCCCAAACGGCCCGGTCAAATTTAGCCAGACCAATCTTAGCCGACTAGACGGCAAATCTCTGACCGCAACGCCCGAGCACGCAGCAAATTTGACGCTAACGTATAAGCCTATCGCAAGCGTGAGCACCTTTGCCGGGGCAAACTACGAGAGCGAGCTAACCAGCGTCAAATTCGGTCCCGGCAATAAAGTAAGCGAAAACGACAAAAAACTTTTTACCTTCGATTTGGGTGCTAGCTGGGAAGTAAATAAAAATTTAAGCCTAAATTTGACCGCCTACAATATCTTTGATAATATCCGCTACGACGAGGGAATGGCCGATGACGGCAACTACTACTGGTATCCCGAAGAGGGTAGGAGATTTTGGTTTAAGGTAAGCGCGAAGTGGTAAGGGTTGTTAAATTATTTTTGGGAGTTTTAATTATGATTGCTGCAGCCAGCGCAAAGCCTACTCAGTACATAGAGCCGATAGATGAAAGCGTTTATCGGCTTTTTGACGTTAAATACTCCACAGTAGAAAGCGCGGGCGGAGAAATATATAAAATTTTTCAAGCAGTTCCGAAAAAACGCAATGCTTATGCTAAAGTAATTTTTATGCTCGATGCGAATGCGCAATTTTCCGTGTTGCTTAATTTATTCAGAAATTTTGCTTCTAGCGGTAGCGTGCCGCTTATCATAGGCGTCGGATACGATACGCCGCTAGCTTACGATACCGTAAGGCGAACAAAGGACTTAACGCCTTTAGCTCAAGGCGACGAATACGAGCAAGGCGGCAATGCAGACAAATTTTATAAATTTATAAAAGAGCGGTTAATGCCGTTTGTAGACAAAGAATACGATATAAAAAATAGCGAAAAAATATTTTACGGCCACTCTTTTGGCGGACTATTTTTAGTTTATTCGCTTTTACAAAACGACGGTATATTTGATGAGTTTTTTATAGCTTCTCCGTCTCTTTGGTGGGGAGATTCAAAAATTATAAAGGACGCCTTAGATAACGACGGCAAACTAAAAATTAGATTAAAGGCGAGTTTTATAAGACTTAGCGTAGGAGAATTAGAAAAAAGAGCGGGTAAAACGGATAAAGAAAATATACTAAAAGCGGCAGATCTCGCTGAAATTCTGAAAAAGTCGGGCGTCAAATACGAATTTAAAATCTACGAAGGGCAAGGACACGGCGACGTAATACCGCTAGTGCTAAAAGATGTCGTAAAGCATGTAAGCGAATAATTTAAACCCACAGATAGATATTGGTTAAAAGATTTTAGAAGCAATTCTTTTTTTAATATCTAAATTTATGCCAAAATACTGAACAAAAAAACAAAAGTAAATTTTTCTATAAATTCTAATTTGCTTTAATTTAATAAAAACAACCCCTACATATGGCAATATGTTAATACTTACTTAGCAAACTCAAATGAGTTTGCTGTAAGGTCTTGGCAGACGGCCGATATTTTTCTTTGGCCGAGCAAAAGAAAAATATAAAAACTTAGACGAAACTTTATCTACCAAAAAATGATTTTCGTAGATAAAAGGTCTAAGTTTTTTAATAGAAAGCTTTTAACGATCATTCGTTAAAAGCTTATAAATGCTTCCGATTTGCAAGCATAGGCGGCGTATAATATACGCCTTGGTAAGCACTGCTAATTTGAGCATATTTTTATATGTGGTCATCACTAGAAATATTATCTTAACAGGCTTTTGAGCGCCGTTCGCGGCAAATTTACGGGCAAATCTCGTAAAATTAATAATAATATTTTCTATTTTTCATCAAATTTTTTGGTGCCGTGCCGTAATAATCGCAAAAAAGCCTGCTGAAGTGGCTTTGATTTTTAAAGCCCGTCGCAGCCGAAATTTCGGCGATATTTAGCTCCGAACCTTGCAGCATCGCCAGCGCTCGCTTCATCCGCTCTTCGCGCAAAAATTCGTAAGGAGTTTGCCCGAACAAACTTTTAAAGCCGACTTTAAGTTTAAATTCGTTCAGCCGCACCTGTTTTGAGAGCTCTTTTATAGACGGCGGATTTTTGATATCCATGCTTAAAATTTGCCTGGCTTTTTGTAGCGCGTTTTTGTCCGCTTCGTCTAGTATAACATGCTTATTTGGGCATTTTAGGCGGCTGAATTCGTTATAAATAAGCTCTAAAATTTTACTTTCCAAAAGCAGTCTTTCAAGCGGCTCATCGGCGTTTAGCGACAAAATTTGGTTTAATAAAATTTTATTTACGGCGCAGGTGTAGTTTTGCGAGACGAGTTTGTTTGCGCCAAGCTCGATAAGATCGCCGAAATTTGCACTCATAAACGAGTTTTCTAGGAATAAATTTATTCCCGAGTGCGCGCCGCCGTAAATCTCTTGATCCGAGCTTGGTAGATCGACCGAGCTGATCGTGGATAGTCCGCTTTTGTATTCGATTTTGCCATTCGCTGAGCTTAGGCTAATGCCTCCTTGTAGGGTGAAATTTATAAAGCAACCCCGCAAAGCGTGAAAATCGCCGACTATTTTGGTGTCGTCTTTGGCGTCCATTTTTATCGCGCCGAAGGCTATTTCATCGCTTAGCGCGATATTTTTGGCGCGGATTTTGACGCCAAGACCAGCCAAAACTCCGTCTTCGCTGCTATTAAATTTATCCATAAAAACGTCTGCGGATACCGTGCGCAAATTTTTCCTTTAAATATAAAAATAAATCCGTCATTTGTAAATTTCGGGTTGATAATAAATTTCAAAAATATTATACTATCCTTAAAGTAAAGAAATTATAAAAGGAGTCTAAAGTGAGAAAGATTTTGCTTTTAAGCGCGGTTGCGGCGCTAGCGATAGCAGCTCCCGCCGTGAGGCTGGATGAGGTCAGCGTATCGGCTCAAAAAATCGATGAAAACGCTAGCGAGGTGGCGGCTGCGGTGAGCGTGCTGGACGAAAAAGAGTTGCGGCTTAGAGAAGTAAAAGATCTAAACGGGCTTAGGAGCGCATCGTCAAATTTATCGTTTTTGCAAGGCGGAGGTATTTCGCTTTTTATCATGCGCGGCGTTACGAGCGATTACGCATTTGATAGCCCAAACGTCGGGCTTTATCTGGACGGCGTGAGTTATCTTGGCACTTACGGCAACTACGTATTTTTGGAGGATATCGAGCGTATCGAGATCTTAAAAGGACCTCAAAGCGCGCTTTACGGCAAAAACGCCTACGCAGGCGTGATAAATGCGGTCTCCAAAGCTCCTACCAACGAACCGCAAGCAAAGATCGGACTAAAGCTTGGCGAGGATAGCCTGCGTGGTATTAGTTTTAACGCAGGCGGAGCGATAGTAAAGGATAAATTTCTGGCTAGTTTTGCCGGTTTTAGCGAAAAGAAAAACGGCTTTATGTATAACGAAAATTTAAACAAAAGCGACGACTACAAAGACGCTCTTTACGGCAAAATTTACTTTAGATTTTTACCTACGGACGAGCTTACGGTGGATCTTATTCAAAATTATTACAGGATAGCTAACGGCGCGCAAAGATCGAATTTGCCTAGCGCAGCCAATAGAACGCGCTACGCCAACGGTATAGATGGCGAGGAAAACGCTAAAAACTACGAAGCGTCGCTAAAGGCGGAATATAAATCGGGCGACTATGCGCTCACTTCGCTTACGACTTTTAGGGATTATAAAAACGACAGCAGCTACGACGGGGATCATCGCCCCGCGTCCTTGTTGGACGTGTATTACAAAGAGGACAGAAAGGATTTTACGCAGGAGTTTAGATTTAGCGCCGATAACGCGTATGGCAAATTCGTCCTAGGCGCTGCGGCGGGAGCCACGCAAAGAGACGTGCAAAGTAGCGTAAATAGCGTAATGTTCGGCGGTATTCGTTCGCTGCAAAATAACAAAACCAGAAGTAAAAACTACGGCGTTTTTACGCATAATGAAATTTATCTGCCGCTTGATTTTTCGGTTATTTTGGGAGCTAGATTCGATAAAGATAGGGTCAAATTTCAAAACCGCATGAGCGGTGAAAATTTAAGCGATTCATATAGCGCACTATCGCCCAAGATCGGACTCAAATACGCTATAAACGACGAGGTTACGGCGGATGCGAGCGTATCGAAGGGCTATAAACCGGGCGGCTTTTGGGCTGCGTCGCCTACGTCTAAAAAATGGTACGATAAAGAAACGATGACTAGCTATGAAGTCGGCGTAAAAGGGGCTTGGGAGCGGTTTGAGCTAGGCGCCGCCGTTTTTCGCGCCGATATCAAAAACAAGCAAGTAGTAAGCGTCATCGTAGCGCCTAATATCACGGTGGCAGAGAACGCCAGCAAGGCGCGCTCCCAAGGCTTTGAACTAGACGGAGCCGTGCTTTTGGCGGAGGGATTAAAGCTTAGCGCAAATTTGGGCTACGCAAAAAGCGTCTTTAAAGACTATAAAGACGCGCAGGGCGATTATAGCGGCAAATACGTCTATTATGCGCCAAGGCTAACTTATGGCGCAGGGCTTTCGTACGAGGCTCCAAGCGGATTTTACGCGGCGGCATTTTTGCGAGGACAGAGCAAATTTTATACCGATAAGGCCAATGTCGTAGAAAACGCGGGCTACGCGACCGTCGATGCAAAAGTAGGCTTTAATCACAAAAATATCAACGTTTATATTTACGCTAATAATCTTTTCGACAAAGATCACGACGTAAAATACGCCACGATGCACTACCTATCCGACCCTCGCGAGATCGGCGTAAAATTTGAATATAAATTTTAAGGAAAAA
The DNA here is from genome assembly GCA_963518485.1 of uncultured Campylobacter sp. Lineage (GTDB taxonomy): Bacteria > Campylobacterota > Campylobacteria > Campylobacterales > Campylobacteraceae > Campylobacter_A. Next base: position 7,298 of record CAUQJW010000033.1, read on the forward strand.
GATGAAAAACTTTAAATTTAAAAGCGGCGAAAATCTAAGCTACGACGACTTTGGTAGCGATTTTAAAGATGTTTTGGTTTATCATCATCCGCTGATGATTTTTCCGCAAAATACCTTGATAAATTTCTGCGATAAAAATCAAATAAGGCTTATTTTGATATATAGAAGCGGGCATTTTAACAGCTCGCTTTTTAGCGCGGACGATAGTTTTTTAAAATTCGCCCTACGCCTAAAAGAGTTTTTTTCGGCGTTAAATTTGGGCGAATTTAGCGTGCTGGGCGAGTCGGTGGGTGCGGCTTACGCCTACGCTACGGCGGTAGCTTGCGAAGAGGCGAAAAGGGTGTTTATACTAAGCGGATTTAACGCCCCTCCCGAGCTTTTGGCCGACTATGCCGACTATGCGCACATAAAGGAAATTTATGATTTTGCATCGCACAGTACACCTGAAAATACGGCGCAAACGGCATGGGAAAAATACGGCTCGCAGGCTAAGGGCGCACTAAAAGAAGCGATAAAAGCGCAGCTTAACGGCATCGGCTTTGACCTCTGGCTCCAAGCTAGGCCGTGGGGATTTGAGCTAAAAGATGTCTCGCAAAGCGTGCTTATGTATCACTCCAGAGCCGACGAGGAAGTGCCTTTTGCCGTCGCTTCGCAAGTGTCGAGGATGCTACCGAACTGCGAACTAATCGCCGCCCAGGATACGCCTCATCATAGCGCAAAGGCGCTTTTGGATTTTTTAAAGATCATCAAAGAGCGGTTGTAAATTTAGCTTTTGCGTAAATTTTACGAGCCAAATTTGCGCCGTTTTAAGCGTAAATTTAAGCTCGTTTTGCGGTTTTCTATTGCGGGTAGGTTTGCTTGATTCGGGATAAATTTACCGCCTTTTTTGCGCCAGAGACTTAAATTCGGCCTTGCGTTCGGGTTAAATTGCGTGCGTTTAATCCGCATTGTCGGCACGGGCTAAATCTGCAAAGCGATTTACAAAACTCCGCAGAATAAAATTTACGCTGTTTTTTGTACTGGACGGCGACTTAAATCGCGCAAAATCGTAATCCGCTAGATAAATTTATAAATCTTTATAAAATAAACTAGGCTCAAAACGCAAAACGCCGCCGCGCCCAGCACGACCGCTCCGTAACCCAACGTCCCCGCCAAAAGCGTTCCGAGATAAAACGAAAATATCTGAAATGTCATATTTAGGCTACTTTGCACGGCATATTCGCTAGCGGGTCGCCGTCCCGAGGCACGTTGCATCATCATCGTGGAGATTATCGTCGCTTGCGCCATATATACCGCATACGCCGCGCTCGAAGCAAAAAGTACCGACGCGCGGTCCGTCCAGCCGCCGATAGGTAACCAGATGGCCAGGATGCCTAGCGTCTGCATCGCTACGGCGTATAAAAAGGCTCTTTTGGCGCCTAGCTTTTTTACCGCAAAGCCCGCCGCGAGCGCACCCGCGAAGCCAAATATCGTGCCGTATATGTGCAAGACCTCGCCGATATCTTCCAGCTTCCAGCCGATATCTACAAGCATCGGACTAAGCAGTCCAAACGCCGCGCAGATACCGATAGATTGTACGAAAAGCACGCTAAGCCAAGCCTTTTTGCCCTTAAAAAAGCCAAACATCGCCCTAAAATCCAGCCCCTCGCCGGCGTTTACGCGCTCAGGCTCTTTAAAGAAAGCAAGGCTAAGCAGGGAAACCGCTATCAAAGACGTCAAGAATAAATTCGCCTCGCTCCAGCCGAATTTTGCGTAGATTACGAGCGTTAGGCCGTTACCCGATACGTGTCCTATCAATCCGCCGCTAAGCTTGAGGGCGTTTGTGAAGCTTAAATTCGAGCTGTTTGAAATTTTGATAAAAAATGCGTTAGATGTCATCGTCCAGGTGGCCGAGATAAAGGCCAAAAGCACCGCTAAAGCGATTACGGCGGGTAAATCGTCGCGCGGATTTAGAAGCGAAACCGCATATAAAATCGCCAAAGTAAGGCACTGAAAGGCTAGGATAATCTTTTTGTAACCGCCTATTTTTAGCGCTATAGCGTCGATAAACGGCGACCACAAAAAAGCCAAAACCGCGAAAAGTCCAAGCCCTCTAAGCGCGCCGACGCGCTCTAAACTAAAACCGTCTTGACGCAGGATGCTAACGAGCCCCTCGCCGAAAAATCCGATGCAAATAAACTGCGCGATGCAAAGACTAAGCACAGTTAGCGACCTGTAAAGCAAATTTATCCTTTAATTTTTTAGTTAGATTATATTTAAATGGATAGACGTTATCAAGAATATTTTGACGTTTGAGGGATAAATTTTTATATTTTAAGAACTTTTGACAAAAATCGGCCGTATCACCAAAGTACAAAAAATCTAGGCATACGCTCAGATTTGGTGTAACCAGCTCGCACATTGTATAGCTTGGCATATGTTGGCAAAAAAGGAGCTTATTAAGTATGCTGACTAAAAATTTTGGTAACTTTATATTCGAAATCAAAAACCAATCCAACTAAAAGCCTATCCCCATACCGTCTTTATCGGCTATTTTACTTTTTATTTCATCCTTTATTTCATTTGGTTCGTCATCTAGCAACCTACTAAAATTCGGTATTAAATTGCTTATTTTTGAGATAAAATTAATAACCTTCATTTTAAAGTTTTCTAATATAGTTAACTTATCCTGTAAATTTTCTATCGTTTCGTCTTTAACTTTTACTTCTCCTTCCAGCTCGGATATTCTTTGATCTTTGCTATTTATAGAAGTTTGTAGTTTAACGATTTGTAGTCGTTTGCTATCATCGTCTTCCTTTAAGGCATTCTCGCTACTTAGCGACGCCTCCAGCTTTTCGTTTCTTTGTTTCAAAGACTGATTTGTTTTTTCTTTGCTTTCTAGATCTGCATTAGCTTCTTCGAGCTTGATTTGTAGGGCATAGCTTTGATCGGCTTTTTGTTTTAGTTGGTCTATTTTGGCTTTGTCGGTCTCAAAAGCCGTTATTTGATTTTGTAGTTTGATATTTTTATCTTCTTCTTTAATTAGTTGCAATGAAAGTTCGCTTATTCGTAAATTTCTATCTTTTATAATTTCATCTTGATTATTTAGATTTGCGTTTGCTTCTTTTAATTTTTCGTTTTCTTGGATTAGCTCTTCGTTGGATCGCTCTAGTTTATTATTTTTTGCTATTACTTCACCTTTGTTTAAAAGCTGATTGGTTAGTTCCTCTACTTTTTGCTTTAGTTCGCTATCCGTAATTATGTTTATATTATCTTTCATTTGATCTAATATCAAGTTTGTAAAATTTGTTAAAAAAGCATTGGTGTCTTGCATGTCTAGTCTATAATAAGTATCTGCTAAAAATGGCTTTTGTTTTTTTATGTATTTGCCTGCTTCCTTGCTCACAAGTTGCTTTATTTTACTTTTAAGCTCTTGCTCATTGTTAAACTCTTTTTCATCTTTGTGCATTTGTTTTAAATTCTTATGCTTTGCCTTGCTACCAATCTCTCCACGCATTGCTATACCTTCAAATGCCACTCCGCCCATTTCTTGCATGCTTCTACCAAAGTCTTTCGTTGCTCCTTTACCATTAAATCTAATATTTTTATGGTTTTCAAATTGGTAATTCGTAAAAATAAGCTGATAATGCTTAGTCTTCTCATCGTTATGCTCAGCGATTAGCAGACACTTTACGCCGTATTTAGCGCAATAATCGTTTGCGAATCTTCTAACTCTATCAAGCGAAACCTGAGCGTTGATAAAATTTACTTCGGTTTTATTTAGCCCCTCTTTGGGTTCTTTATTTCGATCGGTGCCGAAACTTATGACTATTTCGGAAAACCCAACCATGTTTTCTCGCCAATGATTTTTCACTACTTTACCGTTTTTGTAAATTTTTATTTGGGTTTCGTAATCGGCTTTCATTTTTTCGTGATATTTTCTCAAAAGCGCTTTTATATATTTCTTGTCGCTAAATTCTTTATCTCCGGCTGCGATCTCTCGCATGTGGCCGTTGTTGTTATACTCGCTAAGCACTATGTATCTATTATTGCGGCTGTTGCCTCTAAGATATCCGATTTTAGAGGCATGCTTAACCTCTCTAACATTGTGCTCATACCTTATAATAGCCTTTTTGAGCGTCAAGAATTCGCTTCTCACGCAAAGCACTAGGCTGTGTCCGCCTATTTGAAGGGCATTACTCATTTTTGATCCTTTTCTTTATTATCTACTATAGAAATTAAGAACATGTTTTAACCCTTTTTTGAAAAATATAAGCTGCAATATCGGTTATCGCAAACGCTATACGAGAATTCTTTGCATCTCCCATTTTAATGTAGCGAGGAATATCCTACCCTGTGATATACGAAGATCAAGAGTAGATACGCCGATGCCAAGAACCGCTGCGGTTTGCTTTCTGCCTAAAACCGCATTTCCTTTATATTGGCTAGATATGTGCTCAAGAAGTGTTTTGTACTCTACGTCGTTATATAGTTCATTAAGCATATTATTTTTCTCCTTCTGCCTAGTTCTTACCTATACTAATTATAGGAATTTTTAATTTATTTTTATGCCCTTACATAATTTTTGAGAAATTTTTTAATACCTTAGAGCACTTTAGAATAAGAATTTATTTTTGTGTTTTTTAGAAATGAAGAGTGGGGTTAGATTAAGGGCTTCAAAGCTTTATAAATATAAGATTAAAGAAGTTCTTAGGTCTATCCCTATAAGGGGGTGTTAAAATGCAAGATAATAGCACTATAGTTGATAATACAAAGTAGCATTAGGATTAACAATAATCCGGCAAATTATGCTTATATATCGACAGAATTTTAATGTAGTCCGGTTTAATACGAAAAACTATCACGTAGCCTTTAAAAATTAAGTCTCTCGTATCCTCTCGTTTAAGTAGCTTGTTCTTGCGAAAACTATAAGGCCTGCTTGGAATTTCTAGGATTTTGTCATACAAAGTATCGTTAAATTCGTTCGCTCTGTTAAGGCTATCTTGAGCGATAAAATTTAGTATCCTCTCCAGTTCGTTACCAAATTTATCCGAAAAGACTATTTTCATAAAGACGCGCCGAGCTTTCGTAAATGCTCTTTAGAGCGCTCTCTCATTTCGTCAAAGCTATAGTATTTTACTTCGCCTCTATCGTCTGCGTCGGAAATTTCTTGCAAATGTTTCGCATCCGCAAGGCTTAATCCTCCAAGGTCGTCGTCATAGGTTATTTGAGCTTTTGGATCTAGCTGTAAAATAGCTTTTATGGCTTCTATTAGGTTGTTATTATCAGTTATTATATTAATCGAGGTCATCCTATCTCCTCAAATTTGTTTTAAAGTATTATACCATATCCCCTAAAAAGAAGTAGCCTTACAGTACGCAAGCGCGTAAACAAAGCAACGAGGGGGCAAGCGAGTAAAATGCGTATCGTGGCACGTCTTAATTTATCAAACGATTACGTTTGTGCTTGTCATAGCTTTTAAAAACGCAAAAAATTCGCTTCTTACGCAAAGAACTAGGTTGTGTCCGTCTATTTAAAGGGTATTACTCGTTTTTATCCCTCTTCTTCCTTAACTTCTATAAAATTTATCTTTTCGACTAAGTTTTTTAAAATTTTCATATTGACGGGCTCTGCATAAGTATTCATAGTAATCTTATACTGTTGCTC
>CAUQJW010000034.1:0-12934 GCA_963518485.1 uncultured Campylobacter sp.
GGAGTGGAGAGAATATATCCTATATATTCCGAAAGCTTGGAAAGTATAACCGTTCTTAGACGCGGTCGCGTTCGTAGAGCTAAACTATTTTATCTACGCGATAGACGCGGTAAAGCTGCTCGCATTAAAGAGCTTAAAAAATAATAAACGCCGAAAGGCGTTTATATCCTATTTCTCTTTACTTTCATTTCTTAAATATTCTTTGAAGTACTCGTAAGTTAGTCGTTTTGGTATTTTTTATTTAATAATTTTTCTAGTACCTTAAAGTTTTATAATAATATATCTGCGATAATGTTTCCATGTCAGAATTATAGATGGATTTTTTATAAATAACTAATTTTTATATTTTATATTTTTATAATATTTGTATAACTATAAATAAAAATATTTTTATATTTTTACTTAAAATCCCTATAATACTTAACAAATAAATAATTCGGCTCCTAAAAGACTAAAAATATTCGTAAATAATATTTTTCTAAAAAATAATAAAGATATACCTAATATAAAAAAAATATTAATATTTTAATTTAGTTGTAAGCTTCTTTGAGCCATAATTTCATTATTCAATTTCATCACAAGGAGAACCGATATGGGAACCAGAAGAGAACACGACTTCATAGGCGAGCTAGAGATAGTCGACGACGTATATTACGGAGTGCAAACGTTTAGGGCGCTTGAGAATTTCCACATGAGCGGACGACCGCTTAAAGATTATCCGTATTTCGTTAAGGCATTTGCTCAAATCAAAAAGGCTGCGGCCTTAGCCAACAAAGAAGTCGGAGTTCTAGACGCGCAAAAAGCCGACGCCATCGCAAAAGCATGCGACGAGCTGATCGCGGGTAAATATTTAGATCAATTCGTAGTAGATATGATCCAAGGCGGTGCGGGAACTAGCACCAATATGAACGCGAACGAAGTTATAACAAACGTCGCGCTTGAAAGCCTTGGCCACAAAAAAGGCGAGTATCAGTATCTGCATCCAAACGATCATACGAATTTAGGCCAAAGCACCAACGACACTTATCCAAGCTCGATCAAAGTCGCTACATACGCTAAACTAACCGATCTTTTAAAGGCTATGGAGCTACTTAAAAACGAGCTAGAAGCCAAGGCAAAAGACTTTAAAGATATCATCAAAATGGGTAGAACCGAGCTGGAAGACGCCGTTCCTACGACGCTTGGCAACACGTTTAACGCATTTGCAAGCTACATCAAAAGCGATATCGAAAAAATCACCGCCGCAAGAGAGTCTATGGCTGTGCTAAACATGGGCGCAACCGCGATCGGAACGGGCATCAACTGCCATCCTGATTACAAAGCGGCTGTTCATAAAATTTTGAGCCAAATCACAGGCGTAAACTTTAAACCTGCCGATGATTTTATCGCGGCTACTCAAGACACTGCGGATTTTGTTCACGTTAGCGGCGCGCTAAAAACTGCTGCCGTTAGATTAAGCAAGATCGCAAACGATTTAAGATTAATGAACTCAGGCCCAAGATGCGGTCTTGGCGAGATAAATTTACCGCAAATGCAACCAGGTAGCTCAATTATGCCCGGTAAAGTAAATCCGGTCATCGCAGAAGTCGTAGGCGAGGCGTGCTACGAGGTAATCGGCAACGACGTAACCATCATGCTTTGCAGCGAGAGAGGCGAATTTGAGCTAAACGCGTTTGAGCCTGGCATCGCTTACGCGCTATTTAACTCTATCTTTATCCTTGAAAACGCGATGAAAACCCTAGCCGAAAAAGCCGTTAGAAAATTAACCGCAAATCCTGAAGCATGCTTAAAATCAGTACTCGGCTCAGTCGGTATCGTAACTGCATTTAACCCGTACATCGGCTACGAAAAATCTGCAAGTATCGCAAAAGAAGCGTTGCAAACCGGCAAAGCCGTAGGCGATATCTGCTTAGAAAGAGGCTACCTCAAAAAAGAGGAAATCGATAAAATTTTAGAGCCTAAAAATATGCTAAACCCTCATATGGGCAAATAACTGAGCAAAAGTCTTAAAGCGCCGAGGTAAAATTCGGCGCCTTTTAAATTTAGTAAGTGAAAAACAAAATCTAATACAAGGAGTTTTTCTATGGATATAATGCTGATTTTACAGATTATAGTCCTATTCGGAGGTATCTACCTAGGCGTTAAGCTAGGAGGTATGGGCGTGGGTTATGCCGGAGGTCTCGGCGTTATCGTTTTGGCTATGCTAGGCATGAAGGTAGAGATGAGCGGTATTCCGATGGACGTTATTCTTATTATAGCGTCCGTTATTTCTGCTATCACTGCGATGCAAGTCGCTGGCGGACTTGATTACTTGGTTCAAGTAGCATCTAAAATTTTGCGTAAGAATCCAAAGCAAATCAACTACTTAGCCCCTATCGTTACGTATCTTCTTACGATATTAGCCGGTACCGGCCATACGGCGTTTTCTATGATCCCGGTTATCGTAGAGGTAGCTAAAACGCAAAATATCAAGCCTAGCGCTCCGCTTGCGCTTTCTGTCGTTTCGTCTCAAGTAGCTATCACCGCTAGTCCTATATCTGCGGCTTTCGTTGCGATGAGCGGCGTGTGCGAACCTCTCGGCGTCAGTTATCCGATGTTGCTTTTTATCTGCATCTCTACGACTTTCGTGGGTATGCTAATTACTGCATTTATAGTAAATAAATTTTACGATCTCGATCTTTCAAAAGATCCCGTATACCAAGATAGATTATCTAGAGGTGCGGTCGCTGAAGTAAAAGAAGCGCAGTATCACGAACTTAAACCTTATGCGAAAAGGTCCGTCGCTATATTCGCCGTCGGCGTTTTAGTGGTAGTTTGCTACGCGCTTGCGATTTCAAAGAGTGTGGGTTTAATCGAAAAACCTATCCTAACCAGAGATAACGCTATCATTAGTTTTATGCTTACTATCGGTTTCCTCATCGCTACTCTTTGCAAGATCGATACTAGCAAATTACTTTCTACCAGCACTTTCCAAAGCGGTATGAATGCATGCATCTGCGTTATCGGTATCGCGTGGCTCGGTACTACCTTCGTAAACGGACATATCGACGCTATCAAAGACGTAGCCAAAAACGTCGTTACGCAGTACCCGTTCGTATTAGCCGTCGCGCTATATTTCCTAAGCTGCTTGCTATACTCTCAAGCCGCTACTACGCGCGTTATGATGCCTGCGGTTGCTGCCGCGCTAGGTATGACTACGCCTGAAAACTCAGGTCAAATTTGGATCCTAGTTGCTTCATTTGCCGCCGTTTCAGGACTATTCGTACTTCCTACGTATCCTACGACTTTGGGTGCTATCGCTATGGATGATACTGGTACAACAAGAGTTGGTAAATTCGTATTTAACCACTCATTCTTCGTACCCGGCACCATAATGGTCGCTCTTTCGGTCGCGCTTGCATTCTTAATCGCTCCGGTTCTTATCTAAGGCGCCCGAGTTTAGCCGAGACTTCGCTCTCGGCTTTTTTAAATTTAAGGACTTTTTCATGAAACGAATCGGAATTTTAGGCGGCATGGGACCGCTGGCTACGATAGATCTATACGCTAAGATCGTAGAACTCACAAACGCCGCAAAAGATCAGGACAACATCCCTATCGTCATCGATAACCATCCGCAGATCCCGGACCGCACGGCGTATATCCTGCATGGAGGCGAGGATCCGTTTCCTTTTATGAAAGAGTCTGCAACTAGGCTCAAAAACGCCGGCTGCGAGGCTATTTGCATAGCTTGCAATACGGCTCACTTTTTTGCAAAGCGACTAATGGAAGAGTGCGGCGTAAATATCCTGCACATCGCTAAAATCGCCACCGCATCGATAAAGTCGAATTTCCCGCACGCTAAAAAGATTGCAGTCATCGCCACCACCGGCACGACCGCGGCTAAAATTTACGAAAACGAGCTAATCGCCGCAGGCCTAGAGTGCGTAAAAATCTCCGAAAATTTGATGAGCGACATCATGGACTGCATCTACAATGGTGCAAAGGCAAACAAGCTAAAAGAGTACGTGGGTCTCTTTAACGACACGATCGCGGCTATCGAGGCTGATGCGTATATCGCGGCTTGCACGGAGATACCGCTATTTTTACCGTACGCGACGAAAAAAGATAAATTTGTAGACGCCACTCTCGAGCTTGCTAAAGCAGCCGTCAAATTCGGCCTAGAAAAATAACCGAATTTGCGTCTAATCGGCGTAAATTTACCCCCTCTTAAAACAAATTTTTATAAAATCCAAGCTAAATTTAAAGGATAAACGATGAAATTTAGCGAATTTAAAAATGCAAAAACTTTGAGCCTGGCAAGCCTACTTTGCGAGCAAAATCCGCAGCTAGCAAAACAGATAAAGCAAAACGAATTTTTATATATCTCTTGCTTTGAGGATAAAATTTTAGGCACTGAAAATCTCGTTCGCTGCGAGATCGGATCGGCTAGCTACGTGCTGGCTTTGCTTTGCAAATATTTGCTCGACGCAGCTAAATTTGATGAGCAAATGCGCGAATATTTTGAGGGGCTAGACGAAGGATATCTAAGCGGCGAGTGCAACGTCGGCGAGGAGGAGTTTGAGCAGATCGCGGAGTTTTTAAGTGGGTGTGAAAATATCGTGATCGATAGTTCCTTTTTGGCCCATGCTGACGCGAAAAATATATTCGAGTTTTTGCAAATACTCGGTAAAAACGTCGTTTTGGCCGACGGCGAGCAGGGCGAGTTTAAAACGGACGGCGAGCTAGCTCCGCTAAAAGAGCCTGAGAGCTTTGACGGTAGCGTCGTGTTTTTTATGGATGAGGCGGACGGGTCAAATTTGAGCGGCGAGGTAAAAGAGCTAATCGGCTCGGCGTCGTTTGCCGCAGCCGCAAAGGTAAAAGACGGCGATATGGTGAGCGTACAGGCCAAGGACGTAGAGGTAAAGGCTAAATTTAAGCTAGAGCCGCAGATGAAGGGCACGGTCGCGCTTTGCAGGGCGAAATTTAGCGGATACGCGTTTAAGCTTGCTAAAATCTCGAAAATCATCGAATAATAACGGCTTTTATGCTTAATTTGATATAATGCAAATATGAATAAAATTCCTTTAATATTTTTTCCGATTTTAGCTTTCGGCTTTAGCCTAACGCTAAATTCCGGAATGGACGGCGGCAAGCAGTATAGCGTTTTGCATTTGCGAGACGAAAAAGATTTTTTTTGTAAAGAGGAAATTTTAGCCTATGATAGAAAAATTTACGTTTGCGATACCGATATCGACATCGTTCCGAAAGTAGACGATAAAATTTTATCCCTAGTAGAAATTAGATTCAGAAAAGAAGGCGACGGAACCAAAATCTATATCACGCCTAAGGCGAATTCTAGACTAGTTTCCGAAAATAAGCCGCTTTACGAAACTAGCGACGTAGCGCCTAATTTAAGCGGGCGATCAAAACGTCATTCTATAATGATAAGTTCGGATTTAAGAGAGTTTGAAAAGCGAAAAAATCAAGGCATAAATTTCGCTCCGAGCTTTGAATCTATGCTTCGTCCCGGTATCGGAGCGTTAGATTTAAATAAAGCCCCTATAGCTACCGCCGATAGCAACGATATAAATTTATATTTGGATATTAAAAAGTCCTACGAGGCAGGACGGTACGACGATACCGTTAAACAAAGTTCCCTGGCCGTAGCTCGATATCCCGGAAGTATCTTTGCCGGAGAGTTCGGACTCTATAGGCTCAGAGCGCTCGATAAAATTTTCGACGTTCAAGATAGTTACGAGAGCGCTTCTTCGCTAGATATAGCAAACGAAGGTAAAGCTTGGCTTAGAAAATTTACCTCGGACGAGAACTACCAAGAGGTGCTTTATTTGGTCGCCAAATCGTATTTACATCAAGATATAATGAGCGATGCCAACTACATGTTGGATATTTTGATGAACGAACATCCGAATTCCAACTGGACGAAAGAGGCTATTTTAGAATTTGCCGATAAAATTTACGATACGGGCAAACAAAAAGAAGCCATCGCCATGTACGAAAACGTGCTTTACTCCGCAAGTACGTTAGAAATCGCTTCTCGCGCGGCTTTGAGGTTAGTCGAGACCAGCATAGACGCGGCTAAATTTCAAGACGCTAAAAATTATATTTTAAAAATAATAAACGCAAATCAAAGCTACCTACTAAAAGACATACCTAAGTCGATGGTTTTAGCCGGAGTTTTTCACGAAAAAAATATGGACGACGTAGCCTCTAAAATTTACGAAACTCTGCTTACGAAGCTTAAAAAAGGCGATGATGGATATGAAGTCGCGCTTAAAAATTACGGACTTAGCTTAATAAATACGAGCGATGTTAATTTAGCCTACGATACGTTAAAACGCTATCAGAGCGAATTTAAAGACGGAGATTATTTAACGCAAGTAGAGCAGGGACTCGACCGATTATTTTTCGAGCTAAAAGAAGACAATGCTACTAAACTAAACGACTACTATAACGTATTAAAGGGCAAATACGGTAAAACCGAGATAGGTAAAAAAGCGCTAAAAGAACAAGTCGCGCTATTTTTAAAAAATAGACGATACGACGAAATTTTAAAACTAACCGAGGAGATAAAAGACTCCAACGATACGGATAGCGCCGAATCGCTAAGCCGTGCCGCCTTGATGAGCGCGCGCGAAGCTATAAGGCAAGACGATTGTACGACGGCTATAAACCTAATAGAAAAATACGGCGTCGGAAGCGGAATAGAGAGTAAATTTAAGCTTTTTGACTGCTATGCTAGAACGGCTAGATACAAAGATGCCGAAGAGCTAGCTAAAGCTAATATCTCGGCTCCAGATATGCTAGATAGATCCGAATGGCTAGTTAAGCTTAGCGGCGCGCTTTTAAAAAACGGTAAATTTAAAGACGCGTTAAAGGCTGCAGACGATGCTATCGCCGTCGCCGCTACGCAGGAGTACGCCGACGTTTCGCCGGTGCTCTTCGATAGATTTAACGCCTTAATAGCGCTCGGACGCGTTAGCGATGCCGCCGCTACGATTTCAGCTATCGAACAGCTTAGGGGTAATGATTTTAAAATAATAGAAACTTACGATAAGATGGCGGAAGCTACGTATAACGGCAACGACTTCGTAAATACCGCCGTTTATGCCAAAAAGGCGATAGATATGCAGCGTAGAACTCGCATAGATACGTTTAGCCCTAAGCTTGAGTTTGAGTACACTAACGCTCTTATCAAAATGGAAGAATACGCCGAAGCTCTGCGCGAGAGTAAAGAGCTTTTAAATACTCGCTTAAGTCCCGAAAATAGACTGAGGGCGCTAAATCAAGTCGGAGAAATTTATATTAAAATGAAAAATAACGCCGCAGCCGTACCGTATTTGGAAGAGTGCGTAAATTCTAATTTTCAAAGCTCATGGAAGGCTCTTTGCGAAGGGCAGCTTAAAGTCGCCGAATAATGCAGCGACGAGAACATAGATTTTTTTCTAATTCCGACCTTTTTAAGCTATTTTTGCCTATCGTCGTAGAGCAGTTTTTGGAATATTCGGTTGGACTAATCAACTCTATTATGGCTGCTAGCGTCGGCGAGGCTGCGGTTTCGGCCGTTTCTTTGGTAGAGTTTGTTATGGCGCTGTTTATCAGCGTATTTTCCGCGATCGCTACGGGCGGTTCGGTAGTAGCGGGGCGCTTTTTGGGCGCGAAGCAGGGCGGTAACGCCAAAAACGCGATCAATCAGTTGATTTGGTTTAGCTTGATTTTTTCTTCGGCGATTATGTTTGCCATTTTACTTGGTAGAAATTTTATCTTAGATTTTATGTTCGGCGACGTTTCGGCCGACGTTAGAAACGCGGCCAAAATTTATCTCGTAGTTTCTTCTTTATCCGTGCCGTTTTTGGCGGTTTACGCCGCAGCCGCAGGAGCGTTTCGCACGATGGATAACTCTAAGCTCCCAATGTATATTATGCTAAATACGAATATTTTAAACGTTATTTTAACCGCCGTCGCGATTTATAGGTTTGATTTAGGTATTTTAGGGATTGCGCTCTCGGCGCTAGCGACTAGGATTTTAGCCGCCGCCGCAATCGTCTATTTGTTGCTAGATCGTAGTAGAAGGCTACGTTTAAAGAAAAGTTTGAAATTTAAATTCGACCCCGCGACTATAAAGCGTATCTTAGATATAGCGATTCCTTACGGTTTTGAAAACGGCTTATTTTACGCCGGGCGGTTAATAGTACTTTCTTTGATAGCGACGTTGGGTACGGCTTCTATCGCGGCAAACGCCGTGGGCGGAACGATAGCGATGTATCAGGTATTACCCGGTATGGCTATAGGCGTGGGTTTTAGCGTTATCATATCTCGCTGCGTCGGGGCCGGGGACTTTGAACAGGTCGAATTTTATACTAAAAAAATTATCGCGCTAGTCTATGTATCGCAATTTTTTAGTATCTTAGCGACTATACTTTTGTTAGAACCTATTTTAAGCCTATACTCTCTTTCGCACGAAGCCAACGAAATGACGAAGCAAGTCGTCTGGTGGCACGGAGCGGCGATGCTGGCGATATGGCCGCTAGCCTATACTTTCCCCGTAGTTTTTAGAGCTGCCGGAGATGCTAGATACGCGATGTGGGTTAGCGTATGGTGCATGTTTGCGTGCCGTATCGCTCTTTCTTACGTATTTGCTTTGCAGCTGGGCATGGGTATGATAGGGACTTGGTTTGCTATGTTTGCCGATTGGGGCGTCAAGGGAGTTTTATTTACCGTTAGATACCTTAACGGTAAATGGATGAAATTTAAAATCGTTTAGTTTTGCAAGATATCGATTTGAATGCTTAAATCAAAACATTAGACCTTCGCTATCCTGCTCTAGCATATTTTGCATCTCGTCTTGTTTAGGAAGCGGCGAAGTAGTCGTATAAAGCTCGTCTTTACCGTTATAAATAGCGTGAAAAACGCCTTCGGGTTCCGGAAAATTTCTAAGCGTTTGAGGAAAACTCTTTAGATACTCCTCCATAAATACCCTAAACACCGGCGCCGCGGTACGTCCGCCGCCTTCTACCTTACGCATAGGCGTATTATCGTCGTTGCCATACCAAATTATGGCTTGAATTTCGGGCGTAAAGCCGCAAAACCATGCGTCGATGTTGTTATTGGTGGTACCAGTCTTGCCGGCTACTTGTATGCCGGCCGTAACGGCTCCGCGACCGGTTCCGGAGTTTACGACGGTTTTTAACATATCCGTCATTAGATAAATTTGCTCCGGCGAGCTAGCGATTAGTCTTTGAGGCTCGTAAAGCGTTTCTAACCTACTTTGCGTAGTTACTTTGCGTACTATTAGCGGCTCGACTATTTCTCCGCCGTTTGAAAACATCGAGTAAAACTTGGCGAACTCTAAAGGCGAAACGCCGTAGCTTCCCAGCGCGATAGAGAGATTTGCCGGGATATCGGTAAAGCCTATCTCTACGAGTTTTTTACGAACGACGTCGAGACCTACTTCGTTTAGTAAATTTATAGTCGCTAGATTGCGCGACTGTCTTAACGCGTCTTTTAGCGTGATGTAACCCTGAAAGCCTCCGCCGTAGTTTTTCGGCTTCCACGCTTCTTTGCTTCCGGTTTCGAAAACCCGCGCGATGTCCGCAGCCTTACTCATCGGCGAGTAGCCTAGATCAAGCGCGGCTTGATAAATAAACGGTTTAAAGCTAGATCCGGGCTGCCTAGAGCTTTGCGTAGCACGGTTATAACTACTTTTGGAGTAGTCTATTCCGCCGATTAGAGCCAAAACCTCGCCGTTTTTAGGCGACGTTACGACCATTGCGCCGTTTAGTACGCTCGCATTGGCGTCTTTATTTCTCTTTAAAATTTCGTTATAGCCGAATTTTAGCGCATTCTCCGCCATATCTTGGACTTTTAGATCTATATTGGTCTCGATTAAGTAGCCGCCGGTTTTCACGTCGGGAAATTTCTTGGAAACTTCCTTTAAGACTTCATCGACTACGTAAGGAGAGCGATTTTGCGTTAGCGTATCGTCGTAAATTTTAGGCGTTTCGTTTAGCGCGGTTTCGTACTCTTGTTGAGTTATCCAGCCGATGGTATTTAGTCTCCATAATACGGCATTAGCGCGACTTAGCGATAAGTCTAAATGTTTAGTCGGATCGTATGCGCTAGGAGCTTTGGGAAGCCCTACTAAAACGGCGATTTCTTTTAAACTCAGCTCGTCTAAATTTTTATGAAAATACCCTTTAGCCGCCGTTTTTATACCGTGATAGCCGTGTCCGAAATATACGTGATTTAAGTATCTTTCTAAAATTTGCTCTTTATTTAACTCGTTTTCTAGCTTGATCGCCAGCACTACTTCTTTTAGTTTTCTAGTGAGCTTTTTTTCCCTGGTTAAAGCCATGTTTTTTATAAGTTGCTGCGTGAGCGTGCTGGCGCCCTCGACCATTTTCATAGCTTTTACGTCTTTAACGATCGCTCGCGTGATAGCTTCGGGATTAACGCCGCCGTGCTCGAAAAAGCTAGTATCTTCGATCGCGATTAGAGATTCTATGATGCGCGGAGGTATCTCGTTATAGGAAGCGTATAGGCGATTTTCTTCGAATACGTTTGCGATCAACTCGCCGTTTCTATCGTAAATTTGCGTGGTAAGTTTCGGTTTAAATTCTATAATATTCGACGCGTCGAGCTGAATTTGCGAGTAGATAAAAACGAATGCCGCGCACGCAGAAACGCAAAGCATAAAAAATAACGAGATTAAAAATTTCATAAAAACGCCTTTAAAATTTCTACATTTAGCCCCATAGCCGTATCGGTTCGTCCTTTTTTACTTAAGACGTATTTTTTATTAAAACCCTCTATACTCATGGCGCCGACTTTGCCTCGCCAATCGCCGCTTTTTAGGTATGTTCTCAAATCATCCTCGTTGAAATTCGCAAATTCGTATTCGGTAAAGCTAACGTTTGAAAGCTCGAATTTTTCCCCTAAAAATATCATTGCCGTTACTATTTTTACGATTTTTCCGCTTTGTTCGGATAGCATTTTTAAAGCCTCGTTTTCGTCTTTGGCCTTGCCTAAAATTCGCTTGTCGCAGACCACGACGCTATCGGCGAAAAGAACGTTTGAAACGTCTTGATAATTTTTTATAAATTGAGCCTTTTTAGATGCGGTCACTCTTTGAACGTATATACGCGCCGGTAAATCTCTACTAACGACGCTTTCGTCGTAGTCAAAGGATATTTGCTTAAAATCTATACCCTCGTCTCTTAAAATCGCCGCTCTGGTCGGAGAGGAAGACGCTAAAATCAACATTAAAAATTCCTATATGCGATGCCCAGATAGGTCGCAAGCAATGCAAAGGCGATATTCAGCGGTATGAAGTAATAAATTATTACGATCAAATTTTCGCGAAGCTCTATGTATTCGCCTTTTTCTATTGATTTTTTAGCTTGGTAAAGACGATACGTAGAGTAGAGTAAATTTAACAGCAAAAAGCCGAATAAACACCACTTTGTCGCCACTATAGTGCTAAGCATCGGATCGGCGGCCTTAAAATAATCGCGATCGCTTAAAGCTCTACCCGTTAAGGCTATAACGATTAGCGACGAGTAAGTCGCGTAAGCCAGTCTTTTCATCATATTTAGCAAGCGCTCGTATTTTGAAATTTCATCGTCTACGTCTTTTATGAAAAACTTAGCTACTAGCCAAAAGTGCGACTGAAAGCCTATAAAAACGATTATTGCCGTTAGATGCAAAAACGGCAATACGTGATTTATCTGCGCAAAAGCTATGTTAAACTCGGGCATTTTTTCTCTTTATTCTATATATTAGGCGTTTTATTTTTAGCTGTTAAAATTATTTTTTTCCAACTTATTTTTAGCAAACTCTAATGCCTGCCTAACCGCATCCTCGATCGCTAGTACGTTTTTACCGCCTGCGGTTGCGAAATCATCCTTGCCCCCGCCGTTTCCGCCTAAAATTTGCGCCGTAAATTTGACCCATTCATCGGCTTTCAAAGCCGCATTTTTCACGCCTGCGGCCAGAGCGATTTTGCCCCCTTCATTTACTTGTACGAGCAGGATCGCCGCCTTTTCGTTCTCGTTTTTAAACTCGTCTATCGTGGCTTTTATGTCGCCGCCGTCAAGCACCGCGACGCAAAGCTTTGTCTCGTTTACGTTTACCACGGCCAGCGCGTGCGCGTCTTTTGCCTGCTTGGTCTTGTCTTTTAGGCTTTTTATCTCGGCTTTTAGTTTTTTTACCGCATTCATCGGTTCGGCGCTTTTTAGCTCGGTTTTTAGCTCCTCGATCTCGCCGCGCCAGGCTTTTGCTAGATTTAGCGCGGCCTTAGAGCACACGGCCTCGATCCTACGCACGCCTGCGCTCACGCCGCCTTCTTTAGTGATGAAAAATGCGCCGATTTGGCTTAAATTTGCCACGTGCGTACCGCCGCAAAGCTCCTTGCTAACATCGCCGAAGCTTAGTACGCGCACCTTGTCGGCGTATTTTTCGCCAAATAGCGCGATCGCGCCGCTGTTTTTAGCGTCCTCGACGTCCATTATCTCCGTTTTTGCCGCGATACTTTCGGCGATTGCGCTATTGACAAAATTTTCGATCTTTGTTAGCTCTTCCGCCGTCACTGCCTTTGAATGCGAGAAGTCAAATCTGAGTCTGTTTGCTTCGACGCTAGATCCGGCCTGCGCGATATGCGTTCCTAGCACGCTTCTAAGCGCGGCATGGAGTAGGTGCGTGGCGCTGTGGTGGCGTGCGATCTCGGCTCTTTGCTCGCTTACTTTTAGCTTCACGGTATCGCCGATTTTAAGCTCTTTTTTAGCCGCGACGTTTGATAAATTTAGTCCGAAAAACTTCTGCGTATCTAGCACGTCGGCTGTATCCACGATCTCGCCGCTATCGCCTGCCTGGCCGCCGCTTTGGGCGTAAAAAGGCGTCACGTCAAACATCGCCCAGCCTTGCTCGCCCGCTTTTAAAA
>CAUQJW010000035.1:0-12926 GCA_963518485.1 uncultured Campylobacter sp.
CTGAAATTATCGCTATTTCTATCGCGCGCCAAAAGCGTTATGCTAAATATCGTAAGATAAAGCCAAAAAAAACTCGTCAAAAAAAAGCTAATCTTAAGTCCTAAAAACATCGCCGCCAAAGCACAGGCGAATATCCCGAACATCGCTACGCTATGCGGTTTTAAATTACCGCTAAAATTCGCCCAATCGGGTATCGCGGTAAATAAAAATCCCGCATACGCCGCAGGACAGGCCAGCGCTAAAAAGGCGAATTTGTGAAAGCTAACGAAATCGTCCGCTACGAAAAATCCGGCACAGCCTAAAACTATGCAAAATACGGCGCTTAAGAAAAATATTCTCATCGGGTGAGTAAAAAAATCATTAATCAAAATATATCCTTGCGCTAAAAAATTTATTTATATTTTCGTTTATAAACTCGAAATCTCGCTCGCTTTGAGGCTTGTCGATATGAAGCGACTGCTCGATATTCGCGCCTTTTGCGCTTAAAAAATATATCTCGTCGCTTAGCTTAACGGCTTCAAATCTATCGTGAGTTACCAAAATGACGCTCATTCCGCCCGCGACCCGTTTTAAAATTTCATCTATCAAAATCGCCCTCATATCGACGTCAAGCCCGGAAAAAGGCTCGTCCATAAGCAATAGATCCGGCGACGTTACGAGCGCTCGCACGAAGCTAACCCTAGCCCTCATGCCTCCGCTTAGTTCGCTCGGATACTTAAACGCATCCCTTTTAGATAGCCCCAGTTTTGTAAAAAATCCTAAAATTTCCTCATCGCTTGCGTTAGGCGCGACCAAGCGAACGTTTTGCATCGCGTTTTTCCATTCTAAAAGGCGATTTTCTTGAAAAAGATAGGTAGTTTTTTTAAATTCGTTTGAGATTCGCCCCTTTTTTAAATCGTTTAGTCCGGTTATCAGGCGAAGTATCGTAGTTTTACCACAGCCGGAAGGACCGAAAAGCGTTACTATTCGCCCTTTGCCGACTTCGAGGCTAAAATCTCGCACGACCCTATCTCGTAAAATTTCGTATTCTAGATTTTGAAGTTTTAGCAAATTTTACCTTTCGTTTTTCGGCGGTTTAGCCGCATTATACTTAAGCAAAGCCGCTCTATCTTTTCCAAGGCATCAAAAGTATCTTTAGCGGCTCGATTACTAGATATTCAAACAACATGACGACGCCGATAATTAACACCACGTACGCCATAACGGTCGGGGTATCTAGCATAACTCTCGCATCTGCGATTTTAGAACCTACGCCGTCCATCGCCCCTAAAAGCTCGGTCATAACGACTATTTTTACGCCCATGCCTACGGCTACGCTTATAGAACTTATTATATAGCTCGTAAGGTGGGGCAGATAAAGGTGTCTAATCTTCTTTAAAATTCCTAAATTATAAGCGTCAAACATCTCCTCTAACTGCTCGTTTACGCTCATCATCCCGACCATCGAACTAGCAAACGTTAGCGGAATCGTCGTAACTATTATCGTAAAAATGGTGCTTACGTTACCGAAACTAAACCAAAATAGCGCTAATACGACCCAAATAATAGGCGGCATGGATAAAAGCATCGTAATAAACGGCTTCAAAAACGCCGCGAAGCTTTTATACGCGCCGGCGATTAACCCCAAGGCTATGCCGACCGCGCATGAAATTCCTATACCTACGATCGCGCGAAATAGCGAGATAGGTATCTCGCTATTTTCATAATCGGCTAAAAGCTCGTAAACTCTCGTAAAAACAACCTTGGGGGACGGTAGCAAAAACTCGCCGAATACTTGCGAACCGAACTGCCATAACCCGATCGCGAGACATATCACTCCAAGCCCGCTAAGCCCGCCAAGAAGGTAATCGACCACTCTCCAAACGGCGGCTCGATCGGCCTTTACTCCGTCGATTAATATCATAAAAATATTTTCCTATCAGGCATTTTTCCGCCTAAAAATTTCGGATTTAGCTCGTAAAGCACTTCAAAAAACGCGATAAGCTCATCGGCTGCATCGCTAGCCTTCGTCACAGTTAAATTTGAGCGCTCAAAGGCGTTTGCGAGCGCGGGAACCGGCGCAGGCAAGTAATTTGCGCCTATTTCGGCGGCGCTTTGTTTATTATTTAGTATCCAGTTTAGCGCATTTACCATATCGGAGTGCAATACGTCGAAAATCGCCCTATTTTCGTTATAAAAATCGTTTTGTACGATTAAGCCCGCTTGCGGGATAAAAGGCTTCGTATTAAAACTCTCGCCCCAAACTACCGGCAGCTCTAGCGCGCGCACTACCTCGACGCCGCTTTTTTTACCTCGCAGTATCGCCGCAGAGCTCATAGGTTCGACGGAGAGTACGATATCGTAGTCTTTTTGTAAAAATAGCCCTATTGATTCAGGCGGAGTTTGTACGTATGTAACGTCAAGCTTATTAACGTCTATGCCGCGTTTTTTGCATATCGCTTTAAATACGAGATCGGGCATATCGTTTTTAAAAGGCATAACTATCTTTTTACCGACCAAATCCTCGAAAGTTTTTACGTTATCGTTTTTAGCAAGAACATTTAAAAGTCCATTTGTCATGATATTTAGCATGCTAAAATTTAGCCCCTGAGTAACTAAATTAGCGCAAACATTTGATGGAGCAGCAGTAACCTTCATGGCGCCGTTTGCTACGCCCGCGCGTAGTTGATCTGGAGTTCTCCAAATTTTAAGACTAACGTCGCGCGTTTTAGTTAGCTCGCCCTGTATGCTGGCAACGGCTAAGATAACGTTCGGGATAGCGGGCATCCCCCAAAGCTCGAAACTATCCTTGGCGAATAAATTCGGAGCAAAAGCCGTAGCGCCTAGAGCCGCGCTAAGTTTTAGAAAATCTCGTTTTTTCATTTCGTCTCCTTTAAAATTTTATTTTTTAATCAAAAGCTAGCGTGAAAGCTAAGCCATACCGCTCTTCCCGGCGCGTTTACGAGCGATGGAAAAAGCGCTCCTACGTGGTTACCGCTAATAAATTCGGCGTAATTTTTATCAAATATATTATTTACGCCTAGCCTAACGCCGAATTTATTTTTAAACTCGACCGCTCCGTAAACATCCATAATCGTAAACGATTTCGCCGCTTCTTTTTTATCGATTCCAAAGCCCTTGTTTTCATCCCAGTCGCCTCTCGTCTGCTTTGCTACGTATCGCACGGCCGTTCCTAGATTAAAGCTTCCGAAACTCGCATAATCTCGGTAGTCAAGCTGCCAATTAGCCTCGAACGGATGAATTTGATAAAGCGGTCTATCGTCCGTATCGTTTTCGCCGTAATTATAAAATAAATCAAGCTTTGTGCCGAATTTTTTAGCGAAATTAAACTCGCCGCCGATATTTGCCAAAAATAACTTCGCATCGACGTTTCTCGTTACGACGGCATTACCGTTTATACCGCGACCAAGATGTCTGCGGTCGTAAATTATTAGGTTATCGACGTCGTCGGCTATAAAATAACCTTTTAGCGCAAATGAATTTTCGTTATACATAGAATTTAGATAGCTTTTATACGCCTCGGAGCCGAATTTAAACTCCGCCTTGGCTCGGTTGTGGCGTTCCGGCTTTAAGAGCGGATTTGATATCCAGCCCTTTTCGCCCGGTCCGTAAAGAGTATTAAATCTCTCCATATTATCGGGCATTCTATATAGGCTTTCAAGCGCAATGGAGTAATTATCTTTTTCGTTAGGCGTAAAGTCGTATTTAAGGCTTGCGCTTAATCCGTCTTGCTTTACGTTGCCGTCAAAATCGATCCCGTAAATTTGTCTGATTAGCTTACGAGCGGTATTGACGGCCATCGCTGGCGGACGAGTAAAATATAAGTCGTCTATTGCTTTTAGTTTGGAGTCCAACCAATCGTAATTTAGAGCAAGGCTAAGCTTGTGAAACTCGTTAAATTTATAGCTTAGCGTATCGAAAATTCTCCGTCTTTCGTTTTTAACGTCGGCAAATCTATATCCATTAAGTCGCCAATTTGCGCCTTGTTTTTCGTATCTTTTTCCTTCGTGATTATCGTGCTGATAGCTAATTCCTACAAGATTATGAAAGTTGTTAAAATCGGCATCGTATTTAATCTCGGCATCGAAAATTTTTCTATCTAGTTCAACCTTAACGTTTTGAGTAGAATTTCTAAGCTTGAAGTTATTCGCTTCTCTACTAACGTCTCTTAATCCGAGTTCTAAATTTAACGTGTTTCCAAGCTCTTCGTCGCCTATTCTAGCATTAACCTTAGCGACGTAGCGCTCGGTTTTCGTCGAATCCATTTCGTGGTGCGGCTCTTTTTCGTCGTCGATATTATCGTGAACTAAAGTGAAGCGAAGCTCGGTTATATCGCTCGGAACGAAACCTAAAATAGCGCTTTGTCCTTGTCTAGCGTATCCGTGATCGACTCTTTTGCCCGAACCGTCTTTGTAATGATTGCCTTTGGAAAAATTAGCGTTTAAAATCGAGTAAAAATTCGATCCGCGGTATTTAAAAAGCCCGGAACTATAAAAATCTCTGCCGTAAAATCCAGCCGCAACGTGGAATTTATCCATCGAATTATCAAGCAAATCGGTTACAAAAAAATATCTGCTTCTATCCGTATGATCAAACTGATGAGCCGGAAATGCGCTTTGGGCGATATTAGGCGTATACGGGGGGGGAGGCGTAAAATCCTTAATCGGCTTTATAACGTCGGGGTTAGCGCCGTTTGCGATCAAGGCGGTCGCAGCCGTAGCCAAACTAATAGCTAATCTCATTTAAACTCCTTTACGATAATTTTGATTGTCCGTATCGGAATTATATAAAAACTTATTTTAATACTTCTTGATTTTCGTTAATACCGAATTTATAAACTTTATTTGAATAAGTAATACTTGAATTATTTATAGATATTTAAAAATTTAAAATAACGCGTATAGCGCGCAAGGAGTAATTTTATTTAATTAAAATAAGTCGCCCGGTTAAACGACTAATAGAAAAAATTTAAAATCTGCTTTGCTACTCTTTCTTCAACGAAAGGTAAAATATAGCTAGGGGAATATAAATTCTCGCCGCTAGATAGCTCGATATTGGCGCGCTGCTCCTGTCCGTTTGCTCGTATCATTACGCTTACGACGGCTTTATAAACGTAATAATCCGTTCTCGGATAATCCCAATCGTCATCGTAAAACGGGCTGCCGAAAATCATCCCCACGCCTACACTTCTGCTCCTATAACCTCTGCTGCCCCAACCGTAGCCCATATCCATAAATACCCTAGGTTCTCGCCTTACTCTATGCTCGTACCGCTCTAAACTAACAAAGTCGCCCAGTACCGCTATATCGGCGTTTTGCATATCGAAACTTTGAGAAAAGCCGAGTATCGAGAGTTTATTTCTAACCGCGGATTCTAGGTTATTTTGATAGCCGGAAGAATTTTTAAAAAATACGTAAGCGGTTTTATTCGAAGCATTCGCGTCGAGATTTTTAAAATTAGTTATAAAAATAGGCTGCGAAACGCTAACGGAAAAATTCGGAGTAGAAGGCGCGCGATCCGCGCAACCGACGAAAAATAAGCTCAAAAAAACTACGCATAAAGCTTTTAACTTCATTTATGATCCTTTGAACTCATTTTACATCAAATTTTATAATAGAGTTCTTATCTCGCTCTCTAACGCGCCCTTAGGCGTAAGGCCGATGAAACGTTTTTTTAGATTACCCTGCGCATCGAATAAAAATATAGCGGGTACGCCCATCACGCCGCCGACGGCTTTTGAGAAATAATCGACCGATACTTTGTCGCTAATTACGCTGTAGGCTATTTCATGATGCTTGATTATGTCCAAATCTTTATCAAAACCCAAGCTCGGTCCAAATATCCCGTAAACGCTAAATTTATCTTTAAACACGGAATAAAGCTCGTTTACGATAGGGGCTTGCGCTACGCACGCTCCGCAAGAAGTACCGAAAAAAAAGAGCATATAAGGCTTATTATCGCCCATCACGAGTCTTCTGCCGTCCGTAAAATAGCGAGTATCTACGCCGCCGGGTTCATTTAGGCTTATATGGTGACGAGAAAAACCGTCGTTGCCGCACCCCAAAAACGCCAAAGCCGCAAAAATCATAACCCAATTATTAATTTTCATACGAAACTCCGAAAATTTAAACCGCGGCAAAGGCGCTCTCACCGCTAGGTTTGGCTTCGAGCTTCTCGTTGGCTTCCGCTCGCTCTCCGTCGCTAACGTAGTGGATACTTTCTAGCTTGCCGTGCCTTAGATATACTATTTTATCTCCGAACTGCCCTAAATCTGGATTATGCGTAATAAGCAAAATCGTCTTACCTTCGCATCTAAGCTCTTTAAATAAATTTAGGATCACTCTTTCGTTAGCTTCATCTAGATTGCCCGTCGGTTCGTCGGCTATCAAAATATCCGGATTATTTATTAATGCCCTTGCGATACAAAGGCGTTGTTGTTCGCCGCCGCTAAGCTGCGAAGGCCTATGCGTCAAGCGGTGTCCGAGCCCTACTCTCTCAAGCGCTTTTTTGGCGTCCTCTTCGTCTACGGCGCTATGATAATACTGCGCTATCATCACGTTTTCGACGCAGTTTAGATAAGGAATCAGATGAAACTGCTGGAAAATAAGTCCGATTTTTTCTCGGCGAAATTTTAACGTATCCTCGTCGCTAAGCCTGCTAGCATCGTCTCCGCCTAGTAAATAGCGTCCGCTCGTAGGCTCGTCCATTAAAGACAAAATGTTAACCAGCGTACTTTTACCGCTGCCGCTAGGTCCCATTACGCTCACCCACTCGCCGATCTTTACGTCGAAGCTTATACCGTCTAACGCTTTTACTTCGCCGAAACTCTTAGTTATATCGTTTAATTTTATCGCAAATTCCATATCATTCTCCCCTTAATATATCTGCCATTTTATTGTTTAAAGCCCGCCTCATCGGATAATACGCCGCTATAACCGCAAATATGAGCGAAATAGTCATCGAAATAGGTACGCTAAGCCCTCTAAAATCTATACTCGCTCCGAATATCGCAAACCCTAAAATTTGAGCTAGTAAAAAGCCTAAAAGCGAACCTACAAAAGCCGCCGCCAAAGCCGTTACGAAAGTTTCTACGCCGAATAAATTCAATACGTTTTTCTTACTTGCGCCGATAGCTCTTAAAAGCGCTATTTCGCGAGATCTAGAAAGTAGAATCGCCGAGAGCGTCGTATTTACGCACATTGAAGTGATCAATAAGATAACAAAACTAACTAAAGCCATTAGTAGCTTAATTTTATCTAAAATTAGTCCTTCCGATTTCGACACTTTAGCTATCGGTTTTACGGCAAAACTCTCGTCGCTAAGCTGAGAGCTTAGCTGCGATATGTAGTCGAATTTACCGCTTACTACCGCTTCCGCGTAGTTTATTTTGCCGCGTAAATTCGCTATTTCTTGTGCCAGCGGCAGCGAGATTATAAGTAGCGAGTCCTCTTTGTCGCCGTCTTGCACCTCGCCTCTTATTTTTAGTTTTCTAACTTCGTTTGCGCCGATAAGCTTGACTTCAATTTCATCGCCGACTTTAAAGCCGCTTTTTTTAGCTAAATCCGTTCCTATCAATGCGCTTCTGTCGTCAAACTCAAACGTTATAGGCTGACCGTTTTTTATATCCAAAAACGGCTTTATTTTATATCTTTTATTGCTATCCAAATCGCTAAAATTCATACCCATAGCAATCGTATTAGTCGTGCCGATACTGACTTGAACAAATAAATATCCGCTTTGAGCTACTAATTTATCGCTAGGTATCGAGGCGATTTTTTTGCTAAATTCAGCTTCGTCTAGCATATCTACGTCCGGCGTCGCGGGAGCGAAAACCATATTGGCTCCGTAGCTTTTTAGCTCTTTAGATACCTTAGAATCAATATCCAAATACACGTTTATAAACGCCGCCGTAACGCAAGCCCCAAGCATAATCGAAACTAAAATCACGCCGACTCTAGAAAATCCGAATCTTAGGCTTTTAAAAATTACGTTGTTAAAAAATTTGTTATTTACGGTCATATAAAACCTCCGCCGGAAGAAGTTTGACTAGGTTTTTCATCGGAACTATCGAGCCTATGATCGAGATTAACAAAGCAAACGCTATGCTTAAAGGTACCATAATCCATGCTATACCGATACCGTGCCCGAATATGCTAAATGCGATAACGTAGCTTAAGGCATATCCTAAAATCGCTCCCAGCACGCCCGCAAAAAGCGCCACGACCAAACTCTCGCTCGCAAAAAGCGTATAAATTTCAAAATTACTCGCGCCGATAGCTTTTAAAAGCCCGATCTCTTTTTTTCGTCTATAAATTTCGCTAGTCATTAAAGACGTAATACCGATAGCCGAAACAGCTAAAGCTATTATACTTACTATACCCATTAAACTTTGGATTTTTTTTACGATATTGCTTTCGGCATCGCTTACCTGCATCATCGCCTTAGCCGAAACCGCAGGATAGTTCTCCTCTATCTGATAAGCTATCGAGCTAACGTAAGCCGAGCAATACCACATATCGTATTGTTCCGCATCGAGCGAGTCTAAATTTCTTCTCGCTTTTACGGATAGATCGTTTTCCGGGATCGTTATAGCCGATACTTCGGCCTTGGCGTAAAGCCCCGGTTTATCCAGCAGCTCTTGAACCAACTTTAAAGGAGCGACTATCTTGTGGCTTTCTTCGGCGGCTCCTTTTAAAATACCGCTAATTTTTACGTTAAATTTACCGCCTAACGTTAGCGTATCACCCGGTCTTAAACCGTTTTTGGCAGCCAAATTCTCGCCGACTAAAATTTCGTCCGTCGAGTCGTCACTAGGCCATTTACCCTCCACTCCCCAAAAGCCCAGTAGCGTCTTAACGCCGGTTTTAAATTCCTCTTCGTCGGCTACTCCGGCCGGTTTATCGAACCAAGTTCCTACTATTTGGAATTTTCTTCCGAGCTCGTCACTAGCTTCGCCGTAAAGAAACGGCGCGAAAGCGGTGATATTATTTCGCCAAAAGATTTCTTTTACCTTATGCAAATCCGCTTCGTTTAAGAAATTTTGCGATTTTAACGGAGTAAAATTTCTACCTTCTATCTCGATAGCCAAACTCTCGCCCTTGGGTAAAACTACGATATTCGAGCCGTAGCTTCTAAGCTCGCTAGCTATTTGATCGCCGATTTTTAGCGTTATGTTTAACATGCAGGCTATTAAAACGGTAGCCAACAGCATCGTTATGAACGCCATCGCTTTTTGCACCCTACTTCCGGTTATGGAGCTTTTTATTAATCTTAGTTGCATATTTTTCATTTTAACGTTCCGTTCTCGTCTACGTATTTTTCAGGGTGTGCTTCAAATTCCGCCTGGGTTTTTTCGTTCTCAAAGAAATAAAGCTTATTAAAATACAAATACGATTTAGAATTTTGATTGCTTACTAATTTGCGGCTTACGGGATCAAGAACCTTTTTTTCGATAATTTTAGAGAAATAATTGGCTCCTTTTTCGATTTCGCTTAACTCTACGGTTATATTTTTACCGTCGAATTCGTATTTCATCGGTATCGGATTGCAGCCGCCCTCTTTTCCGACGCTAGGTAAGAAAATTCTAACGTTACAAGATATACATATCAAATCGTCGCCTTTTTTAACGTAGCCCATATCGCCGCATATCGCGCAAGCATCGAAAACTACGGTCGGAGACGGGCGATCGGAAAAGCGGTTAAGCATAAAAAATCTTATTTCTTTTCCTTCGTCGGTTATATAAGCGTATCTGTGAAGGTCGTTATCGGCCAAAATCGCTGAATCAAAAACAAATTTACCGCCCTTAGGCTCAACTACTGCCGGAGTAGAAATTTCAGGCGGACGAGAAGCGTAAAGATCGTAATAAAGTCCAAACGTAGCCGCTATCACGACGGCCAAAACGGCGTTTTTACTTTGAGTGGCCATATCTTGACGGATAGCCTTATTAAACCTAAAAGCGTTCGAACCGACTTCCGACTTAAATAATTTTTTAGGACGTTTGGCGAAATTTAAAACCGCAAGCAACGCTATGATCGCCATAAAAAAATACTGGGAAAAAGTGGTATAATAAATACCCTTAGCGACTAAAGAAAGCGCCCAAGGCTGCGTTTTTAAATGTCCGGCTCGCATAAATTCTAAAACCGTAGAAGATAGCGCTTGAACTATCAAGGCTCCTATAACTACGAAAGCCGCAGCTAAAATCACATGCTTGCAAGCGTATTTTTTTAAATTCGCTACGACGAAAAATAGTAAAAGCGAAATCAAAAAAGCAAAAATCATTAGAAAAAAGCTTACGATAGACTGCGTATCGAGTAATTCGCCGCCAAAAAGCGGAAAGTTCGCGCTTAGATTAGAGTAAGAGAATCCAAATCCTAGTCCGAGCATAAAAAATATAATCGTCTTTGCAATATCAAATTTGATAAAAATAAAAATTAGCGCTAAAAATAAAAATCCGGTCGTGACGGCGTCCAAAACGAGTTTTGCGCTATGGTCTATCAAAGCTATTCTGGCCAGCTTAAATATAATCGCGCCGAGTATCAAGCCTGCGACGGACGGCAAAAAAACGGTCTTTAAATTTTTAGGATTATGATTTAACGCTGCAAAAAGGACAAATCCTAGTAGAGCGGAAATTACTTGGGTAAAATAAATAGACATTTAAAGCCTTAAATTAATTGATTTAAAGAGAAAGCCGGATTTCTCCGGCTTTAAAATTATTTAGCAGGCGCGCCGGTGTATTGAAATTTATAAGTCGTAACGAACGGCTCGAACCATTTACCTACGCCGGTTTCTTTATCGGCATGGCGGCCGAAACCTTGGCCTTCCGGATTGTCGATAGTAAATTTAAGCTCGTAGTTGCCTACGCCCGCGTCCATTTTTAGGTTGGCTCCGTAGTGAGGGCCGTCTTGAGCGACCATAGGCATAAACGTACCTTTTTTAACTTTGCCGTTATCTAGGTTTTTTAGCTCGTAATTAACTTTCAGATAAGGGATCCATTCGCCTGCGGCAAAGCCGTTCTTATTTCCCTCGATGGCATGAATATCTGCCTCCAGGTGGATATCTGCTTTACTAGGAGCTAGGTCGATGCCTTTTGGCTCCATATCGATCGGTTCTAGGTAAACCGCAGCGATTTCCATACCGTTCATTTCTACCGGATCGCCGATCGGGAATTCTCCCGCCATAGCTACGCTAGCGGCAATACTTAGAGCAACCGCTGACTTAACGAACATGCTTTTCATGTTATCTCCTTTAAAATTTGGTTTAACAACCTATCTAAAGGCTAATTTAGCCCTTAGATAGGTCGTCGCCCCGAGTAAGCCCGGGGCTAGCTATTACTAAGCCTAAACGGCTTGTTTCTTTTTCATTATGATTACGCCTGCGATTAAAGCTACGATCATAATAGCTTGAGGTATCAAACTCTCGTAATAAGGATATATTCCTAGTAACTCGATAGTAGGGAAACCCTCAATTTTAGTCGGAACGAAAATTTTACCTTCGACGAACTCCATAAGTCCTTTACCGACGAATACGATCGACATATAAAAGATAATTGCCGAAGTAACCAAGAAAAACGGCTTAATAGGAATTTTAATAGAAAATTTCTTAAACACGAAAAATACGATTAAAAGTATAATAAGACCCGCGGTAAAACCTACTCCGATAGCGCCGTATCCCTCAGCATTTTTCGCTTCGAAAAATAACGCTTGATAAAATAATACGGTTTCCGCGCCCTCTCTAAAAACGGCTAAAAATACGGTCCACCAAAGCGCCTTGGCAGAGCCCGCGGATATAGACTCGCTAACGTGTGTTTTAATGTATTCGTTCCATTTTTTGGCCCCGGCGTTAGACAATAACCAAAATCCGACGTAAAATAAAAGCGATACGGCCACTAGCATTACGGCGCCTTCCATAACTTCTCGGTATTGGCCCGCGTTTTCGAATAACAAATTCATAACCCATGCCATAACGAAGCTTAATACTACTGCTACGCTAAGCGAGCTATAAACGATACCCATACGGTTTTGATTACCCGTTTTTACCAGATACGCTACGACTGCGGCGACGATAATAAGCGCCTCAAAACCCTCTCTTAAAATAATAGTGAAAGCAAAAAATAGTAGCGACTCGGGAGAGCCGGTATTCGCGCTTTTTTCAAGGGCGATTTCTAGATTATCCCGCAAGGCTTTTGCGACCGTTTGTAGCTTAGCTTCGTCGGCTCCGGCTTTCATTAGAGCTACTATCTCGCCGAAATTTCTTTCTATTTCGGTTTTTAGAGCCACGTCGATAGCGCCGATTTTGTTTTCCATGCCGCTACCTTCAAACTCGTCGAAGTAAATGTCCTGTGCGTCACCCATGGCTTTCGTTACGTCTTTAGCCAAATACGCCGATATAGAAGCCTGAATCTTCTCGTTTATATTTTTAACTACGCCGGTATAATCTACTGCGGACTCGCTAGTATCTTCTTCGATAGTCACGTTCGTAGCTAACGCGCCGGAGTCCATAGGCAGCTTGGCGACGTTTTCGTATATCAGCGCATCAAGCTCTTCCAAATTTGACTTTAGTACGTCGGCGGCTACGTCGTTGTTTATCGCTATTATCACCGAACCCATACGCTTTTGAATGTCGCCGTCGATGCCCTGACCGCCGTTTATAAATCTACGGATAGCCTCTTCTAGCTTTGTGTTTCGGTATAGCTCAATTTTGGCTTTGTTGTTTATCTGCTGCTTTGCTGCCTCTTTATCGCCCTTTTCATAAGCCATGCCCGCAGCGCTAAGGGCTGTTTTTATGTCGTTATAAACCACCTGCCAGTGCGGCTCTATCGCAACGGCTACTCCTGGCTGCGGCTGCACGTTAGCATTCGCTTGAATCATAGCTTCTATGTTTTTAGAATCAGAATACTCGCCCTCCAGTTTATGTCCGCTGGATATTAT
>CAUQJW010000036.1:0-12906 GCA_963518485.1 uncultured Campylobacter sp.
CAGAAATTCGGCTGGTGGGACGCGCTAGTGGGCGAGGGTAAGGGCATAGATACGCGCAAATTTTTCGTCATCTGCGTACACCTCCTCGGCTCAAATTTCGGCTCAACAAATCCGCTCAGCATCGAAAAAAGCACCGGTAAGCAGTATCGTTTGCGCTTCCCGGTGCTAACCATCAGCGACGTAGTAAAGGCGCAGATGAGGCTTTTTGAGCACCTGGGTATCGAGCGAGCACATGCGGTCGTGGGTGGCAGTCTAGGCGGTATGCAGGCGCTTTGCTTTGCCATCGAGTTTCCAAATTTTGCTAGAAACGTCATCATCCTAGCCAGCACCTATCAGAGCAAGGCCTGGGCGATCGCGTTTAACAAAATCGCGATCGAGGGCATCCTGCGCGATCCTGGATTCAAGGATGGCCAATACGATGAAAACGACATCGCCGCGCAGGGGCTAACCGGCATGGCGCTAGGACGTATGGCGGGACACATCAGCTTTCTCTCGCCTAGCTCCATGGACTCCAAATTCGGCCGCAGCTACGTCGAAACCGACGGCCTTTACGAGCTTACGGGGCGGTTTCAGGTCGATCGATATATGGAGTACAACGGCCACGGCTTTCCAAAGCGCTTTGACCCGCTGAGCTACCTTTACATCGTAAAGATGATGAATATCTTTGACTGCACGCGCCATTACGACGACCTAGCACACGCTCTTTTGCCTATTTGCGCCAAGGTTACGCTGGTCGCATTTAGCGGCGACATGCTATTTCCGCCAAGCTGTATGCGCGAGATGCACGAAACGCTACGCGGTATCGGCAAGACGTGCGACTACCACGAGATAGACAGCGACTACGGCCACGACGCGTTTTTGGTCGAAGTAGATAAATTTGAAAAAATCATAAAGAAGGTTTTAGATGAGTGAAAATTTAAGCGAGGATTTTGAAAGTAAACTCGCCAAAGCAAATGAAATTTTAAAGCAGCTCGGCGACGAAAATTTAAGCCTAGAGCAAAGCGTCAAGCTGCACAAAGAGGGCAAAAAGCTGCTCGAAGAGGCAGACAAAATCCTGCAAAATGCAAAGCTAGTCGTAAAGGACACAGACGATGAGTAGTAGTGCAGCCGTTTGCGCCTTGCAGCTGCCGACTCAGCCCATGAGCGAGTCGCGGTTAGACTATTATTTTAGGATTTGCGCGGGCGAAGGCGCTAGGCTCGTGGTGCTCGGAGAGTACGTGCTAAACAGCTTTTTTAAAGAGCTAGAGCTTATGCCAAAAAGCCTCATCAAGGAACAAAGCGAGCGCAAAAAACACGCGCTTGCTGCGATGGCGCAAAAATACAATCTAGAAATCCTAGCCCCGCTCGTACTACCCAAAGGCAAAGGCTTCGTCAAGGTCGCGGCGAGATTTAGCCCCGCGTCGTCGCGCTTTTACGAGCAGCAGATCTTGATGCCCTACCCGCACTGGAACGAGGCGAAATTTTTTACGAACAAAGATGAAGGCGAGCTAAATTTACCCGTATTTAACTATGAGAAATTTAAAATCGGCGCGATGTTTGGTTTTGAGGCGCATTTTGACGCGGCGTGGGCGTATATGGCGCGCAAGAAAGTCGATGCCGTCGTGGTCCCCACTGCGTGCACGTTTTTTAGCGAGTCGCGCTGGGAGGAGCTGCTAAAAACCCGCGCCTTTACAAACAACGTCTACGTCCTGCGCGTAAACCGCGTAGGCAACCACAAGGCCGCTAGCGGCGAGCAGTGGAGCTTTTACGGCGATTCGATGCTGATTAGCCCCTTTGGCGAGGTGGTTTCGCGCCTAGGCAAAAACGAAGAGATGATGGTGGCAAAACTCGAAAAAAAAGAACTGAGCGACGCTAGAAACTCATGGGGATTTTCAAAAATCCTAAGCAAAATAAAATTTTAAGAAATCCGATGGATAAAAATTTAAAACGTTGCGACTGGGCGGAGAAAAGCGAGCTTGAACGCGTATATCACGACAAGGAGTGGGGCAGGGTCATTAAAGATGACGCGAAATTTTTCGAGCTTATAATTCTAGAGGGCTTTCAGGCCGGGCTTTCGTGGCATGCCGTGCTGCTTAAGCGCGAGGCGATGCGAGCGGCGTTTGACGAATTTGACGCGCGCAAAATTTCGCTCTACGGCGAGGAGCAGACGGCAAAATTTATGCAAAATCCAGCACTCATCAGAAACCGCCTAAAGCTAAATTCGCTTGCGGCCAACGCCCGCGCATTTCTCGCCGTCGTGAGCGAGTTCGGCAGCTTTTACGACTATCTTTGGGGCTATCTTTTGCCTAGATTTTATCCAAAATTTGACGGCAAACCCATCGTAAATCACTACGAGAACATAAAGCAAATCCCCGCTACCACGCCTCTATCGGAGTTTATCGCAAAAGAGATGAAAAAGCGCGGGTTTAAATTTCTAGGACCCGTGAGCGTCTATGCGTTTTTGCAAAGCGTAGGCGTAGTAGACGATCATCTGGACGCCTGCTTTTGCAAAGGACGCGGATGATGCCTGCTCAGAAGCGAGTTTTTAGCTACATCGAGGAGAAATTCGGCGCGCAGGGCGAGCGGATATTTGACAAACACCCC
Organism: uncultured Campylobacter sp.; assembly: GCA_963518485.1. Lineage (GTDB taxonomy): Bacteria > Campylobacterota > Campylobacteria > Campylobacterales > Campylobacteraceae > Campylobacter_A. The sequence goes on from CAUQJW010000036.1 coordinate 2,584, forward strand.
GAAATCGCCGTGTTTCGCCACGCGAAAAATCAAAAATGGTTCGCCGTTTTTATGCGCGTGGACGGCGGCAAACTAGGGCTTAAAAGCGCTCAGGCGCTAGAAATCCTAAATCTAAAATGCAAGCCAGATCTCGCGGCTATCCTGCGCGACGGGGAGCAAATTTTGCCCGCCTATCATATGAATAAAAAGCACTGGATCAGCGTAAATTTAAGTAGCGACGTAGAAAAAGAGAAAGTTTTCGATTTAATAGAAGAAAGCTTTATACTAACGAAATAAAGGAAGCGGCGTTGGAAAAATCTAAAAAAGTTCATTTTATAGGTATAGGCGGTATCGGTATCTCGGCCATCGCGAGATTTTTAAACGAGAAGGGTTTTAAAATAAGCGGCAGCGATATAAAAGAAAGCCCGACAACCAAAGAGCTAGCAGCGCAAGGTATAGAGGTCATAACTCCGCATAGCAAAGAGGCGATCAAGGATCAGGACTTCGTCGTTTATTCGGCTGCTATAAAAAGCGACAATATCGAACTCGTCGCCGCTAGAGAAAAAGGTATAACGTGCTTATCGCGCAAAGAGGCTTTACCGGCGGTTCTTGAAGGTAAAAAAGTATTCGCCGTAGCCGGAGCGCACGGTAAAAGCACGACTTCGGCGATGCTTTCTAGCTTAGTAGAAGGCTCGGTGATAATAGGCGCTATATCTAAGCAGTTCGGCTCTAATATGAAATACCAAGCCCACGAAAACGTGATATTCGAAGCCGATGAGAGCGACTCTAGTTTTTTAAATTCCAACCCTCATTTAGCTATCGTTACCAATGCCGAACCCGAACATATGGAGCATTACGATTACGATTTGGAAAAATTTCACGCCGCTTATAGGGGATTTTTAGAGCGTGCTAAAGTACGCGTTATTAACGCCGAGGACGAGTTTTTATCGACTTTGAAAATGGAAGCGATTAGGCTTTATCCAAGCGTAGATATAACCGAGCTTAGTATGATAGTTAGGGATTACGTTCCGTATACGGCGTTTAACTTAAAAAATTTAGGTAAATTCGAGGTCGTCGGTATGGGCGAACATATCGCCGTGGACGCTTCGCTAGCTATTTTGGCCGCGCTAAACGAAAGCCCGCTAACTAAAATTAGAGAAAATTTATTAAGCTATAAGGGTATTAAAAAACGTTTCGATATTTTAACCGCGAGCCGCAAATTTATACTTATAGACGATTATGCGCACCATCCTACCGAGATTAAGGCCACTTTAAAATCCGTATTCGAGTATGCTAAATTACTAGGAATTTCAAAGGTGACCGTGATTTTCCAGCCGCACCGTTACACTAGGCTTTCTGCTAATTTACAAGGCTTTAAAGAGTGTTTTGAGGGCGTGGATGAGCTAGTTATCTTGCCGGTTTACGCGGCCGGAGAAAAACCTATCGAGATAAATTTAAAAGAAGAGTTTAAAGACTACAATGCGGTAATGACTACGAAAGTAAGCAGAGAAGCCGAGGCGATTAGTTTTGTAGACGAGTTCGGGGTAAAAAATTTACTAGACGACGGACTCGTAGTCGGGTTCGGCGCCGGCGATATAACGTATCAACTAAGGGGCGACGCGTGAGGGTTGTTCTGATTTTAGCCGTTATTTTAATCGCCGCAGCGATTTTTAGCGTTAACGAAAAACGCCTAAGTAAAAAGAATAAATCTTTAATCGCTTTAATCGTCGTAGCGACGGCGTCTTTTGCGTATTTTTACGAAGAAAATTTAAGTCGGGCGCAGAGTAAAAGCTTAGAGCTTTTAACCGCTTTTAATCAGGGCAGAATTCTAATCTGCGGCGATATAAACGTAACGAACGATAAATTTAACTACGAATTCGGTACCTCAAGCTTCGTGGCCAAACGCGAGTTTAAAGAGATCAGTAGTATAAAAGTAGAAGCGAAAAATTGCGAGATTAAGTGATGCTTGACGATAGAACGATTAAAATTTTAGATTTAACGGAGTATTTTAATAAATTTAATTCGTTTTTGGCTAGAGAAAAACCGCTTTTTATAAACGGCGACGGAAATTTGCATTTTGAGCGTATTTGCGAGCTGGCGGACTACGAAATAACCCCTCCTAAGCAAACGGCCGATCTCGACGACGCGCTTATAAGGCTTAGTAAGCAAGCGACCTTGCATATAAGCGAAATTAACGAATTTGCCAAAATCATTTCGTATTTTAACTATCTAAAAAAGATGAAATTCGAAAAGAAACTGGGCGAATGGCTGGCAAAAATAGAAATTCCCGAAATTATGAACGAGATAGCTTATAGCTTTGACGAAAACGGCGAGCTAAAAGATAGCGCAGACGAGCGTTTGGGCGAGATTAGATCGGCGATGTCGGCTAAAAAATCGCAAATAGATAGCGAGTTAAAGCGCTTAATTTATACTAAGTCTATTAGTCCGTATTTGGTCGATACGCAGGCGCATTATATAAATTCTTCCGAAACTCTGCTAGTTCGCGGCGGTTTTAATAGGGTTTTAAAAGGAACCGTGGTGGCTAGAAGCTCGGGCGGATATTTTTACGTTTCGCCCGAAATCATCGAGAGGCTTAAAAAAGAACAATCCGCGCTATTAGACAAAAAAGAAGAAATTATTTACGAACACGCCAAAAAAATGAGCGCTTTAATGACTAAGAATTTGCTCTTTTTAAAATTTATAAATTCGGCTTTCGATATATTCGATGCGTATCAAGCGCGCGTAACGATGGCTAGAAGCGGCGATTTAGAGTTTGTTAAAACCAAAAGCGACGGTAAAATAATCTTAAAAGAATTCGCTCATCCGGCTATAAAAAATCCAAAAAGCGTGAGCGTGGATTTTAGCAAAAAGGTACTTTTGATAACGGGCGTAAACGCCGGCGGCAAATCGATGTTGCTTAAGTCTATACTATCGGCTAGCTTTTTGGCTAAGTATCAGCTTCCTATGCGTATAAATGCGCAAAATTCCCATATCGGTACTTTTAAGGAATTTGACGCCGTAATCGAAGATCCGCAAAACGTCAAAAACGATATTTCCACTTTCGCCGGACGAATGGTGGCGTTTTCTAAACTTTTTTCAAAAAGAAATTTACTAATCGGAATCGACGAAATAGAAATCGGAACGGATTTTGAAGAGGCCGCTAGCTTATACGGCGTAATGATAGAAAAGCTAATCGAAGGCGACGTAAAGATGGTAATTACCACGCACCATAAGCGCTTAGCGATGCTGCTAGCCAAAAATCCGGAAGTCGAGCTCGTCGCCGCGCTTTACGACGAGGAAAATTCGCGTCCGAAGTTTGAATTCTTAAAAGGCACTATAGGTAAATCCTACGCCTTTGAAACTGCAGTCAGATACGGTATATCGGCGAATTTAGTGGCCGAAGCAAAAAAACTCTACGGCGAAGAGAAAGAAAATTTAAACGAAATAATTACTAAAACGCTAAATTTAGAAACGCGGCTTAACGAAGATATAAGGCGAGTAAAAGTAAAAGAAGAAAAACTAGATAGCTTGATACTAAATTTAAAAGAGCAAAAAGAAAAAAACGAAGCCAAAGAGCGGGAGACTATTTTAAGACTAGAGCGCGAGTATTACCGCGCCATTAACGAAGCCAAAAACGCCGTCAAGCTAGAAGACGCAAAAGATAAACAGCGCGCAATTAATAAAGCCAATGAGAGCGTAAGATCCATAGTAAAACCGGAAATTTCCGCCGCGCCGGAACTAAAGGTCGGAGATAACGTAAAATACGGCAATATAAAAGGCGTCGTCGTAAGCTTAAATAAAAACGACGCCGTCGTGCGGACGGATAGCGTAAATTTACGCGTTCCGCTTAAAGAACTAAAAAAGAGCGGAGAACCGGTAAAGCCTGCGACCAAGGGCATAATCCTAAAAGTGCAAAAACCTCAAAATGCGAGCGTTGCACTGGATTTACACGGGCTTAGAGCAGATGAAGCGATACAAAAGCTAGATAAATTTATAAGCGATAGTTTAGTGGCGGGCTTTGACGAGGTGCAGGTATATCACGGCATCGGTACGGGTAGGTTGGCGTATGCGGTTAAGAATTTCTTGCGAGAACATCCTAGCGTGAAGGAATTTTTCGACGCTCCGCCCAACCAGGGCGGTTTCGGCGCGAAAATCGTAAAGCTTTAGGCGTTTTTAATTAAAGGCTATTTTATATAAACAATGATAGAATTACGAATTCTAAAGGGGTGTAATGGATAAAATCGCTTACGACAAAATGACGAGACAGTTTTTGTTCGCGCCGCTTGCTTTAATGGTGTCGCTTGTTCTTGGCATAGCTTTTTATCTCTCTTATACCAAATACGATAATTCCAAAAATAGTTTAATCGGATTGACGGCCGCTAGCAACTTCTATGCCGATATGAGTACGGTAGATAGATTGTACGCGGAGGCTGAAGGCGACGTGGCTAGATTTCAAGACGAGTCCGTGAAATCGGAAAAAGTTTCTGCTTGGATGTTAAAATTTTCCGACGATAAGCTAATCGTTTTGGCTAGCTCAAAGTATCCTCAAACGGTCGGCGGAGCGCTACCGCGTCAAATTTGCGACGTTAGCGGTAAAGGCTATGAATCTCTAAAAAGTACCGGTAAATATAGCAAACTATCCTTCGGCGCTAACAGCCTGATCGACGTATGCGACTTTAAGATAGCAAAAGACGTCGTTATCGGTTACGACTCTCAGCAATTTTATAAAATTTCAGGCTTAGGCGATCCTAATTTCTCAAGATGGTACTGGGCGAATTTAAGTATGGGATTTATCAGTATAGCAGTCGCTTTTTCGATAATAATCTTTATGTATTCCGTGCTTTATAGAAAAATACGAAGCAGCTATTTTGAAGTAGAAAAAGCAAACGTAGAACTATCGGAACAAGCCGAGAGGATGCGAAGAGATTATTATTACGATTCGCTAACCGGACTTCCTAATATAAATTCGCTAAGAGAAGACGTAGAATCTATGCAAAACGTCAACGTCGTGGTTATGGATATAGACGATTTTAGCAAGATGAATAACTACTTCGGAACTAGAATTTGCGATCAAGTTTTGATGCGTATCGCTAAATTTAACGCCGATATGGCAGAGAAATGGGGTATGAAGTTATACCGTCAAGGCTCGGATACGTTCGCTTTCGTCGACGGCGAGAATTTCTTTATAGATAAATACGAAGAAATGGCCGAAGAGCTTATAGATAACCTAAAAGGCCTAGTTTTAGATATAGATAGGGAAGAGGGCGATAAACAAGATCCGGTCGAGGTTCATTGCACGATCGGATTTGCCTTGGATCAAGGAGATACGCTTAAAAAAGCTATGATGGCGCTTGCTTACGCTAAACAAACGGGCAGGGATTATTTTTGCTATTTGAAACAAATAGACGATACGGTAGCCTACTCCGAGCAGATAAAACGCTCGAATATGATACGCGACGCGATAGTAAACGATAGGATAGTGCCTTACTACCAGCCGATTTTCGATAAAAATAAAAACGTAACCAAATACGAAACTTTAATACGCATACAAGATAGCGGAGAAATAGTATCTCCCGGCGCTTTTATAGGAATTTCTAAACGCATTAAGCGATATGTTATGATGGAGAAAATGCTTATAGAAAAAAGCTTTAAGCTAATATCGCAAAAAAAAGACGTAATCATAAGTATAAATTTATCTGCTAGGGATATGAGCGACGGCGACGTTAGCGTATTTGTTATAGATCAGATTAATAAATATCAAATCGCGGATAGGATTATTTTCGAGATATTAGAAGACGAAGATATGAAAGATTTGGAGCGTATAACGAAATTTATAGAGCGCGTCAGACGTATGGGCGTTAGGATTGCAATCGACGATTTCGGTTCGGGATATAGTAATTTTGCCAATATTCTAAGATTAAAACCGGATTTTATAAAAATAGACGGTTCGATAATCAAAAATATCGATACTAATATCGATTCTAAGCACATCGCAAGGGCTATTGTGGCGTTTTGTAAGCAGCTAGATATAAAAGTCGTAGCGGAATTCGTCGAGAGCAAAGAAGTATTCGATGCGTGTACAGAACTCGGTATAGACGAATTTCAAGGTTTTTATTTGGGCAAGCCCTCTCAGGATTTGTTTCGCGGATAGTTATTAGTTTGATATTTGCGCTTTGATCTTTTCGTAAAGCGATAAAATTTCGTCTTTTTTAATTATGAAGCTATTTTTGTTTGCGATGAGGTATGCCGAGCTTTGCATGATGGTCTGGGCGACTTTTAGTCCGTTTTGTTTCATCGTCGTGCCCGTTTCCACGACGTCTACGATAGCATCGGCAAGGCCAACTAGCGGCGCTAGCTCGATCGAGCCGTATAGCTTGATGATCTTTAGCGCGGTGGCCTTTGCGGCAAAATAGTTGCGCGAGATGTGCGGCATTTTAGTGGCGATCTTTAGCTCGGGAGCGTTTAAATTTAGCTCCTCGCCCTCTTTGACGCCGACGCAGACGCGGCATTTGCCGATCTTTAGATCAAGTAGGCGCACGACGTCCGGGCGATGCTCATCGAGTACGTCAAGGCCCACCACGCCGATATCTGCAGCGCCGTTTACGACATAGGTCGGGATATCTTGGTTGCGAACCATTAGAAATTTAAAATCGCCCTCGCTCATCAGCAGTTTTCTATCCTCAAATTCAAACGAGCTATTAAAAATTTTCCTAAAAATCTCAAGCGTTTCGTCGGCGATGCGGCCTTTCGGTAGAGCAACCGTTAGCATAAAATGTCCTTTTTTTGTTCAATTAATTTTTGCATCCCGCGAAAAACGAGCATACGGTCGTAGATACTGTCGGTAAAAAAGCGCGATAAAAACTCGCCGTCGCCGCCCGTGAAGTAGATTTTCGAGCCGTTTGCCATATTTTCGATGAGAAGTAAAATCGGTTTTATGATACCGTAGCTTACCGCGTCGGCCGTTTTTTGCGGGAGCGCGTCGAGATCGATTTGCGAATTTAGCGAGATCTTTAGCCTGGGCGAAATCGCTTCGCAAGCTTTTAAGAGGTGCGAGATACCAGGCATTATCGTGCCGCCAAGATGCATCGAGTCCATCATAACGTCCATAGTTATCGCGCTACCGGCATCGATGATGAGGCCGTTTTTTACTGCGTAGCAGCTAGCGACCCGGTCGATACCTAGGCCGCTATAGATAGTGTCTAGCTCGAAATACGGCTCTAAATTTACGAATTTAGGTAAACTGCGGAGTCTTTGAGTCATCTCGTCGTTTACGCTGATGAAATAAATCCTCTCGTCGCTTTTAAAATCTTTAAAATTTTCAAGCTTGATTTTGGTGATTTTGCCGTCTTCAAAAAAGGTGGCGTTAGTATTGCCTACGTCACATAGAGTCATATTTGTAGCCGTTTTCTTTCATCAAATTTACGGTTTTTGAGCAGATATCCGAGCTATAAAAAATAGCCTTTTTCTTAAAATTTATACCCGTTTGCTCGGCAATTTTGCCAGCTATTTCATCAATCGCTTCAAATTCTTTGCTCAAAAATCTAGCCTTTGCGCTGCGAAAAAATAAAAGTACGTAAAAGCCTTTTGTATCGATGCCGTAAAGCGCGTCTAGGGTCTTTTTTTTAGTAAATTTATCAAGCTCCGGTCGTTGCGGATTTTTTAGGGCTATGCCTTTGTCGGCTAAGACTCGATAAATTTTTTCGTTCATTACTTAAGCTTTATGGCGTAATCTTTGTAATAAAATTCTCTAAAACCTGTAAATATCTTATCTTCTACTTCGCTATTTAACTTATAAATTTCGGCGTTATCTAGGGCCAAATCGGTTTTTATCAGATAGCCCGTTTTTTCCATTGCGTAAAGATTCGAGCCGTAAATAAGCGTACCGGAAAAGATGGCGAATTTAAAATTTACGTCTTTAATCTTTTGGAGTCGTAAGTCGCTAAGAACGATCGTGCCGTCTTTTAAGAATATATATACGTTATTTTTGTTTACCGATACGTCCTTTATCTCGCCGTTGTAATACACCGTTTTTTCAGGACTTATCGATACTATTTTTTTCCCGGTAGCCGCAATCATCGTATCGTTTACGACGTTTAAAAATATTACGTTATTAAAGAACTGTTCGCTACTAACTACGACGTCGCGCAAAATTCGCCCTTGGTTTTTATCTACGATCATGATTTTGCCGTCTAGCGTTGGAAAAATCACGAGAGAGTTCATAAAAAGCGGTGAAGCCACTCTAGCGTCTTGCGCGTATACGTCGGTCGATTCAAAATCTAAAAGCGTTTCGCCGGTTCTAACATCTAATAGATAAATTCTATTTTGGGCGCTTAAAAGTGCAAGTTTATCGCCCTCTAGCGCTGCTGAAACTACGGCCTCGCCGAAATTTTTTTGAAATAAAATTTCTCCGCTTTGGTTTTTTACCGTTAGATTGCCCTCTATACTCGAAGATACTAATTTATCTTCGAACGTATTTAGCAGCGTTACGTTTTTGGGAAATTTGATGCTTGAAGCTAGCGGACCTTTTTTGCCGATACCTTCGCCGTTTTTAAGTACGGCTCCGTTTATGCTTAACGTATCTATGTCGCTTGATAGCTTACTTATTTCTATGTTTTCTTTTTTAATTTCGGTCGGTTCGAAATATTGTCTTTTGGTGCTACATCCGCTAAAAACTGCGGCGCATAGCACGAGCGTAAAGATAGCGTAAATTCTTTTCATTTTGTGTTTCCTTGGTAGTGTTCTAAATTTTTAACGAGAGGTTGAAGAGGCGAATTTAAAGGTATTTTTTTAAGCTCGGCTCTAGCTTCGGCTATCTTATCGTTTTTTATCAATTCGTAGCTTTTTAGTATCGATTGATAATTGGATAAAATCTCGCCGCTATCGCCGATTTGAGATTTAATAATTTCTTTTAAAAGCGGATCTATCGGTTCGTTTGCTAACGCGCTTAATGCTTGCGTATCGTTATTTTCTAGCGATTGCTTAAAAGCAAACAGGGCATAAAGCGAAATGTCTTTGTTTTTTAGTTCGGTTTTAGCCGCCTCGTCGGACGGGTTTTCGATAAGTTTGGCATAGGCGGCGTTCGCAGCTAGAGATTTTAATTTTTCTAAGTATCCGTTAACGTAATAGCCTATGCTAGCGATAATGGCAACCGCGACAGCTAAAGCGAATAGCTTTTTATATTTTTTTATAAACCTCTCGCCTTTTATGGCATTTTCTAAAAACTGCTCTTCAGCGCTTAAGTCTCGTTTTATAGAATCAATATCATCTTTTATAGCCAATGGTCGTTCCTTGAAAATTGATAAATTAAGCCGTAATTGTAGCATAATAAATTTAAAACAGCTAAAAATTCAAGTTAAAATATGATATAATGCGCTGAAATTGAAAATTTAGAGGCAAAATGAATATAGACGACGCTTTATTAAATAAGTTAGAAAAACTTAGTTCTTTGAAGATAGGCGATGAAAAAAGGGAAGTCATAAAATCTCAATTAGAAAGTATTTTAAATTTCGTAGATATTTTGAATGAACTCGACTTAAGTCATGAAAAAGCCGTAGTAAGTTCCGTTAGCGGAGGCACTCCTTTGCGCGAGGATACGGCGATAAGCTCCGACGTTATCGAGAGTATACTAAAAAACGCTCCGTCTTCTAGCGAGCATTTCTTCGTTGTTCCTAAAATTATAGAGTAATTAGAACAGTTATGTCTCAAATAGATTCGCGAATCTTATCTTTTTTATCTATGATGAACGAGCGCGGCGTTAGCGATTTGCACTTGGCGTCCGGCTTCGATTCTCGCATAAGAAAAGACGGGATTTTAGAGGGTCTAGGCGAGGAAATCGATGCAAAGGATTTAGAAAGCGCTTGCCTGAGTCTTCTAAGCAATGAGTTAAGAGAAAAATTTAAAAGCGTAAAAGAGATAGATTTTGCTTTACAAATCGGAGATTCAAGTAGGTTTAGGGTAAATTTATATCGCGTAAACGGCGGAGAAATAGCTGCGGCGATACGTAAAATACCGTTAAGTATACCGAGCTTAGACGAACTTGAAGCGCCTCTAATTCTTAAAGAATTAGTTAGAAAAGAAAAAGGCTTGATTCTAGTTGTCGGCTCTACCGGAAGCGGCAAATCTACGCTACTTGCGGCAATGCTAAACGAAATAAATTTAAGTCAAAAAAAGCATATCGTTACGATAGAAGATCCGGTAGAATTTATACACGAAAGCAAAAACTCTCTTGTTTCTCACAGAAATATAGGCCTTGATACGAAAAGTTATAGCGATGCTTTAAAATACGCGTTGAGACAAGATCCGGACGTAATTTTAATAGGCGAAATGAGAGACGCCGCTACTGTG
>CAUQJW010000037.1:0-12880 GCA_963518485.1 uncultured Campylobacter sp.
CCAACACTACCGCGGTCGATACCTTTAAATCTCCAAACAGCGGCAAGATCGGCACGGTGTTTTACGGTAACGTCAAATTTTACATGAATCCGGTTCGCAAACACACCGTAAATTCGGCATTTGATATCACGAAGATCAAAGAGCTTCCAAGAGTCGATATCATCTATAGTCACTCAAACGACAATCCTGACTTCGTAAATTTAGCCGTCAAAAACGGAGCCAAAGGCATTGTAAATGCGGGCATGGGTAACGGAAATCCATTCCCAAGCGCGCTTGAGGCTCTAGGCGAAGCGGTTAAAGCCGGCGTAGTAGTTGTGCGAGGCTCGCGTGTAGGTAGCGGCGAGACCACGCTAAACGGCGAGGTGGACGACGGCAAATACGGCTTTTTGGCCAGCGACAACCTAAACGCGCAAAAAGCTAGAGTGCTTTTGATGCTTGCGCTTACAAAAACAAGCGACAAAGCCAGAATTCAAGAGTATTTCTTAACTCACTAAAAAGAGGCGGCTTGGTCCGCCTTTTAAATTTAAGCTATAAATTTGATCGCCGGATCTGATTTATGGATTAAATTTTTATATTTGTTAGCTAAATTTCAAGGCTTTTTATGGACTTCTTACTCTTTTTCGTCACGCTTGCTCCTATCTCGCTAATGCCCGGTATTAACATGACCTATGCGATGAGTATCGGTATGAGCTTTGGTTATAAGCACTCGCTTATTATGATGACCGGACAGCTTCTTTCGCTTGCTTTCGTGGCGTTTTGCTGTATGCTTGGCGTAGGCGCGGTGCTACATCACTTTGAGTACGCATTTAAGGCGCTAAATATCATCGCAGGCCTTTATATGCTCTATCTTGGCGCGATGCTTCTTTTTGGCAGGGGCGAGCTTAGCATCACGAACGTCTCAAATTTGCCAAGCAAAAAACAGATGTTTATAAACGGCCTCATCGTTTGCGTCACAAATCCAAAGGCATGGATATTTTTCTCGGCTTTACTGCCTACATTTTTGGATAAAGAAGATCCCTTTAGCCTAACTCGTATGTGTGCGATCGCGGCAATGCTCGTTTTCATCGAGTTTTGCTCGCTAAATATCTACGCACTCGGCGGAGCTATGCTAAAGAAATTTTTACAAACGCACCTAAGGTTACTTGAAATTTGCACCGCCCTTATCGTCTGCACGATCGGCGTACTTTTATTATTTAGATAAAGGAGAATTTATGAGCGTAACATTTAAGGTAAAAAATAAAAAGAAACTTTTCGGCGGATATGAAAAGGCGCTAAGCGAGCGTGAAATTTCAGAGGTTATAGAGGGATTTTGCTTTTTTAATGGTCAAAACGACGAGCCGAGCGAGCTTTCGCTAAACGAAAACGTGATGATATCAGGCGTACGGCAAAAGAGTGCTCGCGGTTTTGAGCTAAACTATGAAGACGGCAAATATATCGTTCGAGTCTGCACTCCAAGCGGCGTTGACGACTGGCAGATCGCGCTCGAGCTACTCTCAAAGCTCTCAGCCCAAACCGGCTCACCAATAGAGTGCGACAACGAGGAAAGTTACGATGAAAAGCAAATTGTAAAATTTGATTATGAAGCCGACATAATGTGTGGACTCGAAGCTCTAAAGGACGCAAAAGAGAAAAATCAAACGCTTCATATTTATGGCGTGGAGCGCGATGTGGCGTTTGATGCGGTTATGATAGATGAAATTTTTGCAAGTGCTAGCCCTGTGGCTAAATTTGATGATATGATGAGGCGGGTGCAGTATCTTGACGCTTATAGCGCAAGAGAGAATTTATACGAAGATAAAAACGGGAATGAAATTTTTGGCGCGTATACGCTTAGCGAAAATTTACCGACTATCTTGCCTTACGCTCCCTCTCCTTCGTGGCGGGCGCAAGAAGCACTTGGAGATCGCAAGGTCTCGCGCTGGATACTTACGCTAGTAGTCGGCGTAGACGATAGGGACGCGCACGTGCTTGGCGAATGCGAATATGGCGCTTTTATGGCAAATCTGCCAAAAGAAAAATATCGTTTCATAGACGCCGCAAATATACTGGTTGAGCCGCTTAGCGAAGAAGAGATGAGAGAAATTTTTAAAAAGGCAAATGAAGCTTAGGTTTAAATTTGATAAACCGCCCGGAAATGAAAATTCGCCTCAGGCTTGCTTAAAAATTTAAGTCGGTTTTAAGTGCGGATTTAAACTCGTAAAAGATAGAATTTTACTGGCATTGTCGCTTTTTGGGCTAAATTAGGCGAAATTTTAACCTAAATTAATTTAGGCTTTGCGTGATTTGAAAAAGGATAAAAATGAAAATTTTAAAGGCTATTTTCGCAGCGGCATCGGCGGTTTACTATCTAAACTCGGCCGTTTTACCGCAAAACGACTGGAGCAAAAGAGAGCTAAAAGGCGAGGTTAAGAGCATGACGGCTACGGAGTACGAATACTCTACGGACGGCTCCGGGACGCTAGAAAATACGCGCGTAAAGCGGACGGAGTTTAACGAAAACGGCTATATAGTGCAAGAAACAGAGCATATAAACGGCGCGCCAAACAGCTCGGTTTTGTTTGAGTACGGCAAAGACGGGCTAGTGCGCAAAAAATATCAAGATAGCGCCGTTTATCTCTACGAATACGAATTTGACGGCGAAAATTTAGTCGCGACGGCCAAAGAGCAGCACGTGGAGGATAGATTTTACCCCCGCACGGAGAAAACCACTTACGGCAAGGACGGTAAAATGATCGCTAGGGCGGCGTATTCGGGCGGGACGCTAGTGACGGACGATAGCTACGTCTACGACGAAAAGGGCGTTTTAACGCGGATAGAAAATAATATGGAGCCGCGCCACGGCATAGAGATAAGCTTCGAGCGAAAGCCAAACGGCGAATATGAAAAAATAACGCAAGCCCCGGGCTCAAAATGGGTTTATTACTACGCCGCAAACGGCGACGAGATGGAGTATACGTCGGTAAATTACTTCGGCTCCGAGGCAAAAATCTGGCAAATTTTGCAGTTTAAAGACATAACGAGGGACGAGCGGGGGAATTTGACGCGTAAAACCTCGGTCAAATTTAAGCCCGCGGACAAATACTACGAAAACGGCGACATAAAAGAGATCGGTCTATATAAAAAGCTAGAAATCAGCTATGAATACTACTAAAGTAAATTTTTTAGCTAAGGTTATTTTTCCGAAAAAATTTCGCCGTTTATTATAGATTTAACCGTTAAAAACCCGACTATCAAAATCGAAGCGACTAGAGCCGCAAAAGCGCCGACTCCTAAAACTAAGTAAAAATCGCTTTGCGTAATTTCGTAAGCTTTTAAAAACGCTATGGAGCTAGCGGCCGTCGGGAAGGTAAAAGCCCACCACGATAGGGCGAATTTGAGTTTAATAAATCTTTTATACGAAAAAAGTATAAGCGCTGCGAAAAATACGTTTATATTAAGTAGCATCGCCGCAAAAGCGTCGAATCGCTCGGTTAGCTTTACGTATCCCAAAAACGCCATAGCCGGCGGCGCTAGCGTAATGACTAGCGTCGGGACGAATTTGTCGGCTAGCTTATCGCAAAAAACTAACCTATAAAATATAACGGCGAATAAAATAATCCAGAAAAATAGCCCCAAACTAAAATAATACCAGATCGCTTGAGATTTTTCGGCTATGATCGGGATTAGTAAGTTGCCCACTACCGGGATAAACCATGCCGGATTTAGCGTCGCAATATCGAATTTTTCGTCGATCCAAAAAGAAATTACGTAAAGCGTAAAAATCGTTTGCAAGCCTAAAGCCGCGTAAAAAAGCGAGGAGTATAGTCGCGGCGCGTCTTTGTAGGCTAGAGCTAAAAGAAAAAGCGAAATAATAAACCCGCCGAAAAAATTTATCTTTATAGGGTGCGAAAATTCGGCCTTTACTTCTTCTTTAAATTTTAAAAGCTTAAAGAGGTAAAACGCCGAAAGTAGGCAAAATACCGTGCAGTCTAGCGCTCTAAGCGCCGAGAATATCTCGCCGGGTAAATCAAATATCTCGCTTAATTTCTTATAAGCCGCGCAAAGCCCTCCAAGCCCCATAGTACCGGCAAAAAGCATAATCGGAAGCGATTTTATTTTGCTTTGCGAGTCGTTTTGCTTAACGTCGTGCATTGTTTTTCTTTTCGTATTAAATTTTTATGCAATATTACCTATAATAAGGTTAAATTTTTGTAACGAAGTCACGAAAGGGCAAAATGCTAAGCGAAGAGTTAAAAGAAATTTTGCGCGAGAGATTTACGAATAATTTCGATCTAGCAAGCGAGGATCTAAATGCGATCTTTGCCAACGCGTATCTAAAAACCGTAAAAAAGGGCGATATATTTTACTCCGGAAACGATTGCTTTGGATTTATCCTTATACTAAAAGGCGTTTTAAGGGCGTTCGTATCGTCTAACGCAAAGGAAATAACGATATTTAGGCTAACTAAAGACGAGAGTTGCGTGCTGTGCGATACTTGTTCTATAAATTCGCTAGAAAATAAAGTAAGCGTCGAAATCGAGCAAGATAGCGAGATTATCGTTATTCCGGCGCGAATTTACAAACCTCTTAAAGAAAAATATCCGAGCATTTTAAATTTTACTCTAAAAATCGTAGCCGATCGGTTTGCTAGAACGATAAACGTTATGGAACAGGCTTTGTTTTCGCCGCTTTCGGCGCGGATTATGAATTTTTTATCCCAAAGCATCGAAAATCTAAACGAAAATTTTATAAAAATAACGCACGAAGAGCTGGCGAATCATCTAGGAAGCGCTAGAGAGGCGGTATCTAGGGTGCTTAAAGAGCTTGAGAGAAGCGGGCAAATAACGCAAAGCCGCGGCGAAATAAGGCTAGTTTCTTAAAATTCTCGTTTTAAGGTAACTTTGTTACGGAGAGGGCGGCCTTTTTTAGGTAGCATTTCATAAACTCGTTTGAAAGGAGAATTTATGAAAGGACTGCAAAGAAGAGACGCTTTAAAGCTAATGGGGGCCGCGGGACTAGCCGCGAGTATGAGCGGTTGCTCGGCAACGGGCGGCGAAAACGACGATATAAATTCTAAAATCGTCATAATGGGCGCGGGACTTAGCGGTATCGCGTTGGCGGCTAAACTTAGAAGAGATATGCCTAACGCCAAGGTAATTCTCGTGGATAAAGACGAGAAATTTTACTATCAGCCTGGCTTTACGCTAATCGCCGTCGGAATTTACGAAGCTAGCGACGTCGTTTACGAAAAAGCGGATTATATCCCGCAAGGAGCTGAGTGGATACGCAAAAACGTATCTGAGATAAAGCCGGAAACCAATCTGCTCGTCTTAGACGACGGGAGCGAGCTGGGGTATGATTATCTAATCGTAGCAAGCGGCGTGGAATACGATTTTGAGGCCGTTAAGGGGCTAAGCTTAGAGGATATTAACGATACGAGCGGCAACATATCCTCCGTCTACACTCTACAAGGCGCCGTAAAGAGCAACGAGCTGATGAAAAAATTCTCTCAAAACGGCGGCGCGGCGGTATTTTGCGACCAAAAAACCCCGATGAAATGCAGCGGCGCAAATAAAAAAGTAACTTGCATGAGCGAAGATAGGCTGAGGTTGGCCGGCAACCGCGATAAAGGCAGCGTTAATCTTTACGTCGGCGGCGGCAAGCTTTTCGGCGATCCGACTTATGCCGCGGCGATGACTCAAATAATGATAAAAAGAAAGATAAAATTTAATCTTCGCCACCAAATCGTAGCCGTCGATAAAAGCTCAAATACCGCTACTTTCGAGTTTTGGACGGCGTATAGGCAAAACGGCGAAGATAAAATCGCGTCCGAGCTAATCGACGTAAAATACGACTGGCTTCACTTGCCGCCTAAGCAAAAAGGAAGCGAAATTTTAGCTCGCGCCGGCCTAACCAAAGAGGGCGACAAGCTAAATTTTTTAGCCGTCGATAAATACAGCCTGCAAAGTACAAAATTTAAAAATATATTCGGTATCGGCGATATTTGCGGATTTGCGGCCGGCAAAACGGGGGCTAGCGTTAGGAAAATGTATCCGATCTTAGCTAAAAATTTAGCCGATACGATAAAAGGACGAGAACCTAGCGAGAAATTTACCGGATATACGGCTTGCCCTTTTATTACCAAATACGGCAAGGCCATAATGGTAGAGTTCGACTGGGAGGGAACGGCTCCGACGCTAGAGTGCTTCGGCGCTACCAGGGAGAGCTATATGAGTTGGCTGGTTAAAATTTACGGATTTAAACCTATGGTTATGAACGGAATGCTAAAAGCTTTAGCTTAAAGGAGATAAAATGAGCGTTTTAGATAAAACTATACGTTTGATTATAGCGGCGATTTGGTTTTTTATTTTCGGATTTATTTGCGACTGCTGGTTGTGGACGGTCGGACTAATTCCGCTTTTAACGGGATATTACGGCTACTGCCCGCTTTATAAAATTTTTAAGAAAAGGTAAAAATATTATGGTAAGCGCGAAAAGTAGAATTATTAGGGTCGTACTAGGGCTAATTTTTATGGCGGCAGTTTGGTATTTTTACGAGAGCTACTGGGCGATAATCGGGTTAATCCCGATTATCGTCGGCGTTACGGGTTTTTGCCCTGCGTGTAAATTCTTAGGCAGGTGTTCTTTAAATTTAAAAAAATAAAAAGGGCGTTTAGCGCCCTTTGCCTTGCCCTTTAGCCGTTTGGGCCGCAAATTTTATTCGCCGTTTGATGAATTATTTAGCTACTTTTGGCTAAAATCTCGAAAATTTAAAAAAAGGCGAAACGATGAATAAAGTTTGGAAATTCGGCGACAATATCGATACCGATATAATTATCGCCGCCAGATACTTAAATACTTCCGACGAAAATATCTTAGCAAAACATATAATGGAGGACGCCGATCCTAATTTTAGCTCCAAGATAGATAAGGGCGACATTATCGTAGCGGGCGAAAATTTCGGCTGCGGCAGCTCTCGCGAGCACGCTCCTATCGCGCTTAAAGCCGCCGGTATAGGCGCGGTGATAGCTAAAAGCTATGCGAGAATTTTTTATAGAAATAGCTTTAATACGGGACTTTTGATACTGGAAATCAAAGAAACGGACGAGATAAACGAGGGCGACGAACTAAAAATAGACGTAGATAACGGCGCGATCGTAAATTTAACCAGCGGCAAAGAGTATAAATTTAGCCCCATACCGCCGTTTATGCAAGAGCTTTTAAACGCCGGCGGACTTATAGAGTATGCTAAAACGAGGATATAAAATGGCTACAATTTATAATATCGCGGTAATAAAAGGCGACGGTATCGGCCCGGAAATAGTCGATGAAGCGATTAAAGTCCTAGACGCGACGGCTCAGAAATTTGGATTCGAATTAAATTACAATTACTATTTGATGGGCGGCGCGGCGATCGACGTTTTCGGCGAACCTCTTCCGGATGAAACGCTTCAGGGCGCGTTAAATTCCGACGCCGTGCTTTTCGGAGCGATCGGCGGAGCTAAATGGGACGACCTTCCTAGGCATTTGCGTCCGGAAAGCGGACTTTTAAAAATTCGTAAGGAACTAGGAGTTTTTGCGAATTTACGTCCGGCGATGATTTTTAAAGAACTCGTAGAGGCTAGCACTATAAAGCCCGAAGTTTTAGAAGGCGTAGATTTTGTCGTCGTTCGCGAGCTAACGGGCGGTATATATTTCGGCCAACCGCGCGAGAAAAAAGAAGATAGCGCGTTTAATACGATGATTTATTATAAATCCGAAATCGAAAGAATCGCTAAAATAGCGTTCGAGGCGGCGACGGAACGTAAAAAACGAGTTTGCTTAGTCGATAAAGCAAACGTTTTAGAGGCTAGTCAGCTTTGGCGAGAAGTCGTTAGCGACGTAGCCAAGGACTATCCGGAGGTAAATTTGGAGTTTATGTACGTAGATAACGCCGCTATGCAGCTAGTGCGGGCTCCGAAGCATTTTGACGTAATTTTAACGGAAAATTTATTCGGCGATATTTTAAGCGACGAGGCCAGTATGGTAGTCGGCTCAATCGGACTACTGCCAAGCGCCAGTATCGGCGGCAAGGTCGGACTTTACGAGCCGATTCACGGTAGCGCGCCAGATATTGCGGGTCAAGGCATAGCAAATCCTATCGCTACGATTTTGAGCGCGGCAATGATGCTTGAGTATTCGTTTAAAGAACATGAGGCGGCAAAAAGTATACGAAACGCCGTATCCGCAGCTCTAGCGCAAGGATATAGAACGAAAGATATAGCCGCTTTCGGAGCGAAAGAAATTTGTACCACCGGCGAAATGGGCGGTATAATAGCTAATTTAATAGGCGAATGATGGCCGCAAATACTATAACCGAAGCCCTTATCTACGAAGCTCAAGGTTTAAAAGACGACGCGCTTCTAATATACAAAAATATACTAAAAAGCGAACCCGACAACGCCGAGGCGATGAGCGCGATACGCAGGTTAAGCGGTCTTCGAAAACGCAACCCCGATCTAAACGAACAAATGCGGGATTTTTTCGTAAAAATGAAAACTAATCAAGAAATAAACGAATTTAAAAGGTGGTTGATAAGACTATGAAGCTAGACGATATAGCTAAAATGGCGATAGACGAGGTGGCGATGGAGTTAAAAGAGATAAGCGAAGTAAGCGTAAAAAACACTCGGACACCGCCTCAAACAGAGCCGAAGCAAGAATCTTTGCCGAGAACTTTTAGCGCGGATATGAGCGGTGAGGAGATATTTCTAAAAAACCTAAAAGAGCGCGTTTTGGTGCTTTTTGAAGGGCTAAACGCGACTAGCGAGGAAAATCTAAAAGACAGGCTATCGCTCACGCTTAAATTTTTAGAATTCGTGCTGGCAAATGTCGAAAATCGGCTCGAAAATCTGCAAAAATAAAAATCTAAAACGACTGCGAGATTTTCTAGCACCCTACACTAAGCGCGCGTATATCGTCGGCGGCTGCGTTCGCGACGCGATGCTGGGTAAAAAAATATCCGACTTTGACGTTGAAATTTACGGTATCGACCCGGCTAAATTTGACGCTCTGATGGCGCAAATCGGTGCTTGCAGCGTGGGCAAAAACTACTTCGTTTATAAATTTAAAAATTTCGATTTTTCTTTACCGCGAACCGAAAATAAAACGGGCGAGGGGCACAAGGCTTTTGAAGTATCTTACGCCGATGACGAGCGCGCGGCGTCTTTCCGCCGAGACTTTACCGTAAACGCGATGATGATAAATATCTTTGACGGCTCGTTTTTGGACTTTTACGGCGGAGAGCGCGACCTAAAACGTGGCATCTTGCGCCATATCGACGATGAAAAATTCGCCGAAGATAGCCTGCGCGTACTGCGTGCGGTGCAGTTTAGCGCACGGCTAAATTTCCGCATCGCGAGAGGTAGCTTGCGGCTGATGAAACGCCTAAGTATCTCAGATCTTAGCCGAGAGCGCATAAACGGCGAGCTTATGAAGCTTTTTGGCGCTAAATTTCAAGAGGTCGGCTTTTGGTATCTTTACAAACTAGGTCTTCTTGGTAAAATTTTCGGGCTAAATTTGAGCCGCGCCGAGGCGGAAAAATTTGCCGCAAAGCTAAAAAGCGCGGTTAAGTTTCTACCCAAACAAAACGGCAAAAAAGACGAACGCGAGTTTTTATACCTTTTAAACGGCTATTTAGGCGTTAAAAATTTTTACGCTTTAGGACTGCCGAAAAGCTTCGAAGCCTGCGTTAAAGAGCCGTTTTTTGCGCGGCGTCCAAGCGACAAAGACTTGTTAAAAATCGCGCTAGATAAACCGCTAAAAAGCTGGCTCGGGCTAAACTCGCCCAGCCTCATAAAAAGAGCCAAAAATTTAGGCGTTTATGAGGCTAAATTTGAGCCCGCTACCAACACGGCGGAGATTTTAAAGCAAGGCTTTAAAGGCGCGCAGATCGGTGCCGAAATAAGGCGCAGGCAGGATTTGGCGATAGAAAAATTTTTAAACGAAAAGTCAAGCCGCGCTTAAAAATTAACCTAGTTAAAAGCGCAAATCGGCTAAAATCGAAGCTTATTTTAAAGAGATTAGAGATGAAAAAAAATATTTTAAAAAACTATTGTCGAATCCGAAATGCCGCGGCTTTAAATGCATCCAGAGCAAAATTTAATGTTTAACGTCGTTCTCGTTCACCCGCAAATCCCGCAAAATACCGGCTCTATCGGACGCATGTGCGTGAATGCAAATTTGCGTTTACATATCGTTAAACCTACGCTAATCGACCTTAGCGAAAAGGCCGTCAGGCGCGCCGGACTTGATTATTGGAAATTTTTAAAGTTAACCGTCTGGGAAAGTTTAGAGGAGTTTTTGGAAGAAAACGATCGTTTTCGCGATAGATTTTTTTATGCGACTACTAAGAGCAAAAGGCCGTATTTCGACGTTAAATTTAAAAAAGGCGATTTTTTATTTTTCGGAGGCGAGAGTACGGGGCTGCCTATGGAGCTAATGGAGCGCAATTTCGAAAATGCCGTGCAAATTCCGATGGGAAAGCTCGGCAGAAGCTTAAATCTGGCCACTAGCGTCGGAATAGTCGCTTACGAAGCCGTTAGACAAAATTACGACGAATTTTTAAAATTCGACGCAAATTCGGGAGGCGCGTTTTGAAAATCCTATTTTTATGGCTTGTAGCCGCCGTTTCGGTTTTTTGCGTAGATATAAAAATCGCTACGTATAACGTAGAAAATTTATTTGACGCCAAAAACGACGGCAGCGAGTATAAAGATTTCGTCGTCGGCAAATCGGAGTGGAACGAGAAAAAGGCGAGCGCCAAATTTAAAGCCGTAAGCGCAAAAATAAAAGAGCTAAACGCCGACATCATCGCGCTTCAAGAGATAGAAAACGAGGCGATTTTAAAAGAGCTGATGAAGGAAGCGGGCTATAAATATTTTGTCTTTTCTAAAGGTAAAAACGCTCCGATCGGTCTTGGACTGCTATCTAAAATAAAACCCGTTAAAAGCGAAAAAATTATCATACCGAACGTTAAAACTAGAGACGTACTTAGGGCTGATTTCGTCGTATCCGAAAATATAAATTTTAGTCTATTTGCTCTACATTTTCCGGCTAGAAAAAATCCCATAAAGCAAAGAAGAGCGGCCTTTTTAACGTTAAAATCCGCGATAGACGGCGGTAAAAGCAATATCGTTTTGGGCGATTTTAATACGCCTTTTGACGATAAAGACGGCCTACTAGAGGATTTAGCGCTTAGTAAAGGACTTGAAAATTTATGGCGAACGGTTCCTAGAGACGAGCGATATTCTCACGTAGGCTCGGAAGCTATAGACCAGATTTTGCTTTCAAGAGATATTTTTAAGAACGCTAAAGATTTTAAAATTCGGCGCGACGAAAAGGGCGAAATCTCCGATCATTTCGCGTTAAGTTTTACTTTGAGCGATAATACCGCGGCAACGGCATCTACTACGATAGACGAGCTTTACGGCCGCAAAGTAAAATTGCCTAAGCTCGTTAAAAATGTCGTCGTGACGCAAAAGGATAGAACGGGTTTTACTATAAATGACGGCGATAGGGGCATTTACGTCTACGAACCTAAAAGCGACGTCGAGTTAGGCTCTAAAATTGACGTAGTCGTTACGGCTCTTAGCGAGTATAAAGGAAATTTAGAGATTAGCTCTTATTGCGTCGCCAAGCTGATCGGCAAAGAAAATATAGAAAAATTTATGATAGGAGATATAAAAAACGCAAAAGTCGGCGACGTCATTAGGCAAATTAGCGGCAAAATACGCGGAAATAGACTAGTAGGGAATTTCGGCGAGATTAAATTTTACGACCGAGACAAGATCCTAAAAGATAAAGAAGAGATAACTTTAAAAGGAGTTAGGATAAAAATTTATAAAAATGAATTACAATTGGCGGTAGAGCGATGACGGATTATATAGTTCTGACGCTTTTTACGGCGTTTATGATATTTATAGTACGCGGATTTACCGTCCAAATGCAAAGAAAAAACGAAATGAGAGAAAAAATAAAACAAATGAAAGAGGCGAACAATGACGAAAGAATTACTGATTGAGATCGGCGTCGAGGAGCTGCCGGCGATCCCGTTTTTAAAAGAGTGCGGCAACGTCGCGGCAAAATGGCGCGAGACGCTAGCGCAAAACGGCCTAGATAGCGAGTGCGAGTTTTACTACACGCCGCGCAGGATCGCGTTTTACCACCCGAAATTTGCGGTGCGCCAGGAGGACGGATTTAGCGAGTTTATCGGTGCGCCAAGGCAAGTCGCGCAAAAAGACGGCGCCTGGACGCCGGCCGCGCTAAGCTTTGCTAAAAAATGCGGTATCGATGAATCCGAGCTCAAATTTGAAACAGTCGGCGGCAAAGAGGTGCTCTACTACAAAAAGCCAGTCGCCGGCAAGCCTAGCTCTGGGCTTCTGGGCGATATGATAGAGAAGTTTTTGCTCGGCTTAAATTTCGGCAAATCCATGCGCTGGGGCGAGGGTAAATTCGAGTTTATCCGCCCTATACGCTCGTTTTTGTGTTTACTTGGAGACGAGGTCGTTAAATTTAACAAATTTGACGTGGAAAGCGGCGACAGTATTTTCATGCACAGAAGCGTCGGCTACGATAAATTTAGCGTCAAAAACGCGAAAGATTATTTCGCCGCGATGCCTAAAATCGGCGTAATCCTCGATCAAAACGCGCGCCGAGAGAAAATTTTGAGCGAGTTTAAACAAATCGAAGCCAAAAACGGCGTAACGGTCGAGGTGGACGAGGCGCTGCTAGACGAAGTCGTAGCGATTACCGAGCATCCGACCGCGCTGCTGGGTGGCTTTGAGCGGGAGTTTTTGGAGGTGCCTAGCGAGGTCATCATCACCTCGATGAAAGAAAATCAAAGGTATTTTCCTGTTTTTGAG
>CAUQJW010000038.1:0-12856 GCA_963518485.1 uncultured Campylobacter sp.
TCGGCGCCGAGATCCTATATCTAGAAGAGGCGGTCCGCGAGAAAAAAGTAAATGAAATGCTAAATTTGCTAAACATCGAGCCAATACGCCTGCGAAAGGGCGTGAGTCTAAGCGGCGGTGAGCGCAGACGCTGCGAGATCGCTAGAAGCCTCATCATCACGCCTAAATTTTTGCTTCTGGATGAGCCCTTTGCCGGCGTCGATCCGATCGCCGTTAGCGACATACAAAGTATCGTTAGGGATCTAAAAAAGCTTGGCATCGGCGTGCTCATCACCGACCACAACGTCCGCGAGACGCTAGCTATCTGCGACCGCGCCTACGTGATCAAGGACGGTAGCCTGCTAGCTAGCGGCAGCGCGAACGAAGTCGCGAATAACAAACTCGTGCGCACCCACTATCTGGGCGAAGAGTTTAAATTTGTAGAATAATGCTAAAGCAAACTCAAGCTCCCAAAAATAAGCTCTCGCACACGTTGCGCTCGTGGCTGCCGATACTAAGCAGCAGCGTCGAGGAGCTAAAGGAGACGCTTGAGCCGTTTTTGGCGGACAATCCGTTTGCTAGCGTGCAGCAGCGAAATTTAAGCGAGCTACCAAGCGCCGCGCCATCCAAAAAAGATAAAAACTTCTTCAAAGAAATATCAAAAAACAGCGTAACCGATAGTATCGAAAGCTTTAGCGTGGCTAAAACGGGGCTTTACGACAAGCTAATCGAGCAGATAGATAAGCCGCTGTTTCCGACCGAAAAATCCCAAAAAATCGCGATGAAAATAATCGAGTGCATAAACGAGGAGGGTTACTACGAACCTGAAGTCTTTGACGAATTTAGCGAGGCGGAGATCGAGTCGGTGCGAAAGCGGTTTGCATACCTCGAGCCCTCGGGCATCGGCGCAAAGGACTATAAGGAGAGCTTTTTGTTTCAGCTTGAGGAGCTAAATTTGGACGAGAAGCTCTTTGAAAGCGCTAAAAAGCTTGCGTTAAATTTCGAAAACCTCTCCCAAATGCGCAAAATCCCGCTCTATAACGAAGCGCTCGCCGTCATCAAGAGGCTAAAAAACCCGCCCGCGATCGAGTATATGAGCGAAGCTGCGGCGATCATCCCAGACATCGTCATAGACACGAGCTCGGGCGGTATCGAGGTGAGGATCAACGACGACTTTTACCCAGAGATCGTCATCGACGTCGAGGGGCTAGACGAAAAAGAGAGCTTCGTCGCCTCCCGCGTAAAAGAGGCAAAAGACCTCATAGATGCGCTTGATATGCGAAAAGCCACGCTGAGAAAGATCGCCCTCATGCTAGTGGAGTATCAGTATGATTACTTTTTCGGCGGCGACATCAAGCCTATGCGCCTAAAGGACATTGCCGAGGATCTGGGGCGAAACCCGTCGACCATCTCGCGCGGCATCTCAAACAAATACCTTGAATGTTCGCGCGGTCTTGTGCCTATAAAGAGCTTTTTCTCCGCTGCGATCGACGAGGACGTCTCAAACAAGGTCATCAAGGACTTCGTAGCAAATCTCGTCCGAAACGAAAATCCCGCCAAGCCGCTTAGCGATCTAAAAATTTTGGAGTTTATAAAGAAGGAATTTAATATAGAAATGGTTCGCCGAACCGTCACAAAATATCGCAAAATATTAAATATCGCAGGCTCTAGCGAAAGAAAAAGAAACTACTCTCTATACGGCCTTTAGTCTTCGAAAATCGGAAAGTTATCCACCTTTAAACAGCTTAGCAATACTCCGTAATTGTCTTTAATTTCGTCTTGAAATTTGGTTATCAGAGTCGCCGCATCGGTACCGTCTTGCGGAAATGAAACGATAGTATCTATCGGCTTTTCGCCTAAAAATTCTTGGATATCGGATAAAATCTTTCGCGCGCCGATTTTATCCGTAGCGTAAAGTATAGCCACGTAGTATTCTTTTTCTTTTACTACCGCATCGGTACTTCTTAAAATTTTTTCGAATATATCGCCGTATTCTTGAGCGTTTTTGGGAAGTCTAAAATAAATAAGCGAAACGGCGCTTACGTCTTTTGCGCGGTTAAAATATCGTCTGATAGTAGCGATTTCGAGTTCTAGCAACGAATGAACGTTGATGCTTTCCGTCGTAAATTTTTTAGCAGCCATTTGTAGCCTTTAAGAGTATTTTGCTATTCTATAAAAAAATACTTTTAAAGACCTTTAAACGGCGTTTACGAAGGCTTCTTGTTCTTTAAAATAGTTTTTTAGGCTCTCATACGCATTTTGTATTTTTTCGAATTTATTTCGGTATTCTAGTTTTATTTTTTCCGATTTGCTTGCGTGTCTATCCGGATGATAAAGCTTAACGAGTTCTAAGTAGTTCGTTCTAACGGTTTCGAAGCAGTCGCTACTTAGACAGTTTAGAGCTTGAAATTGCTCTTCGAACAGCTCTGCTAGCGTGCTAAATCTTCTAACGAATTTTTGAGAATTTTTTACGTTTAAATCGCGTTTAAATTTATTTAAATCATTCTTATCGTAATCGAAAAATACGCTAAAGTGCATATGCTCGTTTTTATTTAAAAGCTCTTCGAGCCATGCGGTTTGTTTGGGATCTTTTAGATAAATGCAAAGCGAAGAACGGTCATCGTTTATAAGTATTTTTTGGTCTTTAAATTTTTGGGCTATATAGCTTGCAAAAAGTCCGTTAGGAGCGTTAAAGTTAAACGTTGCGCAACCGTCTGCAAATATAACTTCGCAAAATATAACTACTTTTAAAGAGTTGATTTGTTTATATATAATTTTAATCGTAGCGTATTGGCATAAAAACAAATCAGGCGCTTTTACGCCGTGTTTTTCGCAAATTTTTGCTAGAAATTTAAAAAAATATTTGCGCTGAGCGTTTTCGTTTTCATCGTAAAAAGAGATAACCTTGTCTTTTTGCCCTAAAGTTTTGGCAAAATTTTTTCTTAGCATCGATTGGAGTTCGTTAAATAGCGCGCCGTCCGTAGTTTTTACGCTTAAAGATTCTAAAGTTTGCTTAATTTCTATCAATTTTTTCTCCAAAATACCTATTTTCAATAGTTTTTAAAGCAATTAGCGTTCCATCTCTCCCCAAATAGGCGTTTCGTTTAAATCTACGTATTCTTTGAGCCGCTCAAACGGCTTATATTCGCCCTTATAAGCTAGGCTAGGGCAGTCTTTGACGTAGTAGCCTAGATATATCCAGCGTAAATTTAGCTGCTGTGCGAGTAAAATTTGCTGATAGAGCGAGTATCTGCCGATGCTAAGGTCCGCAAAATCAGGGTCGTAATAGCAATAAACCGCCGAGATACCGTCGCTAAGGATATCGACGAGATCGACGCCGATAAGACGGCTGTCTGCAAAATACGCTATCTCCTTGCCAAACTCCGCGTGCCCCGCGACGTAGAGCTCGTAGTAGCGGCGAAAGTCTAGCTCGTAGTACTTCCACTCGCGCTTTTGCTGCATAAATTTATGGTATTTTTTGTATAACGCCACGTGTGCGTCGTCTATGAGCGGCTTTGTGAGGATGATTTTGGTGTTTTCGTTTTTGCGTATCGTACGGCGGGCGGATTTGCTAAATTTAAAATTTAGCGCATCGACCCTGATATTTACGCACTCGCGGCACCCTGCGCAGTTTGGCTTGGAGAAATATTTGCCAAAGCGCCTAAAACCGCGCCTAGCTAGAGCGTCGTTTACGGCAAAGTCGCAGCCGTCTATGTAGCGATACTCCATGCGCGAGTCCCTGTCCTTGAGGTAGGGGCAGGGGCTAGGCAGGGTGGAAAACGGCACGACTAGCACTTTTTGATATCCGCGTCCTTGACGTAGGCTAGAAACTCATCGCGTAAATTTTGCTCTTTGTGTGCGATGGCTTCTTCTTTGCTAAAAGTTTTTGGCTCAGGCTTTAAATTTTGCTTTGAGGCATTTTTGGCGGATGAATTTGAGCTCAAATTTGCATTTTGCTCCTTTTGAAGCTCTTTTTTTATATCCTTTAAGCTATCGAAAAAATCATTCATCCGCGTGCTCCTCTTTAAATTTCCTGGCATCCTTTACTCTTTGTATCGCGGCGGCGATGGCGGCGATCACCTCTTCGTTGTCCTCGTTGTCTTTGGTTTTCATCTTTTCTAGCAGGGTAGGCATCTTGTTTTCGACGTATGACGTATCGAAAAATCCTCGCCTAAAGTCGCGCTCCTTGCTGATGCTGAGCAAAAACGGGATCGTGGTTTTAACGCTACCTTCGATCGTAAACTCATCTAGCGCGCGTTTTAGTTTATTTACGGCTAGATCGTAGCTAGGTGCTCGGACGATGAGCTTAGCTAGCAAGCTATCGTAAAAAGGCGGTATCTGATAGTCTTTATATAGATGGCTATCCACGCGAACGGAAGGGCCTAGAGCAGGGTAGTAGCCGCTGATCTCGCCTGGGCTTGGGATGAAGTTTTGCCATGCGTCCTCTGCGGTGATACGCGCCTCGATCGCAAAGCCCTGCGTTATGACGTCGCTTTGCTCCATGTCTAGGATTTCGCCGGCAGCGATACGGATCTGACGTACAATGAGATCCACGCCCGTGATCTCCTCGGTCACGCCGTGCTCGACCTGGATACGGGTGTTCATCTCCATAAAATAAAAGTTGTTGTAATCATCGAGCAAAAACTCGATCGTGCCGGCGTTGGTGTAGTTTACGGCCTTTGCCGCGGCGACTGCGGTCACGCCCATGCTTTTTCGCAGGCTTTCGCTCATAGTGGGGCTAGGCGCTATCTCGAGGATCTTTTGGTGGCGGCGCTGGATCGAGCAGTCGCGCTCGGCTAGGTGGATGATGTTGCCGTATTTATCGCCTAAAATTTGAAACTCGATGTGGCGCGGATTTACGACGTATTTTTCCATAAAAACTTCGTCGTTGTTAAAAAACGCCTTAGCTTCGCGCTTACAACTTTCAAAGCTGGATTCTAGTTCCTCCTCCTTCCACACCACGCGGATGCCGCGTCCGCCGCCGCCGCCGCTAGCTTTTAGGATGACTGGATAGCCGATACGTTCGGCGTAGAGTTTGATGTTTTCTATAGTTTCGTTGTTTAGCTTTTCTGTACCAGGCACGATAGGGATGCCGTTTTTATTCATCAGATAGCGAGCGATATTTTTATTGCCCATTTTGCGGATGACGTCGGCGGTAGGTCCGATGAAAACAAGCCCCGCATCCTCGACCTCTTTGGCAAATTCGTAGTTTTCGCTCAAAAATCCATAGCCCGGGTGTATCGCGTCTGCGCCGCATGCTTTTGCGACCTCGACGATGCGCTTGGCGTCTAGATAGCCCTTGATCGGGTCGATACCGATCTGGTAGGCCTCGTCGGCTATTTTGACGTGAAGGCAGTCTTGGTCGGGCTTGGTGTAAATGGCGACGTTTTTGATGTGCAGGTCTTTGCAGGCGCGGATCACGCGAACGGCGATCTCTCCGCGGTTTGCGATCAAAATTTTATGTATCACTTTATCTCCTTTTATTTTTAGGGAAAATTTACGTAAAGATATCATAAAGTTTTTTTACGCTCGTTTAAATTTAGTAAAATCGAGGAAAAAAGTGGCTTTATAAAATTTGATAAAATTTTAAGCTTTGCTTAGCTATAATCCCAATTCTTACTTAAAAATACATGCGCTCGTAGCTCAGCTGGATAGAGCATTTGATTGCGGTTCAAAAGGTCAGGGATTCGAATTCCTTCGGGCGCACCATTCTTTAAGAGGGTTTTATGGACTACTCGTTAATTTTAAAAAATATCGAAAATATCAAAAAAAGACTCGTCGATTTGGAAGATTGTAAAATAAAATCCGAATATGAAAAGATGAGCGTATCGGAATTTAATTCCATTTTAAACTCGGTTAAAAAATACGAAGTTTTAGAAAAAGACGAAAGTCCGTATTTTACCAGCGTTTTCGGCGGCGAGGATTATTACGAAAATATAAGCGATTATGTGGATCAAGTAATTAGGCGTATTTCTTTAAAAACCGAACAAAGCGGCGTTAGCTTAGAAGTTAGTAAAAATTTGCAAGTTTGCGACAAGGATATAAAAGACGTAATAGATTTGCTATCGGTAGAGTACGCGAATTTATTAAAAGCCGATTCTAAAAAATGGATCCGAAAATACGACGATAAGAGAAAGGAAGTTAGCGTTTTATTAACCGAGCTTACGGATATGCAAAAGCGGCTCGAAGTTATTTTAAAAGCCTATGCCGTCATTATAGCAAACGTCGTATTGTCCGAGTTTAAGACGCTTTATAAATTTTTTCTCTACGGCATCAAAACGGCTAAAGCTAGACAAGACGAACTACTGCTAATCGAAATCGCCGGCATGACGGACAGGATTATTTCTATGATATCTCCCGTTTTTAGCGATAAAAGCTTAAAAACCGACGAAATGGTCTATCATTATCTAGCCTACGAGTTAAAAGAGCTTAAGATCGATTCTATCGGCGAGAAGCTATCGTAAAAGGAGTCCAAGATGCAAGAAAATATCGGCAAAGAGTATTTTTTAAAAGAGAACGAATTTATAGTTTCAAAAACCGATAAAACCGGCAAAATCACTTATTGTAACGAGCCTTTTATGCGTCTAGCCAAGGCAAGATTAGACGAGCTTTTATATAAGCCGCATAATATAATCAGACATCCGGATATGCCGAGAATAGTTTTTAAATTGCTTTGGGATAGGATAAGAAATAAAGAAGAAATTTTCGCATTCGTTAAAAACCAAAGCCTAGACGGCGGGTTTTACTGGGTTTTTGCCAACGTCACGGCTTCCGTAGACGCGGATGGAAATATAGTCGGCTACCATTCCGTCAGACGTAAACCGAGAGCCGATGCCGTTAAATTTATAGACCCCATCTATAAACAGCTTTTAGAGGCTGAAAAAATCGGCGGTATAGACGCTTCTTTGAAATTAT
Organism: uncultured Campylobacter sp.; assembly: GCA_963518485.1. Lineage (GTDB taxonomy): Bacteria > Campylobacterota > Campylobacteria > Campylobacterales > Campylobacteraceae > Campylobacter_A. The sequence goes on from CAUQJW010000038.1 coordinate 6,895, forward strand.
TGACGCAAATTTTAAACGATAATCGCATAAGCTACGACGAACTCGTAAATAATCTTCAGCGCGGATAATTTAAAATTTCGTCTATTATTTTTTTTGCTCCGTCTTTGTCTATTTGCGCCCGAAGGCCGGATGAGATTTCTCGTAAATTTATCTCTTCGATAGTTTTTAAAATCTCGTTTTGATCGACAGATCCCTCTTTTTGAAAACAAAATTTAGCTAAATTCTTTTCTACTAGAAACTTTGCGTTAGAGGTTTGATGATCCGCCGCGGCGTAGGGGTAGGGTACGAATATCGTAGGCAGCGCGTTTGCCGTTAGCTCCCATAGAGCCCCGGCTCCGGCGCGGCTAATCGCCAAATCGGCTTCGTTCATTTTTAGCTCTATTTTTTTGCTAAAGTCGAATAGGTCTAAATTTTTAACGCCGATTTCATCGTATTTAATTTTTAAATTTTCAAAATCTTTTTTTCCGCATTGATGAATTATTTTTATATTTTTTTCGGCTAAAATAGGAGCTATTTTTATCGCCAGCGTATTGATAGCCGACGCTCCTTGCGAACCGCCGAGAAATATCACGACGTTTAGCTTTTCCCTTTGTCTGGATACGGCGAAAAATTTATCCGCAACGGGATACGGATAAGTCGGCTCGAAATACGAGCTAAAAAACCCTTTTGCATACGGTTTTAAAAATTTATTAAGTTTTCCTATAACCGCGTTTTGCTCGTGTATAAAAAGCGGCGTACGGGAAAATATCGCCGCAAAAGCCGCCGGAGCCGCACTATATCCGCCTACGCTTACGACCGCTTTAATGCCTCTGTCTTTAAAAATTTTACGACAACGAAAAGCAAGGGATAATATATTTAGAAGCGATACGATTTTGCCTAAGCCTTTTTTGTTTACCACGCCTTTACTCGGCAGAAAAATTTTATCGCTAAAATTTTCGTCGCTTTCAAACCATGCCGTATCTTGTCCGTTACTGGAGCCTATAAACATCGTTTGCTCGCCGCGTCTCGTAAGCTCTTCGTTTAGAGCCTTTGCGACCGCCAAATGTCCGCCCGTCCCGCCGCCGCATATAACGATCATCTAGTTTCTCACTTTCTTACTAATCATTAGCACCATGCCTACGCCCACGCAGAGGGCTAAAATGGAGCTACCGCCGTAGCTTAAAAACGGTACCGCGATACCTTTAATCGGCGTAATAGACGTAATGCCGTAGCTATTCATAAGAAACGAAAAAGACGTCACGAGTCCGACTCCTAGCGCAAACAGATGGTTGACTTTATTTTCGCTTCTAGCCGATACTCGAAAAATTCTATAAAGTAAAAACGTTACCAAAAGCGTTATTCCTAAAATACCTAAAACGCCGATCTCCTCGGCGATACCGGCTAGCACGAAATCCGTATGAACTTCGCTTAAAAAGCCTAGTTTAAATACGCCCGCGCCTAGACCTTCTCCGAAAAATCCGCCGTGTTTTATCGCGTTTAACGAGTGGGAAATCTGATAAGGCTCTGGAGCGTCGGCTACGCGTAAAGCATCTGCGACGCCTTCCGGTAGGATGGAAAGAACCATATTTTGTATAGTTCCCCACCATGATTTTATACGAGAAATTCTATGTTCGGACGTGGCGATGGCTATCGTAGCCAAAACGATCGCGCCTACGGCGCCTATGGCGAATAACCTAATACTAGTTCCCGCAAAAAGCGCCATCATAATAAGCGTAAGAGCCAAAACTACGACTTGTCCTAAGTCGTTTTGAAGTACGGCTATTAGATAAACTACGATCAAAAAAACGCACATATAAGGGAATATTAGCTTAAATTCTTCTTTTAAACTTTTTTTACTATCGTCGATTTTTCTCGCAAAACTCCACGCCAGAAAATAGACAAAGCCGATTTTAAAAAACTCTACCGGCGCGAGAGAAAAGCCCGGTAAACGTATCCAGCGCTTGGCTCCGCCCGCATCCGTAACGAGCGAGCTGGGCAGGGCGTGCATCGCCCCCATGGCGACTAAGCACGAGAAAAATAGTCCGAAACCCAGATAAACCATCGCTTTGTCTGGATTTAGCCTGGAAATTCCCCACATTAAAAGTATCCCGATTACTCCGACTATAAACTGACGGATAAAAAAATGGTAAGGCTCGTAGTTAAAAAAAAGTACCGTAAAAACGGGCAAAGATAGCGAAAAAACGATGCTTATCGCGATAAGGGTTACGCATATGTAAAATATCGTTTTATCTGCCTGCACGCCTCGCCTTTCGTCAAGATTTAAAGGGGGATTTTATTTAAAAAATACTTACGAATACGTTAATCGTTCCGTATTTTGCTTTCAATTAAATATAATCTAATATATGTTGTTAATATGATATTATAATTTAATATTAAGTTAAAAATATGTAAGATAAGCGATTTCCAATTTAATATCCAAAAGGGGTATAAATGAAAATTAAAATTTCAGTTGCCACATGTGCGGTTTTAGCGCTGTTTGTCACACAAGCAAACGCAGCCGAGACGGTCAAGCTTCAAGGCGTCGAAGTAAACAGTATCGGCGATAATATCAGCGAAAGCGGTATAAGCGAAGGCATACTAAACAAGGGCGTCGCCAGCGGTCCGCTAGCTGGTAAAAAGGTGCTTGATATGCCGTATCAGGTCAATACGATGTCGATCGAGGCGATGAATCACCAAGGCGTGGCCGGTTTTGAGGATGCGGTGAAGTACTTCCCTTCGGCGCAAATCCAAACCAGAGGCGGTATCGAGGTAGGCCGTCCGCAGACTCGCGGCTTTCAGGGTTCAGTCGTCGGTAGCGTACTTTGGGACGGCTTTTACTACGGCCATACCTATGTATATGTTTGAGGGTCTTCAGATACAAAACGGTCTTGCAGGCTCGCTTTACGGCGGACAAGATCCGGCAGGTATCTTTAACTACACTAGAAAACGTCCGATACCGTTTTCAAACACGTTTTGGGCTGATTATACGAGTAGGTCAAATTTCGGTATAGGCTGGGATACTTCAGATAGATTTGAGTACGTCGGCTACCGAGGCGTGTTTTACAAGAGCGACGGCGCTAAACAAGCTAAAAATAGCGACTACGAAAGAAATTTAGCTAGCCTTGGCCTTGATTTTTATCTAACCGAAAATTTTACTATCGAGACGAATTTTAGCTACTACAAACACAAAATGCTAGGAATACCCGGCGGCTTTTCAGTACCTGGCAGAAACGGCGTTTTAAACTTTGCCATTCCGGATGCTACTAAAAATACGAAAGCGGGCTTAGAACAAGAGTGGGCGGGAAGCAACCTAAAAACAACGACCGCTAGCGTTAAATTTAAATACGCGCCGACTGAGAGTTGGTATTTTGAGGGCGGCTATCAGTGGCAAAAAGCCATCCGCGATATGTACGGTACAAGCAAAACCTTTATAAACCAAAACGGCGATTTTAGTGTAGCGGCTAGCGGAGGAAACGGCGCTGCCAGCAGGTTTGACGTGCAAAGCTGGTTTGCTAAAGCCGCAACAGAGTTTGAAACGTTCGGCGTAGAGCACGACTTTGGCGTGCAGGCAAACGGATATATATGGACGATATACGGCGCAAAAACCGCCGGCGGAAGAGCAAATTTGGGCAACTCGAATTTGTATAATCCAAAAACCTTTTCAAATCCGCACGTAACAAAAGGCGGCGGGGCTTATAAAAATAGTCAAAGTACTATGAAAAACCTAACTATCGCCGACGATATCAAGCTAAACGACTACTTTAGCGTGATTTTAAGCGCAGCCAGAAGCAACTTTGAAAACAAAAACAAGCAAACAGGCGTAAAACGTACGACGAGAGCGGCACTAGCTACGCGGCGAGCTTTATTTATCGCCCTATCAAAAACGTAAGCTTATACTTCACTTACGCAGACAGCTTGCAAGCAGGCTCAAGCTACACTTACGAAAGAACCAATCCAAGATACGGCGAAACGGTCGTCTTAAAGCCGTTTAGAAGCAAATAATACGAGATCGGCGCAAAAGCTAGGATAGAAGATATCGACCTATCTACGGCGCTTTATGAGATAAAACGCCCGATAGCCTATCTAGGCGACAACAACGAATATAGCATCCAAGGCGAGCAGGTAAAAATAGAGGCATGGAGTTTACCGCGGGAGGCAAGATAACGAGTGATCTTAGCGTAATGGGCGGCGTCGCGCTAATACAGCCGAAGCTAAAAAAGGCAAAACAAGCTTACGCGCAGGGCAAAATCGTAGTCGGCGAACCGAAAATTCAGTCAAATTTACTCTTTGACTACGTCGTGCCAAATACTGACAAGCTAGCCCTAAGCGCAAATTTACACTACACCGGCAAACGCTACGCCGATCAGCGCAACGTAAATGCTGTACCTGCGTACTTTACGACCGATCTTGGCATCCGCTACGTAACCAAAGAGTGGCTAGGCAAGCAAACTACGCTAAGATTTAACGTAAATAACGTATTGGATAAAAAGTACTAGGTCGGAATGTTCCCGTCAAATATCGACGGAACTACGACGGGTGCGGGCACAAGTATATTTTTAGGACAGAGCATGACATTTATGCTCTCGGCCGAAGTCAAATTTTAAAATTTGCCCCTCTAGGACGCCTTGGATAGTTTAGGCGTCCTGTCTTAAATTTTAAGGAGCAAACATGCAAGGATTACTAAACTGGCAAGCGATTAGGGAGCTTAAATTTGCGCCTATGACTAGAGACGGAGCCGGCGGAAGTGCCATTAATTGGGACGAAATAGCCCAGATGTATAACGGCATGGCCGAACTTGAAAAACGTAGCGCACAAATTTTAGCGGATACTTTACCGATAACGTCCGAAGATAGCGTACTAGACGTTGGTTGCGGACCGTGGCGCCTTAGCGTACCGATGGCAAGACGAGCCAAAAGCCTAACTGCGCTTGACGCATTTGGCGGGATGCTTAAATTTTGCGAGCAAAACGCTAAAAACGCTGGCGTAAAAAATATAAAATTTATGAAAAAAAGCTGGCTAGATGGCGATGCGCTAGATGCGATCGGCAAACACGATATCGTCGTAGCCTCTCGCTCAGTCGGTCTTGGCGATATAAAAAAGCTAAACGACGCAACAAAAAAATAAGTATGCATAACTAGCTTTTTAGAGGACTATCCAAGCCTTAGAGAAATTTGGATGGATTTACTTGCGGGCATCGACGAAAGAGCCAAAAAACGTCCGCCTTTTATAAACGAAAATCCTAGAATGTTTGGCTACAACGTCACCTTTAATATGCTTTACGATCTGGGCGCAAACGTAAACGTACGGATATTTGACACCGTTTACGAAAAGAGTTTTATGAGCAAGGACGAGGCTTACGAATTTTTAAAATTCGTCGGAGAAATCCCAAAAGAAAAAGAGAAAATTTTTAGAAAAAACGAGGATAAATGGCTAGTAAAAGATGAGGGCGGAGTTAAATTTTACCGAGCGACGAAAAGCTACGCGATGTGGTACGACGTAAGCGAGGTAAAATTTGAATAACAAAGTCTTTTTTGCCGTTTTAACGATCGTGCTGATAGTTTGCGCTTTTGCTTCCTTGGCTATTGGCAGATACGGTCTTGGTGCGGCCGAAATTTTTGCTAGCTTAAAATCTTTGCTATTTGGCTCACCGCCGTCAAACGAGCAAGCTCACGCCGTAATAACGCAAATCAGACTTCCTCGCATCGCCTTTGCGATACTGGTAGGAGCCGCTCTTTCTGCAGCCGGCGCGGTGTATCAGGGGCTTTTTAAAAACCCCCCTAGTCTCCCCCGATATCCTGGGCGTATCTAGCGGCGCGGCGGTGGGTGCTAGTATCGCTATCATCCTACTCTCTACCTGTACTTTATATCTCGCTAGCGGCTTTTGGATTTGGACTCGCGGCTGTTTTTTCGGTGGTTTTCTTGAGCCAGCTAATCGCTAGAGGCAAGCTAAACGTCATCATAATGGTACTTTCTGGCGTAGTCA
>CAUQJW010000039.1:0-12805 GCA_963518485.1 uncultured Campylobacter sp.
AGTAAGATTGAAAATTAATAAATTTATGCTTTCTACGGCAGTAGCGTTAGTAATGCTAGGCGGTTGCGCATCATCAAAAGATGCCACTAGTGCGGTAAATTTACCTGATCAAGGCGCTAACGCCGCGCCCGCATACGACATGCCCGAGGAGAGCGCGGACGAAAATTTAGGCCACATCAGCTATCTAAAATTTGACGTCGATCAAAATGTAAATGCGCTACCGATACTGCCTTTTGAGGCTCAAAGTAGCGGCGAAACTCTGCTGCAAAAACGCTTTAACTCGCTTGATCTAAGAGCGCCTTCAACCACCGCAAAAGATGCATTTTGGGCTCTTGACTATTATAAAAATACGGCAAAAAGGCAGTATTATTTCTCAAATATGCGCAAAATCCCGAACGAATGGTTTGAAAAAGTGCGTAAAAACGCTAGCGTGGAGAGCTTTGGGCTGGTTTCTCTACCTGCGGTAACGACGGCAAACGCGAGTCTGCGAAACCTACCGACCGACGAGGCCATACTCTATAATCCCGTGCGCGCAGGCGAAGGGCTGCCGTTTGACTACGCTCAGCTCTCTTTCGTTTCGATCGGTTATCCGCTTTACGTTTCGCACTTTTCGGCCGACGGAGCGTGGGCATTTGTGGGTAGTGATAACGTCTGGGCGTGGATAAAATCGACCGAAATCAAAATTTTAAGCGCAGAGGCCGTGCAGGAGCTAAAAAACTCTAAATTTTTAAGCGTTATCAAAGACGAAGAGCCCGTCTACGACAAAAACGGTAACTTTTTATTTTACGGACGCATAGGCGCGATTTTACCGTTTCAAAGCGAGGATCGGTTTAAATTTTACGGTAAAATCCAAACCCAAAGCGGGCTAAAAAACTACGAGATCTCAAAACAAAGCGCGAGCCGCTTTCCGCTCAAATTTAGCGACGAAAACGTAAGGGCGCTGGCGTCATCGCTACTGGGGCAAAGCTACGGCTGGGGCGGATTTGGCGGCAAGCGCGACTGCTCGCTGTTTTTGCAGGATTTCCTGGGTAGCTTTGGCGTGTGGCTACCGCGAAACTCAAAGGCGCAAGGCCAAATCGGCAAGGTCGTGAGCTTAGCAAATTTAAGCGCGGAAGAAAAACTGCACGTCATCAAAACGCAGGCAGTGCCGTATAGAACGCTATTTCACATGAACGGGCATATCATGCTCTACGCGGGCCTACGCGGCGACGAACCGCTCGCCGTGCACGACGTCTGGGGTATCCACACGAAAGATAACGGCAGAGCCATGATCGGCGGAGTGGCGATCACGACGCTAAAAATCGGCTCAGACGTAGCAGATATCGATCCAAAACGCTTGCTAGTCTCGCGGATAAATTCAATGAATACCTTTGAAGTGGCTAGCAGCGAGGAAGCGTCGCGCTCGAAAAAATCGGCGATCGAAAAAGCCTACGGCGTAAAAATCGTCGGCAACGAGGTGGTTTTCGCGGACGGCAGTAAGGTTATATTTGACGACGGCGAGGCAAAAGACGCGGCGCATCTGCTAAATCTCGCCGACGTAGAGGATACTTTTGCGCAGCCTTATCCGCTATTTAAGCCTCTAGCGCTACCTAGCAATGACGCTGGCAGATACCGAAACTACGAGCTTTTGGACAAAATTTACGGAGCGAGCGAGGCGGAAGTGAAGGCAAATTTAACCGATGTCGTTTGGCTAAAAAATCACGGCGGTAAAACGCTTAAATTTAACTCCAAAAACAGCGCGGCAGCAGCTCTGCAAGCCGTCTCAAACGAGCTTGACGCGCTAGCCCTGCAAAAACCCGAGCTGCTAAAATTTCTCGATAACCCGTCGGGTACGTTTAACTGGCGAGTGATCGAGGGTACAAAGCGCAAGAGCTCCCACTCCTACGGCATCGCGATCGACATAAACACCGATAAGAGCGACTACTGGCGCTGGAGCAAGGACGGCACCTACCGCAATCAAATCCCCGAAGAGATCGTGCACGTTTTTGAAAAACACGGCTTCATCTGGGGCGGGCGCTGGGTTAGCTTTGATACGATGCACTTCGAGTATAGGCCCGAGTTCAGGCTTTTAGAGCCTAGCCTTTAGAAGCTTCGTCTAATAGCTTCTCCACGTATTTTTTCTTTAAAGCGCGAAAGAATACGCCTATTTTTCCGCCGTTTATCGGCTTGCCGTCGGCTTTAACGACAGGCAAAAGCGGTAAAGTAGCGGCCGAGATAAATACTTCGTCGGCTTCGTAAACTTCAGCCATACTAAATTTCCGTTGCTCGATTTTAAGCCCTAGCTCGCCGGCAAAACCTAAAATCACCTTTCTTCTAATGCCCGGTAAAATTTCGTTAGATAACGGCTTGGTTATCAAAACTCCGTCTTTTATGATAAAAGCCGATGAGCTAGTTCCCTCCGTAACAAATCCGTCTTCAATCATAAATCCCTCGAAAGCTCCGACCTTTACGGCTTCATTTTTAGCGTAGCATTGCGCTAAGAGCGAAACGGATTTGATATCGCGACGTTTCCAGCGAATGTCCGGTACGCTCGCGATTTCTATCCCGCTTTCAGCCAAAGGATTGTCCGTTATTTTGGCCTCGTAGCAAAAAATATAGCAGGTAGGCTCCAGCCCGTCTATAAATGCAAAGCTTCTAGCCGCCGCGCCGCGCGTTATTTGTATATAAACGCCGCCTTCTTTTAAATCGTTTCTAGCGACGGCTTCTCTTAAAATTTCTTCAAATTTCCCTTTGTCGTACGGCAATTTTAGCGATATAGCCGCCAAACTAGCTTCAAATCTCGCCCAAAAATCGATTTTGTCCACCAAAACGCCGCCTACGACGGGCACGACCTCATAAATACCGTCGCCGAAAATAAATCCCCTATCGAAAGCGCTTATTTTAGCTTCGTTTGCATTCATAAATTCGCCGTTTAAAAAAACTATTCCGTCCATTTTCTCTCCTTTTTATATTTTAAGATTCTACATCTCCGTAGCTTAAATAAGCATTTTTTTGCTATAATCGCGGTAAATTTAAAGGGACGATATGCAAAAAAATATGCTAACCGATTTTATCCTAAAAAATATTTTCGTGATATCTAAGCAACCGGTTTTGTTTCGCGACTTGCTTGAGGCTAATTGCCTTTTTAACGAAGGGATGCTAATAGATCCTTCGAAACTAAATTTTAAATTTCGCCACTTTAACACCTATCTAGTTTACGGCGTTATTTGTTTTATCGTTTCATTTATACTAATCGCTTTAACCCACGGGTTGCTAGAAAAGATGGATTTTCATCTATCGATCGTAAGTGCCGTAATAGCTACTTCGGCGATTTTTATAGGATTTGATATATTTAAAATTTGGGCTAGAAGATGCGTTAGCAAAAGACTCATAAAAGAAGCTTGGAGCATGCATTTTCCGTATTTTAGCTATGAAAAATACTCGGCAAAAGTCGAAATGATATATAACGAAGCGATGAAAAACGAAATCTCGCGTAAGAATTTGGAGCAATACGTTTTGGAAAGATTGGTCGCTTTAAACGAAGTCGGCAAGTAACGGCTATCTTAGCTGATCGATTATTTGATTTTTATATCTCATTTGCTCTAGTTTGAGCCTAAGCTCGCGGTTTTCTTCGAGCAAAACATCTCTTTTGCCGTTTAAATCCGCGATATCCCTACTTATATAATAAATCTGGTTCGTAATATAAATTTTAGGTAAAAATATCGCCAAAGCTATAAGTAACGCAAGATAGGCGATCATTAGCGTTTTAAAGTCTAAGTTTCTTTCATACCGTTGCTCGTCGTCGTGAAGCTTCAGCAAATCGTCTTTATCTTGCATTCCGTTTCCTTGAAATTTTAAATATTCGCATCTTGGCGCATGCGCTTCTAGGATTTGACTTTATCTCGGCAGCGCTCGCCGTTATAGCTTTTTTACTTACCGTCTCGCCTATAGCGTGGTTAGCGCCGCAAACGCATTTCATAACTCCTTGCGGACAAACGCAGTCGCTAGACCATTTTTTAAAACGATTTTTTACTATCCTATCTTCTAATGAGTGAAAGCTGATTATCGCCACGACGCAATCGTCTATAGGCGATTTTTCTATAGTATCGAGCAAACGCTCCAACTTCGCAAGCTCGCCGTTTACTTCTATGCGAATAGCTTGAAACGCCAAAATAGCCGGATTCACCCCGCGACCTTTTATGTTTTTAGAGCCTATTATTTTAGCTAGCTTTACGCCCGAATCTATCGCGCCGTTTCGCCTCTCGCCCGCTATTCTCTCGGCGATCGCCGCGGCGTTAGGCAGCTCGCCGTATTCTTTAAAAATTTTCGTCAAACGCTCGATCGAATAAGAATTTACGACGTCAAATGCCGAAATATTGGCGCTTTTATCCATTCGCATATCTAAAACGTCGCTTTTTAGACTAAAGCCTCTTTCGTTTTTATCTAGTTGCAGCGACGATACGCCTATGTCGGCCAGTATCGCGCGCACATCTTTAACGTCTATTTTAGATAAAATTTCGCTAAAATCGCTTTTGTAGATACGAACTCTATCGCCGAACTTCGCCAACTTCTTTGAGGAAAAATCTATCGCTTCTTCGTCTTTATCGCAACCTATCGCACTAATGCCGCCGTTTGATTCCAAAATAGCCGCGCAATGCCCGGCGTATCCCAGCGTGCAATCGACTACAACTCCGCTTCCAATGCCGCTAAAGGCATCCAAAACTTCGCGCAACAAAACGGGAATATGGGGTGAATCCAATCGCGTCCTTCTAAAATTTTATGTATAATAGCCAAAAAGAAATTACAAAAGGTTAAAATATGGATTTAAAATACTCGCTAGACGAGATAAGCAGAATTTCGCTCTCTATGTTTCGTAAAAATTTTTTCGGCATATTTCACGGTTCTATTTCAGCAAGAATCGAACACGACAAATTTGCCATAAATAGAAGAAATGCCATATTTGATAATCTAGCCGAAGAAAATATGGTGGTGCTAAACTCCAAAAAAGATTACCGCTGGAATGAAGCAAGTCTAGATGCCGATATTCACCTAAACATTTATAAAAACATAAACGAAGCCAAATACGTCTGCTACGCTATGCCGCCGTACGTAACGGCATATACGCTAAACCACTCGTTTATACGTCCCAAGGACTATTTCGGCTATATAAAACATCGCGAAGTACCCATCTACGATCCTAGACAGCTAGACGACTGGTATGAGCGAGCCGATACGGAAATTTACCGCTACATGACCGAAAACAAAACAAATATTATGATTATCAAAGGATACGGAGTCTACGTCTACAACCGTACCGCATATCAGCTAGCTAAAGACGTCGCTATCCTAGAAAATACGTGCAAGCTGTTACATATCGCTCGCGACTACGAACAATAACTAACGATTTGTTAGCAAATATTAAATTTATCTCTTTAAAAGCACGGATTTAAGGTTATTTTCACTTGAATTCGGTAAAATAAAGCATATTTTATTCGTTAGGAATTCTAATGTTAACTTGGATGCAAAAACACAAAAAATATTTAGTAGTAACTATTTGGGTAAGCGTTATATGCTTCGTAGGAGCCGGATTCGTAGGCTGGGGAAGCGTGGATATGAATTTAGATCGCTCCAACTCGGTCGCAAAGGTCGGACACAGAAACGTTAGCGTTCAAGACTTCCAAAATAAATACTCTCAAATATACGCCTACTATAATCAGCTTTTCGACGGCAAACTAAGCGAAGAAAAAGCTAACGAGTTAGGCATTCAAGAACAAGCCATTCAAAGCTTGGTAGACGAAAATCTCCTTTTAAATTTCGCCGACGATTTAGGTTTAGGCGTTAGCGACGAGGATATCGTTAAGTATATAATAGCCGATACGAATTTTCAAACAGACGGTAAATTCGATAAAAAAAAATATAATGAAATTTTATCTAGAATGAGAATAACGCCGAGCGAATTCGAAGACGGATTAAAAAACGTTATTTTACTAGATAAGCTTCATCACGCTTTGCAAATCCCCGTCGATAAAAACGACATAGAACTTATGACTGCTAGCTTTTTGATGCAAGATAGAGTTGCCATAAAAATAATTAATTCGGATCCTAGAGCGGTAAAAATAAACGAAAATGAGTTAAAAGCGCTATGGGAAAGCGAAAAAAACGATTTTAAAACTAGAACCGTTTTTAAACTCGAAACGCAGATCGTAAATCCGCTTAACATAGACGTCAACGAAAGCGCGCTAAATGCTTTTTACGATGAAAATAAGGGTTCTTATAAAGATTTTAACGATAAAATTTTACCTTTTGAAAGCGCGAAAGACGACATTAAAAAAGACTACGTTTTAAAACAAACCAAAACTTACGCCGATAAGGAATATCTAAAAATTAAAAAAGGCGAGAAAAATTTGAACGACGTTTTGATAACCGACGAGGATAATCTAACGCTTCCGATAGACGAACTAAAATCCCAGAAAATAGGCTATACGACGCGGCCGTTTGCATTTGGAAACGGTTATATGATCGTAAAAATAAAAGAAATAATTCCACAGCGAATAATGAGTTTCGAAGAAGCAAAAGAACAAATCGAAGAAATCTACAAAGAAAGAAAAGCTAAAGAAAACTTAGAGAAAATAGCCGAAGAAACTATAGAAAAAGGCTTTAGCGGTACGGACGTAGGCTTTATCGGCATAGACGAAACAAAGCCTATCGAAGGACTAAGTTCGACCGAATTTAACGTATTCGTTAGTAGAATGTTTGAAAGCGATAAGAAAAAAGGTTATGTATCGTTAGGCAATAAAGCTGTAATATACGATATTTTGGAACAAAAATTGCTTGACGATAAAAAGGCAAACGAGTATAAAGATACGGTAACGCAAAACGTTAGTTACCTTAAAAATAGAGAACTCGTGCAAGATATTACTAATGCTTTACGCAAACGTTATAGAGTAGAATATTATTACAAAAGGTAACGATTTTGAGTACTAAAATTTTAGGTATAGACGTCGGATCGGTTCAAGTGTGCGCCGCTATAGCGCAACACGACGAAGGCGGTCTAAAAATAATCGGCATGGGAACGTCCAAAACCCAGGGTATAAAAAAAGGCGCGATAACTAACATCGAACTAGCGTCTAAATCTATAAAAAGCGCCCTAAGCGATGCTCAAAGAGTAGCGGGAACTTATTACGAAAAAGTAGTAGTATCGATATCCGGCATAAATACTAGAAGCGTCGAAAGTAGCGGCGTAGTCAATATACCCGGCGGCGAAATAGGCATAAAAGAGATAAATCGCTCCATGCTTGAAGCCGAAAGAAAAGCTCTAATACATAATGATCACGAAAAGCTGCATATTCTGCCTTATAATTTTAAGGTAGACGATCAGGAGCATATAGAAGATCCGCTAGGCATGAACGGCGGTAGACTCGAAGTTCAAACGCATGTTATAACGGCTCAAAAATCGGCAATAACGAATTTAAAAAAGACGCTCAGCCTAGCGGGCGTAGAAATAGACAATATAGTCCTTTGCAGTTATGCTTCGGCTATTGCCACGCTTAATCAAGATGAAAAAGACTTAGGCGTAGCTCTGATAGATATGGGCGGCGCTACATGTAATTTATTAGTAAATTTAGAAAATACAGTAAGACATAATAGCTTTTTAGGCGTCGGCTCGTCAAACATAACTGTCGATTTATCGGCAGCCCTTCATACTCCGCTCGCAAAGGCCGAGGAAATAAAGATAAACTACGGAAATTTACTAAATAAAACTAGCGAATTAGTAGAAATACCTCCTATAAACGACGATGGCAAAATTCAAGAAATATCGCTAGACGTAATCTCTCATGCGCTTTATTCTAGAGTCGAAGAAACGCTCATGGTTCTGGCCAAAATGCTAGAAGATAGCGGATATAAAAATTCCGTTGCGGCAGGAGTCGTATTGACGGGCGGTATGGCTAAAGTCGAGGGCATTAGAGAGCTCGCTTCGGTAATATTCGACAATATGCCGGTTCGTATAGCCAAGCCTAGGGAGATGGAGGGGCTATATGAAACAATGCGAGACCCTATGAATTCTTGCGCTATCGGTTTATGTATGTACGGAGCCGGTTATTTTACGCCGTACGAGATAGACTCGGAAAGAAAAATGAGATATAAAGACGAGGTTGCCCCGAGCGGTAAAAATTTGAAAAATATTATATATAACGAAGAACCGGTTAGCGAAAATCAACTTGATAGCGAGGGATCTAAAAAAGAATTAGAAAATTCTAATTTCGATTTAAAAATAGAAAATAAAAAAAATATAAAAGACGAGCTTGCTAATATCGCCGATATAAGCAAGAAAAAAGAAGAGAGTTGGTTTTCAAAAACTTGGCATAAAATGACGCAATTATTTTAAGGAGATAGGATGAGCGGGTTTGTAGTAGAGGAAAAAAGAAGCAATTACGGCGCAAAAATCAAGGTTGTCGGCGTCGGCGGCGGCGGCGGCAACATGATAAACCATATGATAAGAGAAAGCGGCGGGGAGATGGATATAGATCTCATTATCGCTAATACCGATATGAAAGCGCTCGAAAATTCTCCGGCGTATACCAAGATTCAGCTCGGAGAAAAAATAACCAAGGGTTTAGGCGCCGGCATGGTTCCTGAAGTCGGCTGCAAGGCTGCCGAAGAAAGTCGAGAGGAGATAAAAAGTGCTTTAGAGTACTCCGATATCGTATTTATAGCCTCCGGTTTAGGCGGCGGTACGGGTACCGGAGCGGCTCCTGTTATAGCACAGGTAGCCAAAGAAGTCGGAGCATTAACCGTTTCCGTCGTTACGATGCCTTTTTCTTTTGAGGGTAAAAAACGTCGCCAGTTGGCCGAAATGGGATTAAGCGAGCTCAGAAAAGAAAGCGACTCGATAGTCGTTATACCTAACGACAAGCTATGCGCCTTAATAGATAAAAGAGCCGGAATAAAAGATAGTTTTAAAATCGTAGATAACGTTCTAGCTCGCGCTGTTAGCGGTATGAGCGCTATCGTGTTAGGCTCTGGAAATAGCGATATAAATTCCGACTTCGCCGACGTTAAAAAGGTAATGGAACACCGCGGTATGGCTCTAATGGGTGCCGGAGAAGCCGAGGGTGACGAAGCGGCGCAAGAAGCCGTAAAAAATGCTATCCAATCTCCACTGCTGGATAACGTTACGATTAACGGCGCAATGGGTGTTTTGGTACATTTTAAAATGCATACCGAGTCTCCGCTGGCGGACGTTATCGATGCCATGAATTTAATTAACGAAGCCGTAGACGAAAATGCTGAAGTAATCTGGGGAACGACCACCGACGATAATATAGAGAACAATAAAGTTCAAGTAACTATCATAGCAACCGGCTTTCAAGAAAAATTAGAAAAAAAAGCCGAACGGATAGTTCAAGATAATCAGCCGTTTTCTTCTAAAAATCAAGTACTAAGTCAAAGAATAGAACTGTTAAAAGCTAGCGGCGGATACGATAGCGAGGAAGTTTCAGCAATGCTAGATATACCTACTTATATGAGAAGGCAAATGGATTAGGAGCGATTTTTGATCCGTAAAATTAATGCGTCGTAGAGATACCGTTCGGTATCTCTATAAATTTAAACTCCTAGTTGAGCCTTTACGTAATCGCTCGCCATTTCGATACTCCATGCAGGCTCCCATACTAAATCTATCTTACACTCTTTTACTCCATCAATCCCAAGTACCGCCGTCTCTACCCAACCTAGTATCATCTCGTGCAAAGGGCAAGACTTCGTGGAAAGCGTCATAGTAACTTTTGCATTACCGTTTTCATCGCAGCTAGCGTCGTAAATAAGTCCTAGAGAGACGATATCAAATCCTACTTCCGGATCAACCACCGTAGATAACGCATCATAAATTTTTTCTTTCATTTTTCAACTCCGAATTTTGTAAATTTAAAAACGTTAATTATATTTATAGCTACTAAAATTACGCTTACCGACAAGCTAAGTACGGAAGCGTAATTTAGCGAGTTAATCTTAAACAATGCGCCGACGCAGTAGAGTAAAAGAGATGCGACGTTAAACGCTATACCGAGATAAGTCGGCTTTTTAATAATCATATGATCAAGTAGCGGTACCTTTCTTTTTCCGACGAACGGCGCTACGTAGTGATACCAAATCAAAAACGGCGCGATTTTATAAAGATGGGCTACTATAAAAGCATATAAAAAGCCGTAAATTAGCAAAAATACCGCAACGTCCAGCATATCCAAAATAGCAAATCCGCAAAATGCCGCAAAAGCGGCTAGAGATACTATTATGTTTAAATTCCAGTAATCATAAGCCTTTCTAACGCGTTTTTTTAGGATATACGCAGCTTCGCATACGAAGCTTATAAAAGCCGCCGCAAAAGCAAAATAAGCGTATAAGTCTTTAACTGCAAGTAAAACTCCGCCTAAAATATAAAAACAAAAGGCTAATTTGCTAAGAGTAAATTTTAAGTCGTGCGCTAACGCAAACATCGGCAAAAGTACGGTAGCAACGCCTACTACTACCAAAAATACGAATCCTAGTACGAAATAAACGTGATATTTTAGCGTCGTCTCAAAATCAAGCGGTAAGGTTCCCGAAAAGATCATAAGTAAACAAAAACCAAGGCTAATGCCTATTAGTAAAAAAATAGCGGAAAAAAACAACATAAACGCCGCTACGCTTCTTTTTTCGTTATCCATAAAGCTAATCAAATAAGTAACGCCGAAAAACATTAAAGATAATAAAAGTACCATCCCGCCGCCGTGCATAAAGCCGGTTTTTCCGCTTATCATCCCGTAACTCATAGCCGTTAAACCAATGGCGAAGAAAAATAAATTCGTTATCGCGCCAGTTATAGTAGAAAACGGTTTTTCTAAAATAACGGAAGTTAGCTGATAAAGCGCGCCCATTATAATGCTTATAACGAACCCTACGAAAAATATATGTAAAAATCCAGCCGTCTCAAGTACCGGCAAAGTCTCAAAATCGGCCTGAAAGTAAGCAAATAAGCTAGCGAATAAGAATAAAATTCCGATTATAAAATAGCCGCCTACTAGCTTAAAAGGCGGCGCAAAAGTATTTAAAAGCATTAATGGCAAAGACTCGTATCTACGTCTGCGACGCTTCCGCCCTCTTTCAAGCTAAACGTCATTTTTACCTGACCGCCGTCTAAATCCTCGCGATCGATATTAAATTGTGATTGCAGCTTGGGTATCAAGCCTGCCGGAAATTTATGGTTTACCATTACGATTTTAGTATTTTTATCGGCAAATTTTATGGCTACTAACGCATTTACCATAGGCTCAGGCGGCGGGCACGGGCGACTGTCGAAACCGATGAAATTTACCCCGTCTTTTTCGTATTTATAAAACGGTACCGTTGCGCCGTCAGCCTGAAATTCGCTAGCATCTTTAAAAAAATCGCTCATTTTATCTCCTTTATATTTCGGACAATTATACTCTAATTTACTGAAAATAAATCTTGATTTAGTTTAAGATATATGCTTGCGCTAGCGGTAGACAAAAGAAGATTTATAGGGACTAACGCCCCCATAAATTTTAGTGTAAAAAGTGGCGCACGCCCGTAAAATACATCGCTATGCCGTGCTCATTTGCCGCCTGCACGACCTCATCGTCACGGATACTGCCGCCGGGCTGTATCACGGCTTTTACGCCTGCCTCGCTCGCGATATCGATACTATCGCGGAATGGGAAAAACGCCTCGCTAGCGAGCGCGCAACCACGTAAATCAAGCCCCATATCACGTGCCTTAGCCACGGCCGCACGCGCGGCGTCCACGCGGCTAGTCATACCCATACCGATGGCGACCACGGCGCTATTTTTCACATAGACGACGCAGTTGCTTTTTGTAAGAGCCGCGACTTTCCACGCGATCTCAAGGTCTTTTAACTCAGCCTCGCTAGCTGTGCGCGCGGTTTGTAGTTTCATATTTTCTAGCTCGCCAGCTTTCACCTCGTCGCTTTGCTGATAGACAAAGCCGCCGTCAACGTGCTTAAAGTCGTATTTGTCGTTTGCGCGCTGTAAAAATTTATTGCCCTGAGTGAAAATTTTGATGCGTTTTTTGGCTTCAAATACCGCAAGCGCGTCCTCGTCCACGTTTGCGGCGATAATGACCTCGACGTAGATTTCGTTGATTTTTTCGGCCAAAGCGCGGTCTAGCGTGCCGTTTATCGCCACGACGCCGCCGTATGCGCTGACGGGATCGCATTTTAGAGCTTCTACGTAGCCTTCTAGCAGATTTGATTTTACGGCAAAGCCGCAGGCGTTAGCGTGCTTGACGATGGCGACCGCAGGCGCTGTATCAAAGCTGCTTGCTAGCGCCAAAGCGGCATTGATGTCGGTAATGTTGTTAAAGCTAGCTTCGCCTTTTAGCGCGGTGAAGTTGTTGCTGAAAAAGTAGTCAAACTCGTATAACGCGCCCTTTTGGTGCGGGTTTTCGCCGTAGCGCGCATCAAAAACCTTGCTGCCGGCGATAAATTTCATCTCGCCAAAACCGTCGTTAAAGCGCTCGTTCATGTAGTTTGCGATCATCGAGTCGTACGCCGCGGTATGCTCGTAGGCTTTTATCATCAAATTTCGCCTAAAAGTAGCCTTCTCGCTCTCGTCTGCGCCCCCTATGACTCGTAAAACCTCGTCATAATCAAGCGGACTCGTGACGATATAAACGCTAGCGAAATTTTTAGCCGCCGAACGCACCATCGCAGGGCCTCCGATGTCGATATTTTCTATGATCTCGTCAAAATCATCTGTGCGGATGGTGGTTTGCTTAAACGGATATAAATTTACGCAGACCAGATCGATGC
>CAUQJW010000040.1:0-12611 GCA_963518485.1 uncultured Campylobacter sp.
AATAATCGCCCGGTTACGGGGCGAAGCCGCTAAAATAAGCTCTTTAAAAGCCCCTTAACGGCGTCCTTCGTGCTATTGCTATCTCCGCCTAGCTTTTTATCTATCAGTTTATCCAGCCCTTTTAAAGCTTTACTTTTTATATAATCCGAACCGACGCTATATTTAGGAGCATCGCTAGTTCCCGTTACGCTAAGCTCGATATCGGTTTTTTCGTAGTTCATTTTTAGCGGGATATTTAAGGCTTTGCTATTCGTATCGAATTTGCCGTTTGTTACGCTGATTTTGCTTTTGTTTGCCTGCATATCTACGTTAAAGTCGATCAAGCCTTTGTTTATCGTGCCGTCTATTTTGCCGTTTCTATAAATTTCCGTAGTTATATCTTTACCGGTAAAAGTAGCGATAGTTTCGCTAAGCCCGGTTTTTACGAGCTGGCCTTGATCTATTGCGATATTGAATTTTCCGCTTTGCGAAGCTAGGTCGTAGTTTGCCTTCATATCGCCTACGCCGTCGTAAATGTGCGATAATCCGAGAAAATCGGTTAAGCCTTTAGCCGTAAAGCCGTTTAAATTTACGTTTAAATCGTCGTTTATTAGTTTTGCGACCATATTTCCTTCAAATAGCTTAGACGTTGCGTTCACGGTTAGATTTTGCCCTTCTTTTACGGCATCGCCCTTGATATTTAGGCTGCCGTAGAAATTTTGTCCCGTTAAAAAGCTAAGAGACTTTAAGTCGCTAGCATGCGCTTCGAAGTCGCTTTTTAGGCTATTTTTATTTATATCGAAACTTCCGTTTAGCTTTTTTAGCTCGATTAAATTTTTCGTGCCGTTTTGGGATAAGCCGGCTAAAACGTCAAACTCCGCGATGCCGTTTTTAATATTCGTTTGAGCGTTTAGAGTTAGTTTTAAGTCCGCCGGAACGCTTTTGCCGCTTAGCTCGCTCATTTGTTTTTCGTTTATAGCGCCGTTAGATAGCGCGAGTTTCGCTACTCCGTTTAAATTTTTAAAATCTAAACTATCTAGCCTGACGTCGCCGTTTATCTTGCCGCTCGCCGCAGCCGGCATAGATAGCGCCTTTAAAATCGCGTCTAGTTTTACGGAGTCGAGATTAGCTACTACTTTTTCGCCGTTTAGAGCTACTTTTACGTTGCCGCCTAGCGCGTTTATCGTGGCGTCTAAATTTTTAAGGCTATTTTTTGCGACTATTACGTTGGCGTCTATTTTTGCTTGTCCGACAAGCTTTTGTTTTATTATCGGCTCTAGCTTGGCGAGATCGTCTAAGACGACTTTTACGTCGCTGCTTAGGGTTTGCGAATTTATTTCAAATATCGTCTTTTGGCTACCTATCGTAGCTATAGGCGTTATCACCGCGCTTTTTGCGTTTATTACGTCGTCTTTTACGTCGGCGGTTATTTTACCGTTTGCGATAAAATTTGATGGTAGCGTCAGATTAAAATCTTTAGCTAGCAACGCGCCGTTAGCTTTTATATCGTTTAGCTCGACGACCGCCGAGCCGACGGGCTTGCCGTCTTTGGGCGAAATATCGGCCGTTAGCGAGATTTTACCGTTTGCGTAAAGCGGCTGTCCGGCTAAAGCCAGAGCCTTATCTAGCTCCAAATTTTTAGCGTCTAGTTTTAAGCCTAGCGGCGAGTAATCTTTTACTGTCGAGTTAAAAGTTACGGTAGAACCTAGTATTTTACCCGCTCCGGTAGCTTCGAAGTCTGTAAATTTACCCTTAATAAGTCCCGAAAAAAGCATTTTCTCTTTTAAATTTATGCCCATTGAAGCCAGATTTTGTACGTCTATATCGTAGCTTAGGTCTAAATTTTTACTAAAAATAGAAAGCGCACCGCTAACTTTAGCCGTTATTTCGCTATTTGCGACGGCTTGGATATCTATACCGGTAGGGCGGATTTCGAATTTGTTAAATTTAACGTCGTATCCGCTTTTTTCTTTTATAGCGTTTTGAACGTACGGTTTAACTATATCGTTTCCAAAGCTCGTAAAAGCTAGCGTATATACGCCGATAACGGCTATTAGCACGAATGCAAGCACAAAAACAATGATCTTTTTCATTTTTATCCTTTAAGATTTAGTTTATGTTATTTATAAAACTTTAGTCGATTAGGCTAAGACTTTTTAAATATTCAAGCTAAAATTATTGACAAAACGTAAAATTTTAGCTATAATTTTATCACTCAAAATAAAAGAGTGCTAAAATCAACCAAAAGGATGAATCATGAATTTTCAACCGTTAGGCAAACGAGTCTTAGTCGAGCGTCTCGAGGACGTCAAAACGACTGCTTCGGGCATCATTATACCCGATAATGCAAAAGAAAAACCTTTAAGCGGCAAGGTTTTGGCGGTATCAAGCGAGGTAGAAGGCGTGAGCGTGGGCGATAGCGTAGTTTTCGCAAAATACGGCGGCACCGAGGTCGTGCTTGATGGTAAAACATATTTGGTTCTAAAAATCGAAGATGTTTTGGGCGTTTTAAAATAATCTAAATTTAAAGGAAAAAAGATGGCAAAAGAGATATTTTTTTCAGACGAGGCTAGAAATAGACTATATGAAGGCGTTAGAAAACTAAACGACGCGGTAAAAGTAACGATGGGGCCTCGCGGCAGAAACGTGCTAGTGCAAAAGAGCTTCGGCGCTCCTGCGATCACCAAAGACGGCGTGAGCGTAGCTAAAGAGGTCGATCTAAAAGACGCTCTAGAAAATATGGGCGCAGGTCTGGTAAAAGAAGTCGCTAGCAAAACAAACGACGAGGCGGGCGATGGTACGACTACGGCTACGGTTTTGGCTCACTCTATCTTTAAAGAGGGCTTAAGGAACATCACTGCAGGCGCAAATCCGGTCGAGGTAAAACGCGGTATGGATAAAGAGGCTGCAGCTATAATCGCCGAGCTAAAAAGCCTATCGCGCAAAGTAACCGATAAAAAAGAGATCGCGCAAGTAGCCACTATCTCGGCAAACTCAGACTCTGCCATCGGCGGACTGATTGCAGACGCAATGGAAAAAGTCGGCAAAGACGGCGTCATCACCGTCGAGGAAGCAAAATCTATCCACGACGAGCTAAACGTGGTCGAGGGTATGCAGTTTGACCGCGGATATCTAAGCCCGTACTTCATCACGAACGCCGAAAAGATGCAGGTCGAGCTTAGCAATCCGTTTATATTGCTATTTGATAAGAAGATTACAAATTTAAAAGACCTACTACCTGTGCTTGAGCAGATCCAAAAAACAGGCAAACCGCTACTAATCATCGCTGAAGATATCGAGGGCGAGGCGCTTGCGACGCTAGTAGTAAACAAGCTTCGCGGCGTGCTAAACATCTCTGCGGTTAAGGCTCCTGGCTTTGGCGATCGCAGAAAAGCGATGCTTGAGGATATCGCGATATTAACGGGCGGCGAAGTAGTGAGCGAAGAGCTAGGAAGAACGCTAGAAAGCGCGACTCTAAGCGACCTGGGTCAAGCTTCAAGCGTCATCATCGACAAGGATAATACGACTATCGTAAACGGTGCAGGAGAGAAGTCGGCAATCGACGCTAGAATCATCCAAATAAAAGCTCAAATCGCAGAAACTACGAGCGACTACGACAAGGAAAAACTACAAGAGCGCCTAGCTAAGCTAAGCGGCGGCGTAGCGGTTATCAAGGTCGGAGCAGCTACCGAGACCGAGATGAAAGAGAAAAAAGACCGCGTGGATGACGCTCTAAGCGCGACTAAAGCGGCCGTAGAGGAGGGCATCGTGATCGGCGGCGGCGCTGCGTTTATCAAAGCGAGCGCAAAAGTAGATCTAAAACTAAGCGGCGACGAAGCTATCGGCGCAGATATCGTAAGACGCGCGCTAACCGCTCCGCT
Source organism: uncultured Campylobacter sp. (assembly GCA_963518485.1). Classification (GTDB taxonomy): domain Bacteria; phylum Campylobacterota; class Campylobacteria; order Campylobacterales; family Campylobacteraceae; genus Campylobacter_A. The sequence continues at coordinate 3,861 of CAUQJW010000040.1, forward strand.
GCGCCAGATTGCTGAAAATGCGGGCTTTGACGCTGGCGTAGTGGCAAACTCCGTAAGCGTAAGCAAAGACGATAACTACGGCTTTAACGCGGCTACGGGCGAGTATGTAGATATGTTTAAAGCCGGTATCATCGATCCGGTTAAGGTCGAGCGCGTGGCTCTACAAAATGCGGTCAGCGTGGCAAGCTTGCTTCTAACCACTGAAGCTACTATAAGCGAGCTAAAAGAGGATAAACCGATGCCTGCGATGCCTGATATGAGCGGAATGGGCGGCATGGGCGGAATGATGTAATACGCCTTTATCTGCGGAGAGCTTTGGCTTTCCGCAGGTTTTCTCGTAAAGACGACTCTTAAATTTACTAAAAATTTAAACCTACTTTAAATCTTCTAATGGCCGCAAATTTGACGAGATTTTAGGTTTAAGCGTCTAAAATATACGCATAAATTCCTGCGTCTAAAAATGATTTAAAATTAATTATTATTTAACCGAAATTTGTATAAAATAGTTCCGAATCTAGTGTAAAGGCGATCTTTTAAGGCGGCTAAATTTAAACTGCAACCTTAAATTCGGCGGATATTAGGCTAGACCGGAAAGTGATTTGATGATAAAAAAAGTATTAATAGTTTTTGGCACCAGACCGGAAGCCATAAAAATGGCGCCTTTGGTAAAAGAATTTAAAAAATATAGCGAATTTGACGTCAAGGTTTGCGTCACGGCTCAACACAGACAGATGTTAGATCAAGTTCTCGAGATATTTGGCATAGTTCCAGATTATGATTTAGACATTATGCAAGCAGGGCAGGATCTGTACGATCTGTCGTCTAGGATTTTGCTAAAGATGAGAGATGTTTTAGACGAGTTTAAACCGGATATAGTATTTGTTCACGGCGATACTACTACTGCTAGCATAGCTTCTTTGGCTGCTTTTTACAAACAGATTAAGGTGGCTCACGTAGAGGCAGGGTTAAGAACAGGGGATATTTATTCGCCTTTTCCCGAGGAGATAAACAGACAGCTAGTCGGCATAATAGCAAGCTATCACTTTGCCCCTACAAATTTATCAAAACAAAATCTCATAAAAGAAAATAAAAGTCCAGAAAATATCGTAGTAACCGGAAATACCGTTATTGACGCGCTTTTTTTGCTGCTTGAAAGTATGCAAAAAGATAATACGCTAAAAGATAAAATTTTAACATCTCTAAGTACAAAATACGATACTAACCGCGGTAAAAAAATCATACTCGTAACCGGTCATAGAAGGGAAAATTTCGGCGATGGATTTATAAATATCTGCGAGGCTTTAAAAACCCTAGCGATCAAAAATCCAAACGTCGATATAGTCTATCCCGTTCATCTAAATCCAAACGTCCAAGAGCCCGTAAGGAAAATTTTATCCGGCATTGGTAACGTCCGCCTGATAGCGCCTCTAGAGTACGGCGAATTTGTTTATCTGATGAGTATGGCGCATTTTATCATAACAGATAGCGGCGGGATACAAGAGGAAGCGCCAAGCCTCAGTAAACCCGTGCTTGTAATGAGAAATACAACCGAAAGACCCGAATTCATAGAGGCCGGCTCGGTTAGGCTAGTTGGCGTTGATAAGGAAAATATAGTATTGCAGGCTCAAATTTTACTCGACGACGACGAAATTTATAAAAAGATGTCTCAGTCGCGAAGCCCATACGGCGACGGTAAAGCTAGTCTTAAGATAGTCGAATTTATAAAAAATTTAAGATCGGAGAGATGATGATAAAAAATGTTTGCGTTATGGGGCTTGGCTATATAGGGCTGCCTACTGCAGCGCTTTTGGCAAATAAAGGCTACAAAGTGCGCGGCGTGGACGTAGTGCAAAGTACGGTAGATACGATAAACCAAGGTAAAATCCATATCGTAGAACCCGAGCTTGACGTATTCGTCAAAGGCGCGGTAAATAGCGGAAATTTAAGGGCGAGCTTGGAGCCTGATTTGGCCGATGTTTTTATCATAGCCGTGCCTACGCCCTTTTGCGACGGATACGTGCCCGATCTTAACTACGTCGTAAGCGCCAGCAAGTCTATAGCGCCCTTTGTTAGGGACGAAAATATCGTGATTTTAGAGTCGACCTCGCCCGTGGGAACTACCGAAAAAATAGGCGAAATCCTCAAAGATAGCGGCGTAGATGTCTCTAAAATTTATATCGCTCACTGCCCAGAAAGAGTACTGCCCGGTAAAATTTTAAAAGAACTCGTACAAAATGACAGAATCGTAGGCGGTTTAAATAAAGAAGCCGCAAAAAAAACAGCCGAATTTTATAAAACTTTCGTTGCGGGCGAGATTTTGCAAACAGACGCGAAAACCGCCGAGATGGCAAAGCTCACCGAAAACTCATTTCGCGACGTAAATATCGCATTTGCAAACGAGCTTAGCGTTTTGTGCGATAAATTCGGCATTAACGTCTGGGAGCTTATCTCGCTAGCAAACCGTCATCCGCGCGTAAATATCCTAAATCCCGGTTGCGGCGTGGGAGGGCACTGTATAGCCGTCGATCCATGGTTTATTGTCCATGCGGGCGGCGATGACGCAAAGCTCATAAAAACAGCCAGGCAAGTAAATACGTACAAAAGCGAATGGACTATAGAAAAGATAAAAAATGCTGCTTTAAAATTTGAACTAAAAAATAGTAGAAAGCCAAAAGTGGCGTGCATGGGGCTTGCTTTTAAACCCGACATCGACGATTTGCGAGAGTCGCCTGCACTAAATATAGCCAAACACCTGATCGCAGACGGCGTCGATGTGATCGCCGTAGAGCCCAACATCAAGGCTCACAAAGAGTTTGAGATGGCGGATTATAAAAAGGCTATCGAAATTTCGGATATTATCGTATTTTTAGTCGGACACAAGGAATTTAAAGGTCTAAAAATAGAAAAAGAAGTTTTGGATTTTTGCGGAGTTTTTAAGCAATGAGCATTTTAAATTTAATAGGGCGCACAAACGAGCTTTTCTATGCCGATATTAAAAAATTTGAAAATGAATTGTTAAAAAAAGTTTCAAATTCTACCTTCCTGGTTATAGGCGGAGCCGGCAGTATCGGCCAGGCTGTAACAAAAGAAATATTTAAAAGAAATCCTAAAAAACTTCACGTCGTCGATATTTCCGAAAATAACATGGTTGAATTGGTTAGAGATATTAGGAGTAGTTTTGGGTATATAGACGGTGATTTTAAAACATTTGCTCTTGATATCGGAAGCGATGAATATGACGCTTTCATAAAATCTGATGGAAAATATGATTATATATTAAATTTGTCGGCCTTAAAGCATGTAAGAAGCGAAAAAGATCCATTTACTCTTATGCGCATGTGTGAAACGAATATTTTTAATACCGATAAGACCTTAATGCAGGCAATAGAAAACGGTACGAAAAAATATTTTTGCGTAAGTACGGATAAGGCCGCAAACCCTGTAAATTTAATGGGAGCTAGCAAGCGTATTATGGAGATGTTTGTGTTTAGACACTCCTTAAATATAGACGTCTCTATGGCAAGATTTGCTAACGTGGCATTTAGTGACGGCTCGCTGCTTCATGGGTTTAACAAAAGGATTGAAAAAGGTCAGCCTATTGTGGCGCCATATGATGTGAAAAGATATTTCGTAACACCGCAAGAAAGCGGAGAACTTTGTTTGATGTCTTGTATATTTGGGGAAAATAGAGATATTTTCTTTCCGAAGTTAAGCGAGAATTTGCATCTCATAACTTTTTCAGAGATAGCCGTTAAATATTTGGAAAATTTAGGATATGAGCCGTATTTGTGCAAGGATGAAAACGAGGCGAGAGAGCTGGCTAAGACCTTGCCTAAAACAGGCAAATATCCGTGCTTATTTACTGCTAGCGACACGACCGGCGAGAAAGATTTTGAAGAGTTTTTTACCGATAAAGAAATTTTAGATATGGATAAATTTGAAAGTATAGGTATCATAAAAAACGACCCGCTATACGACGAAGACCTTTTAAATAGCTTCGAATCAACTATTAAAAAGTACAAGCAGAATTTGTCTTGGACAAAAGATGATATCGTGAGAGAATTTTTTAAACTAATCCCTGACTTTGGATACAAAGATACCGGTAAATATCTAGACGGAAAGATGTAGCATGCAAGAGATAATAGACTTTATAAGAAAAATATTTAACACCGACAATTTTATACCGCTTCACGAGCCTAGATTTATAGGTAATGAAAAAAAATACCTAAATGACTGCATAGACTCTACTTTTGTATCAAGCGTAGGGCAGTACGTGGACAGATTTGAGAAGGATTTTGCAAAAATAGTCGGTAGCAAATACGCCGTGGCTACCGTAAACGGCACGTCTGCACTTCATATATCTTTGATCTTGGCGGGCGTAAAAAGAGATGATGAGGTTATAACTCAGCCGATTACGTTTGTGGCGACTTGTAATGCGATATCCTACATAGGCGCAACGCCTGTATTTGTGGATGTAGATTTGGATACTATGGGGCTTAGTCCGCAAGCTTTGAAAAAATTTCTAGAGGTAAATTGCGAAATCATAGATAGTAAATGCATAAATAAGACTACGAGCAGGCAGGTTAAGGCTTGCGTTCCGATGCACACTTTTGGCCATCCTTGCAAAATAGACGAAATAAAAGAAATTTGCGATGCGTGGCATATAGTATTAGTGGAGGATGCGGCAGAGAGTCTCGGTAGTTATTACAAAGGTAGGCATACTGGGACTTTTGGACAAGTCGGAGCCTTTTCTTTTAACGGCAATAAAATAGTTACGAGTGGAGGCGGCGGAGCAATAGTAACCGATGATGAAAATTTAGCAAAAAGAGCAAAGCATATTACCACTACTGCTAAAATACCTCACGCTTACGAATACGTGCATGATGAAGCGGCGTATAACTATCGCCTTCCAAATTTAAACGCGGCTTTGCTTGTGGCTCAGCTTGAGCAGCTCGATAAATTTTTAATATTAAAAAGAGATTTGGCTGACAAGTATAAAGAATTCTTTGCCAATAGAAATATAAAATTTGTAGAAGAGCCAAAAAATGCAAAATCAAATTACTGGTTGCAAACTATTATTTTTGATGACATTAGGCAAAGAGATGAGTTTTTGGAATTTTCAAATAAAAACGGCGTAATGACAAGGCCGATTTGGCGCTTAATGAATGAGCTTGATATGTATAGAAATTGTCAGAAGGTAAATTTGGAAAACGCAAAATTTTTAGAGCAAAGAGTCGTTAATATCCCTAGTTCGGTAATACTATAATAAATAAGAGATGGCTGATATTGGTTAGCAGGGTATGGTGAGTAAAATATTTGGAAGGATACGGCAATGGTAACTAGGGGGATTTATATAATAGGGACAGGAGGATTTGCAAGTGAGGTTACTGAGTATATTCTAGATAATGGCGAATATAAAATTAATGGATATTTTGATATTAAAGAAGATGATTATAAAAAATATAAATATGTAGCACCATTTTTGGGAGATGAACAAAACTACAATTTTTCTAAGGAGGATAATGTAGCTATTGCTATTTCTGACCATAAGCTAAGGAATAAAATATATATGTTTTTAAAAAACAAAGGGGTTAAATTTCCAAACATCGTTCACAGAAGCTCGTTTGTATCAAAGTCTTCTTTTGTAGATGAGGGCTCCTTAATATGTCCATTTGTATCTATAACATCAAATGCCAGTATAGGCAAAAACTTTCAAGCAAATATTTATAGCTATGTGGCACACGACTGCATAATAGGAAGTAATGTTACATTTGCTCCATCCGTTAAATGTAATGGAAATGTAATAATCGAAGATGATGTATATATTGGAACCGGAGCGATTATTCATCAGGGTAAACACAATAGACCATTAAGGATTGGAAGAGGCGTTGTGATTGCGGCCGGCTCAGTGGTAACAAAAAGTATCGAAGCCGGAAAGACCGTGTTTGGAAATCCAGCTATTGAATTTACGAAAGAAAATCTAAAAAGGAGAAGCTAGATGGCTAATTTTTTAAATTCAATTCCAATTGAAGAGATTAAAATAGGCATGAAAGCTAGCTATTCTCAAACTATCACAGATGCCGACATTAAAGCGTTCGCAGGTATTAGCGGGGATAGAAATCCAGTACATATAGATGAGGAATATGCTTCTAACTCAAGATATAAAAAAAGAATTGCTCATGGGCTAATGACCGCATCTTACTTTTCTGCCCTTTTTGGCACTAAAATTCCAGGGGAAGGTTGTGTTTATGTCTCGCAAACCTTAAATTTTAAAAGACCGGTTTATGTCGGAGATACGGTAACGGCCACTGTTGAGGTCTTTAGGGTGGATTTGGAAAAATTTAGGGTATTTTTTAGAACTATTTGTAGGGTTAAACAAAAAATTGTTACCGATGGGGAAGCAGAGATTTTTATTCCATGATGAAAAATAAAGTAGCAATTTTAACAACTATTTTTCCTGCAAATCAATTATATATGATTGATTTTTTTGATTCATTACAAAAACAAACGTATAGAAATTTTGATATTGTGGTCGTAAATGATGGTTTTGAAGGATTTGAAGATATTATAAGAAGATATAGTCAAGAGTTAAGTATTATTGAGCTTAAATATTCAAATACTCCCGCTAAAAATAGGGAATGGGGGATAAATTATTGCATAGAAAAAGCTTATGACGTATTGATTTTTGGAGATAGCGATGATTATTTTGCTAAAAATCGTATAGAAAAATCACTCGAATTGCTTAAAGATAATGATATTGTCGTGAATGACTTAAGTCTTTTTGATGAAAATGGTGTTTATGAAGAAAAATATTTATCAAATAGACTTAAAAATAGACAAACAGTTGATTTTGAATTTGTAAAAGATAAAAATATATTTGGGCTTTCTAATAGTGCAATTAGATTAAAGTATTTAGATAAAATACTAGTAGATGAAAATCTGCTTGCTGTAGATTGGTATGTATTTGCACGCATGTTGCTTGGTAACAAAAAAGCAATTTTTACAAATGAAACAGTTAGTTATTATAGACAGTATGAAAAAAACATGGTTGGACTTGGACAATTAACAGAAGAGGTTTTTCAAAAATCTTTATACATAAAAAGAAAACACTATGAAAGCCTAAAGAAATATTATTCTAAATATATTTTAGAGTTAGAGAGGTTGAATGATATTGGGTTTGCTGATTTGAAGCATATAAATTATCCGCTTTGGTGGGAGTTGATTTAAAGGAATATTAACATGAAGGTAAAATTAACAAAGGTAAAAGATGTTTACAATTTTTGTAAACCATATATAATAGCGGAATTGGGTGCAAACCATAATGGCAATATGGAGCTTGCTAAAAAGTTAATTATCCAAGCTAAAGAATCTGGCGCAGACTGTGTTAAATTCCAGAGTTGGTCAAAAGATTCTGTATTCTCTAGGAAGAAGTATGAAGATAATTATTTTATTGCTGATGATTATAGAAATAGAACAGATTATACTCTTGAAGAAATAGTCGATGCTTACGCTATAAGCGAAGAAGAGCTTTTGGAGATGAAAAAATTTGCAGATGAAATAGGTATTGACTGTACATCTACGCCGTTTAGTAAAAAAGAGGCTGATTTCTTAATAGATAAATTAAACTCACCGTTTATAAAAGTTGCCTCTATGGATTTAAACAACTACCCATTTTTGGAATATTTGGCCCAAAAAAATAGACCCGTGGTTTTAGCAACTGGACTTAGTGAGCTTTATGAGATTGACAAGGCTGTAAAAACCATAGAAAACACTGGAAACAAAAATATTGTAATATTGCATTGTATTTCGACTTATCCCCCAAAGGATGGTGATGTAAATTTAAATAATATAATAACGCTCATGAAAGCTTATCCTGATTACCCAATAGGCTTTTCGGATCATACTTTGGGAACTGCCATACCTTTAGCATCTGTAGCCTTGGGAGTTTGCTTGATAGAGAAGCATTTCACATTGGATAAAAATATGGAGGGCTGGGATCATAAAGTTTCAGCCAATAAGGATGAAATGAAGATTATTGTTGAGGGCTCTAAGCGAATAAGTGAAGCTATGGGTTCCTTTAGAGTTACTGCCACGGAAACAGATGAAAGAAAACAAGAATTTAGAAGAAGTATAGTTTTGGCAAGAGATATGAAAAAGGGCGAAGTTATAAAATATACTGATATAGATTACAAAAGGCCTGGCGCTGGGATAAAGCCGGAAATGACCGATTTTGTTATAGGAAGAGTGCTAAATAAAGACCTCAAATATGATCATATATTAAGCATGGAGGATATTATTTAATTATGATAGCCATAGTTCCAGCAAGGGGTGGCTCAAAAGGATTGCCAGGTAAAAATATCAAAGATTTACTCGGTAAGCCCATGATTGCGTATACTATAGAAGAGGCTTTAAAATCAAAAAATATTAGCGAAGTTATAATTTCTACGGACTCTAGGGAAATAGAAGATGTTGCTATAAAATATGGAGCAAAAAGCCATTTTCTAAGGCCAGAGTATCTATCTGGTGATCATGCAAAGGCTATCGATAATTATATATATACAATCGATAGATTAAACGAATGTTTTGGTTATGGTATTAAAAATTTTGTAGTGCTCCAGCCCACATCTCCGTTGAGAACAGTAGAAGATATAGATGGTGCGATTAAACTTTTTGAGGATAAAAATGCAGATAGCGTGATTAGCTATACTGAAGAATACCATCCTGTGGAGTGGCATAAATATATTACAAAGG
>CAUQJW010000041.1:0-12584 GCA_963518485.1 uncultured Campylobacter sp.
GTTCAAATTTCACAGCCTAACCTCAATACCGTTTCGTCTGAGGTATATTTTAAGCGCCTTTATCTCGATCTCTCTAAAGTGAAAGATTGACGCCGCTAGGCATGCGTCCGCGCCCGCTAAAAAAGCGTCTTTGAAGTGCTCCATTGCTCCCGCGCCGCCGCTTGCGATCACGGGGATGTCAAGCGTGCTAAAAATACGCGTCAAATTTAATTCAAATCCGTTTTTAACGCCGTCGCAGTCCATCGACGTGAGTAAAATTTCGCCCGCACCGCGCTCCTGCGCCTCTTTTGCCCAAGCAAGTGCATCCCTGCCGGTATCTAGCCTGCCGCCGTTTATAAAAACCCTATAGCCCTCGCCCGTTTTCTTCGCATCGATCGCGACCACGACGCACTGAGAGCCGAATTTATTCGCCGCTTCGTCTATCAAATTCGGGTTTTTTATCGCGGCCGAGTTGAGGCTTATTTTGTCGCAACCGACGTTTAGCAGGCGCGAGATATCGTCGATCGTGCGTATGCCGCCGCCCACGGTCAGCGGGATAAAAAGCTCGCGTGCGACCTGCTCTACGACGTCCACGATCGTATCGCGCTCAAGGTGCGACGCCGTGATATCTAGGAAACACAGCTCGTCCGCACCCTCCTCGTTGTAGCGTTTAGCGACCTGCACCGGATCACCCGCATCCACGAGGCCTACGAAATTTACGCCCTTTACCACCCGTCCGTCTTTGACGTCTAGGCATGGGATTATGCGTTTTGCAAAATGATTCATCGCTCTTCTTTAGCTAAAATTTTGCTTTATTTTAGCTAAATTTGACTTATCTAATCATTACATAAGATATTTTTGGGTAAAATCGGCGAATCATGGAGAAAATAAAGGCGAAAAAACGGTTTGGACAGAATTTTTTAAAAGACGAAACAACACTAAATAAAATCATCCAAGCGATTCCCAAAATAGATTGTAAAATCGTAGAGATTGGGCCTGGCTTAGGTGATTTGACTTTTTGGCTTTTGAGAAGTGGTTGTAGTGTTATTAGCTATGAGATAGACGACGAACTTATTCCGATTCTCTCCAAGAAATTCTATGAAGAAGCCAAAGACGGACAATTTAAGTTAATACATAAAGACGCAAATGCGGTGTGGTTGCAAAACGGCAGTTTATGTGATGAGCCTTATATTTTGGTTGCGAATTTGCCGTACTACGTAGCGACGAAAATGGTATTAAGCGCTTTGCAAGACGAGCGGTGTTCGGCTATCGTAGCTATGACGCAAAAAGAAGTTGCGGTAAAATTTACTTGCGATGGTAAAAATAGCGAATTTAGTGCGCTAGGGGTATTGGCCAACGTTAATGCGGTTTCGAACTTGCTTTTCGACGTAGCCCCTAGTTGCTTTGAGCCTGCACCAAAAGTTACGTCTGCGGTATTTCGAACGGTTAAAAATGAGCGAAAGCTTTTCGGCAATCAAGGACTTTTCGAAAATCTTTGCGATTATAAAAATTTTAAGCTGTATCTGAAAGCGTGTTTTTCGGCTCCCAGAAAGATGCTTATTAAAAATCTATCCGACAAATACGGTAAAGGTATGTCGGAGGAGATTTTTTCCGAGCTCGGGATTAGCCCGTCTATCCGTCCTCATGAGTCTAACGTCGCCTTATATTTAAAAATTTATAATTTAATAAAGGTGAAAAATGAGCGAGAACAATGAAGAAAAGGCGATAGTTAGCCAAGGTAAAAATAACAAGCGACGCAGATTCCGTCCGAGAAATAAAAATAAAAATAGCGACGTCCAAAATAAAAAAGACGATCAAAACGCTTCCGACGTATTGGGAAATTTCTTTGCACCCGATGTTAGCGATCATACGGTCGATTCACAAGAATCAACACCCAACGGCGAAAACGGTAGGCAAAAAGGCGATAGAAATCGAAATAGACGCGATAAAAATAACGTTTCTAAAGAGCAAGTCGCGAACAAAAATCCTAACAAACAAGCTACTAACGCCGAAAATCAAACAGCAGAAGCTAAGCCTAAAAAACAGAGAAAACCTAAGAAAAATTTACCCGCCAAGCTAAACGGTAACGAGCAGTGGCAGCAAGATATCGCCGCGTCTATGGAGGCAAACAAAGCCGTCCATGAACTGCGCCTCGAACCGATGAAATACCTAAACTCGACCGATCACAGGATCCGCGTCACGCCTCTTGGCGGACTGGGCGAGATCGGCGGAAATATGACGATATTTGAGACCGACACGAGCGCGATCATCGTGGATATCGGTATGAGCTTTCCTAGCGAGAGCATGCACGGCGTGGATATCCTGATCCCCGACTTTGACTACGTGCGCAAGATAAAAGACAAGATAAAAGGCGTCGTAATCACGCACGCCCACGAGGATCATATCGGCGCGGTGCCCTACTTTTATAAAGAGTTTAAATTTCCGATTTACGCCACGCCGCTACCGCTCGGTATGATAAATAACAAATTTGAAGAGCATGGGCTAAAGCAGGAGCGTTCGCTTTTCCGCTCGGTCGAAAAGCGCAAGCCGTATCTGATAGGAGATTTCGAGGTCGAGTGGATACATATCACTCACTCTATCATCGACGCTAGCGCGCTTGCTATCACGACAAAGGCGGGCACTATCATCCACACGGGCGACTTTAAGATCGACCACACGCCGATTGACGGCTACCCAACAGACCTTGGCAGACTCGCATACTACGGCGAGCGCGGCGTGCTGTGTCTGATGAGCGATAGCACAAACAGCTACAGAGAGGGCTTTACTAAAAGCGAAAGCAGCGTGGGCAAGACCTTTGACGCGATATTTTCCAAAGCCAAAGGCCGCGTGATAATGAGCACGTTTAGCTCCAACATCCACCGCGTCTATCAGGCGATCGACTGGGGACTAAAATACAATCGCAAGGTCTGCGTCATCGGCCGTAGCATGGAACGCAACCTCTACACGGCGATGGAACTTGGTTACATCAAACTCGATAAGAAAATTTTTATCGACGCCAACGAAGTCGGCAAATTTAAAGATAACGAAGTGCTGATAGTTACCACCGGCTCTCAGGGTGAGACGATGAGCGCGCTGTACCGAATGGCTACCGACGAGCACAAATATATAAAGATAAAGTCGACCGATCAGATCATCATCAGCTCAAAGGCGATCCCCGGCAACGAAAGCAGCGTCTCGACGGTGCTAAATTTCCTCATCAAATCAGGCGCTAGCGTCGCGTATCAGGACTTTAGCGAGATACACGTGAGCGGTCACGCGGCGCAAGAGGAACAAAAACTGATGCTGCGCCTAATAAAGCCTAAATTTTTCCTCCCCGTCCACGGCGAGTACAACCACATCGCAAAGCATAAAGAAACGGCCGTAGCCTGCGGCGTGGACGAGCGAAACATCTATCTGATGAGCGACGGCGATCAGATAGAAATTTGCCAAAAATATATGAAGCGCGCCAAGACGGTAAAAACGGGCAAGGTCTTTATCGATAACCAAATCAACAAGCAAATTTCAGACGACGTCGTGATCGATAGGCAAAATTTGGCCGAAGCGGGCGTCGTGATGATCATCGCGCAAATTTCTCGCCACGGCGCTAAGCTCATAAACAAACCTCGCGTTATCAGTTACGGTCTGGTTGGCGATAAGCAAGACGGCGAGTTTAGAAAAGAGATGGAGGGCGTGCTGGAGCAGTATCTAAGCAACGTCAAAGAGGAGCTTTTAAAGGATGGCAGGATACTCGAGGGGCAGGTGCGCCAGGTCATCCGTAAACATATCTTTAGAAAAGTCAAAAAATACCCGACCATCGTGCCGATCATATACCTGATGTAAGGGCACAAAATGAGCGATACAATCAAAATAGCCGCTAACGTGTTAAAAACGGAAGCTAACGAGCTAACGAGAAATGCCGAGATTTTAGACGGCGAATTTGAAAAAGCTGTCGAGGTTTTATACAAAACCAAAGGCAAAGTCGTAGTCACGGGCGTGGGCAAGAGCGGACACGTGGGCGCAAAGATCGCCGCGACGCTTGCTAGTACGGGCACGCCTAGCTTTTTTATGCATCCGACCGAGGCGATGCACGGCGATCTGGGTATGATCGGCAAGGACGATACGCTACTAGCTATCAGCTTTAGCGGCGAGAGCGAGGAGCTAACCAAAATCTTGCCTCACGTGCAGCGTTTCGGTATACCGATAGTTGCTATGGCAAGGGATAAATTTAGTACGCTCGGTAAATTTAGCGACGCGTTTGTGAAGCTTGACGTTAGCAAGGAGGCCTGCCCGCTGGACGCCGCGCCGACTAGTTCGACAACGCTAACGTTAGCCCTAGGCGATGCGTTAGCCGTTTGTCTGATGGAAAAGCGAGGCTTTAAAAAAGAGGATTTTGCAAATTTTCATCCCGGCGGAAGCCTCGGCAAGCGGCTATTTCTAAAGGTAAAAGACGTGATGAGAAGCGAAAATTTGCCGATAGTTCGCTGGAATGCGAGCCTAAAGCAGGCGATCGATACGATGACGCACGGTAAACTCGGTACTGTTTTGATCGTCGATAAAGACGGCGTTTTGGACGCGATTTTAAGCGACGGAGACCTTAGGCGCGCGCTGATGAGAGAGGATTTTGATCTAAATGACGCTGCGATCAAATACGCTACGCTAAAGCCAAAAGAGCTAAATGATAAAGAGATGTTAGCGATAGATGCGTTAGCGCTCATCGAGCGTTACAAGATCCAGCTACTAGCCGTCGTAGAAAACGGCGTTCCGGTCGGCGTTTTACACATACACGACCTTGCAAATTTAGGACTATAAAATGCAAAAAAGCAGACTAAATAAATTTATATCGCATAACACGAGCTATTCGCGTAGAGAAGCCGACGAACTCATAAAACAGGGCAAAGTTAGCGTAAACGGCCGCATCGTTAGCGAGCTAGCTACTAGCGTTAGCGATGAGGATAAAGTAAAGATAAACGGCCGCATAGTGAGGCTAAAAAAAGAATTTACCGTGATCGTTTATCACAAACAAAAAGGCGAGCTTGTTAGTAAAAAAGACGACCGCGGACGTAAAACTATCTATGATAGTTTGGACCGACAGTTTGCTAAATTTGTTAGTATCGGGCGACTTGACTACGCTAGCGAGGGGCTACTTTTACTAACGGACGCTCCGGCGATCGCAACTGCGCTGATGAACAGCGACGTAGAGCGCGAATACTACCTAAAAGTAAAAGGTGAGATAACGCCTGAGGTGGTAACGGCGATGAACGAGGGCTTTTTCGCCGCGGACGCTACTAAGGGCGCGCATGCTAAAACCGCGATAAAATCGATGGAATTTAAGCCGTTTTTAGACTATAAAATTTTTGGCTCGAGCGGCGGCTTTACAAAGTTAAAAGTCGTGATAAACGAGGGGCAAAACCGCGAGCTACGAAGGTTTTTCGGCTATTTCGACCTTGAGGTGATGGATCTAAAACGCGTTAGTTTCGGTCGCGTAGATCTCGGCATGCTAAAGCCAGGCAAGTGGCGATATTTTGAAAACGGCGAATACGAAGCGCTGAGGGATTTTTTGAAGGTTAATAACGTTAGGTATTAAAATGACGTTGATAGGAGAAGGAGCCCAAATGGGCTCCGAGATCAAAATTTGTAGTTATAGCCTAGATAAAATCCGGCGTTTTTCTCCGTCAAATGTCCGCCGTTATCTACGTCGTATTTTGTTCTATCGGCTTTAAAACCAGCTTCAAGAGCGTTACTAGCATCTAGGCTATACTCGGCGCCTAGTCTTAGACCTAGCGTTAAGTCCGAGCCGCTATCGCTTACGCCGTTTCCTTTAATTTTAAGCGCAGAAATACCGGTGTATCCGCCCGCTACCAGCTTTAGGTTTTCTGCTATGCTAGGCGTATAATCGGCGTTTAATAGAAATTTATGCGAATGCCATTTTACGCCTTTGTCTTTTGCTTCAAACGCGTATCCGTAGCTTCCGTAAGCTCTAAATAGACCGAAGTCGTAACCGACTTTCGCCCCTAAACCGCTTTGGCTATCTTTAACGTCGATGCGATTTAGTTTCGAACTAAACAAATGAGCGCCTTCTACTCCTACGAATGCGCCTTCTGCAAATGCCAGCGAACTAACGGCCGCCAAACTAACGGCTAATTTTAAAAACGAATTTTTCATTTTTTCTCCTTTTATAAAATGATAAGGAGGCGCAAGCAATTATTATTCCATAAAAAGATTAGAGGCGTAGATACAAAAAAGGCGGACTATGCCGCCCGTAAATTAAAATTTGTAATTGTAACCTACGTAAAGACCGGTATTAGTCTGTTTTAGTTTTTCATTGGTTCCGTCTACGTCATACTTGATATAGTCTGTTTTTATACCGGCTTCTATCGTGTTATCGGCATTTACGGCTAATTCGGCGCCGAGTCTGGCTCCGATAATAAAGTCTCTACCGTCACCACTTTCGCTACTACCGTTTACGGCGCTTATGTCTATGTGCGATATCCCCGCATAACCGCCGACTATAAATTTAACGCTATCGGTTATTTCAGGCGTGTAAACGGCGTTTAATAGAAATTTATGATTTTTCTATTTAATGATAGCATCGCCGATCTTGTCTTTGGCTTCAAAGCCGTATTCGTAGCTGGCGTAAACTTTAGCGATATCGAAATCATAACCGAATTTTAATCCTAAATTAGGCCTAGCGTCTTTTGCGCTTTCCCCTGCTACTTTTAGCTTAGATTGAAGGTGTCGACGCCTACGAATAGGCCTTCCGCAAACGAAAGCGAGCTAACAGCCGCTAAACTAAGAGCTAATTTTAAAAATGAGCTTCTCATGATAGTCCTTTGGGTTTAAGATGAGCTACTATTATACCCCCCCCTTTTTTTTAGGATTTTCTTAAGTTTATCGCTCGCGCCGAAGCTAGCCGATGCAAGCGATAAACGACGGCAGCATTTAAAAATGCACCTTAAATTTCGCCCAAAAGCTTCTGCCCGGCTCATAAAGCCTCGTGCCGTTCGGGATAGTCTCGTAGCCTGCGATACCGCCTCCGTAGCCGCCTTTTGAGTTATGATAGGCGTATTTGGCGTCGTTTAGGTTTTCCGCCGCTAGCAAGAATTGATAATTTTTATATTTATAGCCCGCGCTTAGCCCTAGCGTCCAAAAGCTATCGCTCTTGCCCAGGTCCATGCCGCCCACATCGCCGTAGCCTTTTTGCGCGCGGTTTTGCGACGCATTAGCGTAGAAGTCGGCTTTGACGAACCAGTCTGGCTTTTCTAAACCGGCGCTTAGTTTAAACGCTAGAGGCGAAACCTTAGGCAGCGCATCGCCGTCTTTTAGACCGCCCGCGTTTTTAGTTACTTTGCCGTAGACGTAGGATACGCCCGCCCCTAGCCTAAACATATCGTCTAGTAGCGTAGTGCCCTCTATCTCGCCGCCGTATAGCAAGGCGTCGGTATTAAAGGCGTCTGAGGACATGCCCATAGGATTATATTTTAGCATGATATAATCATCCATCTTTGAGACGAAGAAATTTGCGCTTAGCTCGTAGTTTTTATCTTTTAGCACTGCACCAAAATCCAGCTGCGTGTTTCTTTCTTTACGTAGCGCTAGGTTTGCGTCCTTGTTCGTTTCCCAGTGATCAGGCAGTCTTTGTGCATGCCCTAGCCCTGCATAAAGCGTTAAATTTTGCAGATATTTTTCGTATCTAAAAAACCCTGAGAATAAATTTTCTTTCCTGCTTTTATGCGTTTTTAACAGTTTTCTCTCGCCCGCGTCCAGCCTAAGTCCGCCAAAAAGCCCGTAGTCGTTTTCAAGGACGTATTCGTTTTGAGTATATATCGTTTTATACGTTACCTTGCGCTCTTTTACGTGCGGCTTTGATACGGCTGCGTCCATTTCGGCTTTAGATACGCCGGCCCCGCCCGTTCCGGCGCCTCGCCATTTAAAGGAGTCTTGCGAATAGCCCGCGCCGATGAAGCTGGTTAGATTATCGAAATTTAACTCGCCTTCTAGCTTAAAGCCGTACATATCGCGTATCGGGTGACTGATGCTATATCCCTTGCCGCGCCCCGTACCCGGCACCACCGGACGCATGGTGAAGTTGTCCATTATGTGATCGATTTGATGATAATACGAGCTTAGCCTGATCTTGTGCTCGCCGACGTCTTGTTCAAATTTGAGCCCGAAAGACTTACGGTCAAACTGCACGCCGTCCCTCATCCTGTCGGCATACGCCGCTTCGCCCTCGCCTAGATCCGCGCTTAGCTGTAAGGCGGTAGTTTCCGTGGGCGTTAGCGTGCCCACGAGCGAGACGCTGTTGCGTTTATAGTGCGTATGCATTTTCTGCCCGTCGCCGCTTTTATAATCGCCGCTCTCGTAGTGTCCGCCGGAAACCTCTATACTGCCTAGCTCGTTGCCCGCCGCTACGTCCGCGGTAGTTTCAAACCGTTTAAAACTGCCGCCCAGCACGCTTACGTTTCCTCCGAAGCTCGGTTTTGACAGCCTTGCTATCTCTCTATCGAAAAATATACCGCCGCTAATGAGCGCGCCGTATCTGACGTCTTGCGGGCCTTTTACGATACGAACCGAGCTGTAGTTTTGCGCCGAGATGTAGGTAATGGGCGTATCCATGCGCATGCCGCAGCCGCCGTTTAGCGTGCTACCGTCGATCAGCACCGGCAGCCTAGCCGCCGTCTGCGAACGATAATAAACCTCGCTGCCGCCTCCGCCCTTACGCTCCATCGTAAAGCCGTTCAAATTTGAAAGCGATTTGGCGATATCGCTGTTTTCCAGTATCGCGCCCTTGCCGACTATTTGGGCGTTAGTCGGCTCGTCGAGGGTCGATTTTTGCATTTTTGACGAGACCGTAACGGGACTCAGGCTTATCGCCTCCTCGGCGCTAAGCATCAAATTTGACGCCATGGCTAGCGCCAAAACGTAAGAAATTTTCATTTTTACTCCTATAAATTTAATATTCGGTATTGAAATTGAAGCAAAAATAGACTTAAATAAAAATCAAACATTAAGATAATGTTGATTATATATTATCAAATATTGATTAAATAATGTTCTATCGGTTACTTGCGCTAAGTGCGTAAAAAGGTAACTCTAGCGAATTTGGAATAGTAAATTTAAGCGATTTCGGTCTCATTGATTTTAAATTAAAATAAAACCGAAATTAAATATTACAAAATTTCTTTTACCAGTAGCTGCGGCGTGACGAGTCCGCGAAACGAGTTTTTCGATACCGAAAAAACTAGGTCTATGCTCTCGCCCGTATGCGGCTCGCGAGTAAAGTTAAAAAAGAGCGCCTCGAGGCACTTGCCGTCTTTTTGCAGGATGAGTTTTAGGTGATTTTGTTCCCTTCCGATTAGTTTTTTGTTTTTGACGACGGCGGATTTGATCTCAAAGAGCGGGCGCGGATTTTTCTGCCCGTATGGCTCAAAATGCTCCAAAATTTCAAGCAGCTCAAAGTCCACCTCGCCCGCCTCTATCTCGCCTAGAGGCTCGTCAAACGCGCTAAATTCGTGCAAATCCATCAGCATGCACGAGTTATTTATCGCGATTTTAAACGCTTCTAAATTTGCCGGATCTATCACGATACCGGCCGCCCCTTTGTGTCCGCCGTAGCCCGTGAGTAAATTTTCGTGGCTAGCGATGAGCGAGAGGATGTCTAGCTTGCCCACGCTTCTAGCGCTGCCTTTGGCGCGGTTTTCGTCGATGCTAAAGACGATGGCGGGCTTTTTAAACTGCTTTGCAAGACGCGATGCGACGATGCCTATGACGCCCTCGTGCCAGCCCCTGCCCCACGTCACTATGATGTGCTCGTCCTCGCTCACGTCCTTTAGCGAGCACTCAAAAAGCGTGCGCTCCTCCTCCTTGCGCGAGTTGTTAAAGCTCACGATGGTGTCGAGACACTCGCAGGCGCGGTCTAAATTTTTGGCGCGTAAAAACTCAAAAGACACGCTCGCATCGTCCATACGGCCCGAGGAGTTGATGAGCGGCGCGATGAGAAAGCTAATGTCGTCGCACTCGAATTTATCCTTGCCGTAGAGTTGCTTTATCGCGGTAAACGCGGGCCTGCGCGAGCTATTTAGGCGGTTTACGCCAAGCTTAACCAGGATGCGATTTAGATCGCGAAGCTCCATCATATCGGCGATTATCGCTATGGCTAGGAGGTCGAGAAATTTACCCATATCGTAGTTGATGCGGCACACGTCTTTTAGTGCGCCGACTAGATACCACGCAACCTGAGCGCCGCAAATTTCGATGTTTGGAAAGTGACAATCCTTTTGCTTCGGATTTATGATCGCGTAGGCCTCGGGCAGGACGTCGGGCGGCATGTGGTGATCGGTGATGATGAGATCGATGCCCTTTTGCTTACAAATTTGAGCCGCGTCGTTTGCCGAGATGCCGTTATCTACGGTCACGATGAGGCCAGCGTCGGCGATCTCCTCGACGATTTGCGGATTTAGCCCATAGCCGTCGCTAAAGCGATTTGGGATACGTACGAAATACTCGCTAACGCCCAAATCATCGAAAAACTCGGCCATTATAACGCTGGCGATCACGCCGTCCACGTCATAGTCTCCGACGATGACGATCTTTTCGTTTTGCTCGATCGCGCGTTTTATACGCTCGGCACCCTTAAATACATCCTTTAACGCATTGGGCGTAGGAATTTCTGAAAGTTTTTTGTGAATGTCCTTTTCAAATCTTTGGTTCAGTAATTCCTTTATCTTTTCCTTATTTAACATCGTTTTGACGGGCTTTTGCGTAAGCCTCGCCTTTAGTCGCCGCCTTGCCACCGTTTTTGCCTAAATTTTCGCTCGCCTCGGGGATCAAATTTACCCCCGTCGCGCCGCAAAAAAGGCTAAATTTTGGTTCAAATTTCATCTTTTTCCTTCTTTTTTATTTTCTAATGCGCAAATTATAGCTTTTTGAAATTTAATTTCTTATAATTGTAAATAAAGCGGCTAATTTGCGGGTCTGATGCGGGTTTAAAAGCTTTGCAAATTTGATACTCTTTACAAATTTAACGTTTTTAAAAAGGTGAACGCGAGCGTAAAATTTTAAATTTAATGGAAGTAAATTTATGAAGGAAATTTAGAGCCGAGCGGCTCTAAATTCGGTTATTTCGATTTTTCTAGGCTAGCTTTGATAAAACCCAAAACTACGGGATTCGGGTTTGTTAGGCGGCTGGTGAACTCCGGATGAAACTGCACGCCGACAAACCACGGATGCGAGTTTTTAGCGCCCGAGGCAGGCGAGCTAAGCTCGACGGCCTCGATCAGCCCGTCGCTCTCGCCGCTAACTATCAGGCCGTTTGCTTCAAATTCGGCTCTGTATTTCGGATTTGCCTCGTAGCGGTGGCGGTGGCGTTCTTTGACGCTTTTAGCGCCGTCGTAGATTTGGCTTAGTAGCGAGCCCGGCTTCACGTCGCAGGCGTAAGCGCCAAGTCTCATCGTGCCGCCGACCGGGCTTTGGTGCGTGCGGATCTGCGTCTGGCCGTGCGCGTCGATGAAGCTATCTATGAGATAGATGATAGGATTTACGCACCCTGGCTTAAATTCGACCGAATTTGCGTCCTCGAGCTTTAGCACGTTGCGCGCAAACTCGATGAGCGCTAGCTGCATGCCTAGGCAGATACCAAGATACGGCACGCCGTTTTCGCGGGCGTATTTGATCGCTTCGATCTTGCCGCTCACGCCGCGCTCGCCAAATCCTCCGGCGACAAGCACGCCGCCTACGTCTTTTAGTAGCTCATCGACGTTTGAAGGCTCGATTTTCTCGCTATCTATCCACTTTAAATTTACCCTCGCGTCAAGGCTCGCGCCCGCGTGGATAATGCTTTCGGTTAGGCTCTTGTAGCTCTCTTTTAGATCGACGTATTTGCCCACGAACGCTATCGTGGTCTCTTTTGTAGGCGCGATGATGCGCTTAACTAGACTGTCCCAGTTGCGCATATCAAGCTTTAATTCGCCCAAATTTAAAATTTCGGCGATCGGGGTCAAAATATCTTGGTTATAAAACGCGAGCGGCACCTGATAGATGCTGGCCGAATCTATACTCTCGATGACGCAGTTGCGCTCTACGCCGCAGCTAGCGGCTATTTTATCCTTTAGCTCGCGGTTTAGCGGCTGCTCGGCGCGGCAAATGATCATATCGGGGCTAATGCCGATACGGCGTAGCTCGCCGACGCTGTGCTGAGTAGGCTTGGTTTTTAGCTCGCCCGCGACCTTGATAAACGGAACGAGAGTTAGATGGATATTCATCGCGCGTTTGCGGCCGACCTCGACGCGAAGGGCTCGGATAGCCTCTAAAAACGGCAAGCCCTCAATGTCGCCTACCGTGCCGCCGATCTCTACTATCAGTACGTCGCGACCCTCTCCTGCTTTTTTGATGCGATCGACGATCTCGCCCACGATGTGCGGGATGACTTGGATCGTTTTGCCCAGATAGTCGCCTCTGCGCTCTTTTTCGATGACGGAGCTATAGACGCGGCCGGTGGTGAAGTTATTATCCTGGCTTAGGCTCTCGTCTAAAAATCTCTCATAGTGCCCCAGATCCAGATCCGTCTCCGCGCCGTCGTCGGTGACGAAAACCTCGCCGTGCTCGAG
>CAUQJW010000042.1:0-12494 GCA_963518485.1 uncultured Campylobacter sp.
CGTCGTGATTGCCTTAGAGTTCGCCTCGTACGCGCGCTGACCGGTGATTAGATCGGTCATCTCTTCTACCAGCTGAACGTTACTCATCTCTACAAATCCCTGCCTAATCGTACCGAGACCGTCGAGTCCCGCCGTACCTACTACGACTTCGCCGCTCGAATTCGTCGGTAGATAGTTGTTGTCGCCCATCGAGTGAAGACCGGCCGGGTTTATGAAGTTAGCAAGCTCTATTTGTCCGATTTGCGTCATTTCGGTATTACCGGCCTGGAGTACCGATACCGTACCGTCAACGCCGACGGAAATCTGCGTAGCGTCAGGCGGGATAGTCATCTGCGGAAGCAGCGTGTAGCCGTCCGAATTTACTACCGTGCCGTTAGCGTCGAGCTTAAAAGCGCCGTTTCTAGTATATGCGGTCGTGCCGTCCGGGAGCTGAACTTGGAAAAAGCCGTTACCCGCAATAACCACGTCTAGATTATTTCCGGTTTCTTTAAAATATCCCTGAGAGAAAATTTTAGTTATAGCCGTAGGCCTAACGCCTAGACCTACTTCTATGCCGGTAGGGCTTTGCGTAGTCGAGCTTGTAGGCGTTCCGGCGTATTCCATAGCTTGATACATTAAATCCGCGAATTCCGCTCTATTTTTTTTGTATCCTAACGTATTTACGTTGGCTATATTATGCGAAGTTACGTCTATTTGGGTCTGCTGAGCTATCATACCGGTAGCCGCAGAGTAAATCGATCTCATCATGCGAAAATTTTTCCTTTCTCAGAGGTTTATTTTTGAACTAGCAAATTTCGTTCCGTTTTAGCGTCTAACTTAGGCTTTTACGTTTCCTAACTTATTTATGGCGTCTTGGTTTAGGTCGTCCATATGGCTAGTCATTACCTTTTGATACATTTCCACCAGCCTATTTGTTTCTATTAATCCTACCATTTCGGTTACGGCGTTTACGTTTGATATCTGCGTATAGTATTGAGCTACCGAGTCCGTTCCGTCGCCTAAATCGTTAAGCTCTTTTAAATCCGGCAAAACATAGAGGTTGTCGCCCTCTTTGGTTAAATTTCTTATCTCCTTAGGTTGGGCTAAAAATAGTCTAGTCAAAGGCTGTTCGTTAGAGTATAAATTTCCGCTTTTATCCGCCGTTAGCCTCTCGCCTTGCGGTACTTTGATACCGCCTTGCTTACCGGTAAAATAATTAAACGCGAGTACTTTATAGCCCTCTTTGGTTACTAAAAATCCCTCCTCGTCGAGATTAAACGAACCGTTTTTGGTAAGCCTCACGTCGCCCGGCTTTACTTCGACTAAGAAAAATAAATCTTCCCTTTTTATTGCGAAATCAAGATCGTTTCCGGAGTATTTCAGTCCTCCGTGCGAGAAATCTACGTACTGATAAGAAACCTGCGGAACGCGGTCTATCGTACGATTCAAAAATTTAGCCGCCTGTTTAGTATGGTTATTTATTGGTAAAATATCCTTATGCTGCTGATAAATTCTCTCAAAATCTCCGATAACCACGTCGTCTCTTTTAAATCCGATCGTGTTTAAATTCGCAAGATTATTCGTAATGACGTCTAAGCGATTAAACTGCGTTACCACCGCCTACGGCCTGATAGTATCCGTTTTGCATATTTGACCTTGTAGCTTTTTTGATTTATTCTAGCAATTTTCGTTCCGCTTTTATTTTTTGAATTTTTCGTATTTTTTAAATTTTAAGCCGAGTCCGATAAAATCGATATTTTATTAAAGCTTAAAAAAATATGGGTATAATACGCTCCTTTTCATTCAATAAAGGATAGCCGTGAGTACCGCAAAAAAAGAAACGCTAGCGCTTATCGAGGAACTTTTTAAGGAAAATTCCAAAGGCTACGTAACATACGAAAAGCTCATTAAATTTTTTGATAAAAACCCGACCGGCACGATAGCTAAAAAGCTTGAAGTATTAGCCAAAACCCACAAAGTCAAGCTCATAACCGCCGCCGAAATAGCCAAACTAAAAAATTTAGAAGACGCAAAAAAACGACGCGAGGAAAAAGAAAAACTACAAGACGAGAGCCTAGAGGAAGAATTCGACCTAGCGAACGAAAACGACCTATTAGAGTGGTCGCGCTCGGATAGTCCGGTACGAATGTATCTGCGCGAAATGGGTCAAATCGCTCTGCTAACTAAAGAAGAAGAAGTCGAGATTAGCAAACGAATCGAACTAGGCGAAGACATCATCATAGACGCGTTTTGTTCTGTGCCTTATCTAATAGATTTTATATTAGATTACAAAGAACCGCTAATCAACCGCGAACGCCGCGTAAAAGAACTTTTTAGAAGTTTCGACGACGAAGACGAAAGCGAAGATGACGAAAGCGAGGACGAATATAGCGAAGACGAAAGCGAATATAGCGAAGACGAAAGCGAAAAGCCTAAAAAGCAATCCAAAAAAGAAGATAAACGCACGGAAAAGGTAATAGAAAGCTTTAAAGCGCTCGAAAAAGCTAAAAAAGAGTGGCTAAAAAGCGTAAATAAACAAAACGACGTCAAGATAGACGACGAGCTACTGGCAAAACTTACTTTGGCGTTTAAAAAGAAAATTTTAAAAGACAAGCTGATGGATCTAGGACCTACCAGCAAGCTCATAAGCGAGATCGTAAAATCGATGGAAACGGCGTTAAAAAGCGACGACGACTTCGATAAAGAACTAAAGAGGCTCGAATATAAGCTACCGATGTTTAGCGATGAACTAAAGAAAAATCATAAATCGATTTTAAAAGATATAATTAAGCTTAACAAGGAAGACATCATCGCGCGTGTTCCCGAAGCTACGATGGTTTCAACCTACGTCGAGATTAAAAAACTATTCGCCACCAAAGAAGCCAGCAAAAGCGGATTTGATCTAGATCCTATACTCTTAAAAGAAATTTTAGAGCAAATCAAGCGCGGTAAAAAGATCTCCGATGAAGCAAAAGCAAGGATGGCAAAGTCGAATTTGCGCCTAGTCGTTAGCATCGCCAAACGTTATACTAACCGCGGCTTACCGTTTTTAGATCTCATTCAAGAGGGCAACATCGGCCTAATGAAAGCGGTTGATAAATTTGAGTATAAAAAAGGCTATAAATTTTCAACCTATGCTACGTGGTGGATAAGACAAGCTATCAGTCGCGCCATTGCCGATCAAGCGCGTACTATTAGAATTCCGATCCACATGATAGAAACGATAAACCGTATCAATAAAATTAATAGAAAATATCTACAAGAAGAAGGCAAAGAACCTGACGTAAGCATTATCGCAAAAGAGGTCTGACTAAGCGTAGATAAAGTAAAACAGGTTATTAAAATTACTAAAGAGCCTATAAGCCTAGAAGCGCCTATCGGTAACGAAGATGACGGCAAGTTCGGAGATTTCGTCGAAGATAGAGGCTCGCTAAGCCCAATGGATCATATCCTAAAAAACGATTTAAAAGAACAAATAGACGACGTGCTAGATCAGTTAAACGATAGAGAAAAAGCCGTTATTAGGATGAGATTCGGTTTGTTAGACGACGAGAGCGATCGCACGCTAGAAGAAATCGGCAAAGAACTAAACGTAACGAGAGAACGCGTCCGACAAATCGAAAGTTCCGCTATAAAAAAACTAAAACATCCGAAGGTCGGCAGAAAACTCAAAAACTACATCGAGGGCTAATTAACCCCTCGGTTTTATCGACGCCTTAGCCGTTCATTTTCGATATTTTTTCATTTTTTAGACTAGCTTCCATCCTCTTTATTTCCTCTTCTCCGCCTCGAACCGACTCTTTATCGCAAATAAAATTTTTATCGGCTATTTTATTAGGATATTTTACGTTAGCTAAAATATGTCTGAAAATATTTATTCTAGCGTGCTTCTTGCTATCGGATTGCACTATCGTCCACGGACACTGCGGAGTATGCGAAGCTAGGAGCATCGAGTATTTGGCGATAGTATATTGATCCCATAGCTCTTGGGATTTTTGGTCGACGGGGGATATTTTAAACTGTTTTAGAGGATCGGTTAGGCGCTCTTTAAAACGTCTTTTTTGTTCTTCTTTTGAAACGGAAAGATAAAATTTAAAGAAAATTATCCCCGAGTTTTTAATCATTTCTTCGAATTTCGGTACTTCGCGCAGAAATTCCTTATGCTCTTCTTGCGTACAAAATCCCATCACGGGCTCGACGCCCGCGCGGTTATACCACGAGCGATCGAATATCACGATCTCTCCGGCGCTCGGCAAGTGCGCGACGTAACGCTGAAAATACCACTGGGAGCGCTCGACGTCGCTCGGCTTTTCAAGCGCTACTATGCGGCATCCGCGCGGATTTAGATGCTCGGCTAGCCTTTTTATCGATCCGCCCTTGCCCGCCGCATCTCTGCCTTCCATTATGATTAAAACTCTAAGCCCTTTATCTTTCACGTAATTTTGAAATTTCAAAAGCTCGATTTGTAGCTTTCTTAGCTCTTTTTCATAGTCTATTTTTGCCATTTTACGCCTTTTTATTATTTTTAAATTTTACAGACATTACTTTTAAACTGCGGTAAATTTTAATTTAAAGAGTATAAAAAATATGTTTATATCTCTAACCGAAGATGCAAAATAACTTCGCCGGAAACGATATAGCATAATTTTCTTTTTATACTTTTTTAGTAAAATTACTTAAAATTTGAAGGAAGTAGATGATAAAAATTTTTTTGTCTTTAATGACCGCTTTTTGCTTTGCCGTAACCGAACCGCTTTCCGTGGCCGATGCATTCGGGCTTAGCGCAAAAGTAGACGAACACAACGTAGAGTTTAATTTCAATCTTGCGCAAAATATACACGTTTATAAAGACGCCGTAAACGTAACTAGCGGCGGTAAATCCTTAATCGAATTTATAAATATGCCCGGCTTTTCAAGCGACGGCGAACGCGAAGTATTTACCCAAGCGTTTAGTATTTTCATTCCGATTAAACTACTAACCGAAATTAACGGCAAGGGCGACTTTAGAATAAATTTACAATATCAAGGCTGCGCAAAAGACGGCATCTGCTACCAGCCGCAAAGTCAAGACTATATCGTCAAAAAAAGCATCGATACATACGTCGTAACGCAAATCCCCAAAGACGGCCAAAACTTAGAGCCGCAGCCTATCTCCGAGCAAGACGGTATCGCTTTAAATTTAGCCGAAAACGGTTTTTGGATCTCGGTTGCGACATTTCTGGGCTACGGCGTTTTACTATCGCTAACTCCTTGCGTATTTCCGATGATACCGATTTTATCATCCATAATAGTAGCCAAATCCAGTGAAAAAATAAGCGTTAAAAAAGGCTTTTTTCTATCTTTCGTATATGTGACGGGCATGTCTACGGCATATGCTATCGCCGGGATTTTGGCAGGCGTTTTCGGTAGCAGTCTACAAACCGCGCTACAAACTCCGACCGTTTTACTAAGCTTTTCCGCCGTTTTCGTCGCGCTTGCGCTTTCGATGTTCGGACTTTATGAGTTGCAGCTTCCCGTCAAAGCGCAAAATTTTATTAGTCGAAAATCACAGAGTAAAAGCGGACTAATCGGCATATTTATAATGGGTTTTTTAAGCGCGCTAATCACCGGCCCGTGCGTAGCCGCTCCGCTTGCCGGCGCGCTTTTATATATCGCAAATAGCGGCAACGTTATCTTAGGCGGCGCGACGCTTTTTGCTATGGGACTAGGAGCGGGATTGCCGCTTTTGATCATCGGAGCCAGTTCCGGCAAAATTTTACCGCGCCCGGGCGTCTGGATGGAAAATATCAAAAAATTTTTCGGTTTCGTTATGATCTTTACGGCCGTTTGGCTGAGCGGAAAGGTTTTAGGCGAACAAATTTCTATGCTGCTATACGGTATCGTCGGTATATTTGCCTGCGTATTTTTCGGCGCATTCGATACTACGAACGAGCATTCAACCGCGTTTAAAAGAATTTCTAAATCCGTTTTTTTGATAACTTTTATCTATTCAGTTTTATTAATCGTAGGATCGTTTTCGGGAGCTAAGTCTATTTTAAAACCGCTAGAAGGATTCAAAGTATCCAAAAACGCGGTAAAAAAAAGCGAGCTTAATTTTATCGAAGTTTCAAATTTGGCCGAGTTAGAAAATACGATAAAAAACTCGTCTAAGCCCGTATTGATCGATTTTTACGCGACTTGGTGCGCTAGCTGTAACGAACTTGACGAGATCACTTTTAAAGATGAAGCCGTACTGAAAAAGCTAGAAAATTTCACTCTTTTACGAGTGGACGTAACGAAAAATAGTAGCGACGATGCGCGGATAATGAAAAAATTCGGACTCATCGGACCGCCTGCGATCTTATTTTTCCGCGCCGACGGCGATTTGCAAAAAGAGCTAAAAAACGCTAGGCTTATAGGATTTTACCCGCCTGTAAAATTTTTAGAGCATCTTAAGAAATTCGGCCTCTGAATATTGTGACTTAAAGACCATTTAATATTGACTCGATATAATTTCGCCTATCGTTACCCTGTAGTTTAGCGGTAGAACTGCTGACTCTGGATCAGCTAACAGAGGTTCGAATCCTTTCAGGGTAACCAACCAGTATACTTAAAATCCCTAAAATACGATACTTTTGATAGCCCTATTATACAATTTGTTATATGCAGAATTTTGTCCGCGCCCTTAGCAGATCCTCCTCGCAGTCTATGCCGACGCTGTCGCTTTGCACTTCGAGCATGAGGATTTTTTCGCCGTTTGATAGAGCGCGCAGTTGCTCGAGCTTTTCGGTATTTTCGAGAGTCGACGGCGCAAAAGAGCAAAATCTTTTTAAATTTGCCGCGCTATAGCCGTAGATGCCCAGATGCGCCTTGTACGCGTCAAACGCAGCGCGGTCAAACGGGATACGCGAGCGCGAAAAATATAGCGCGTAGCCCGCGTCGTCAGTCACGACCTTGACCAGGTTTTTATCGTCCGCTAGCTCTCTGCCGACAAATTTAAAGCACGAAAACATAAACGCTCTCTCCACGTTTTTCTCGCAAAATTCTCTAAATTTGACGATATTTTCAGGCTCGATAAATGGCTCATCAGCCTGCACGTTTATGATGATTTCGCTATCTTTGAGGCCAAGTATCGCCGCCGCTTCGTTGATGCGGTCGGTTCCGCTTTGATGCGCCTGGCTCGTCATCACGGCTTTAAAGCCGAATTTTTGCGCGATCTGCACCACGCCCTCGTCGTCTGCGGCAATCACGACCTCGTCAGCCGCGCTCACCCTGCGCGCCGTAGCGACAAACATCGGCACGCCGTTTATTTCGCGTAAAATTTTATTAGGCATTCGCGTCGAAGCGAGCCTTGCAGGGATAATGATCATCGCTTTATCCAAGCTAAAATTTTAGCTTCTATATCGCTTTTTGCGGCGATTTCGTTATGCACGGCAGCTTTTGTAAATAGCGATCTTATCGCGTCTGGCACTTCGTCGTTAAACTCCGCCGCCAAAGCCTCAAGCCCGCTTTTTTCATCTTTTAGAGTTTCGTTTTTTAGCGCTTTAAACATACTCGGAGCAAATTTGACCCAGTGCGCGGTCGACGTTATCACGGCCGGGCGCGTTAAATTTGCCGCCGCTTTAAAGCAAGTAGCCGTATGCGGATCGACTGCGACGCCTTTTGCCGCCCACTCTTTTATATATTTCTCGCACTCCTCGTCGCTGCAAAAATCAGCGTCGAAGTCCTCTTTTAGCGCGCCAAGCTCGCTGTTTGAAAGCTCGTAAAAACCATCGCTCGCGAGACTATCCATCAGCTCTTTGGTTCTCACGGCGCCAAATTTATCAAAAAGCAGCCTCTCGACGTTTGAAGAAACGAGGATATCCATCGCAGGACTGATCGTCTTAACCAGACTTTTGCCGCGCAGATCGTATCGCCCCTGCGTAAAAAACTCGGTCAGGATGTTGTTTGCGTTTGAGACGATTTTGATTTTGCCGATTTTCGCGCCCATTTTTTTGGCGTAGTATGCGCCTAGGGCGTTGCCGAAGTTGCCGCTAGGCACGACGATGTCAAACTCGCCCTTTAGCTCGCCCGTTTTTAGCAGATAAACATAGGCGTAAACATGATAGATGATCTGAAACAAAATTCGGCCGAAATTTACCGAATTTGCCGCCGAGAGCGAGAGCCCGGCAGCGCTTAGACGCTCTTTAAATTTCTCGCTAGCCAGCAGGCTTTTTAGCGCGCGCTGCGCATCGTCGAAGTTGCCCTCGATGCCGATTACTTTGAGGTTTGCGGCGTCAGCGTTTATCATTTGTAGGCGCTGCACCTCGCTCGTGCCGTCTTTTGGGTAGAGGCAGACGACTTTGACGCCCGGCGCGTCCGCGAAGGTCTCTAGCGTCGCAGGTCCCGTGTCGCCGCTAGTCGCGCACATTATGAGGTATTTTTCGCCTCTTTTTGCGGCCAGCTCGCTAAGCAGCGCGCCAAAAGGCTGTAGCGCCATATCTTTAAACGCACGCGTAGGCCCGTGATAAAGCTCGTTTATGTAAAGATTTTCGCCGATTTTTCGCACTTGCACGGGATTTTGCGGATCGTCAAATCTCTCATACCGCTTTACCGCTCTCTCAAACATCGCCGCATCCGCGTCAAATCCAAATTTCTCTATAATTTTTAGCGCGATTTGCGCGTAGGTTAAATTTACCGCCTCCGCAAAGAAATTTGCGTCCAGCTGCGGTAGCTGCGTCGGTGCGTATAGCCCGCCGTGAGCGGAGCTGGGGCTTAGTAGCGCCTGGCTAAATTCCACGCTTTTTAGGCTTTCGCCCGCATTCGCTCTAGTTTGAAATAGCTTCATTTACTTTCCTTTTTTATCCATTTTTTGTATTTTTTGCTAGCTTTATCCGCCTTAAAAGCCACAATCTCGGGCAGATCGTAGTCGTGATGTTTCGCGATAAATTTAGCGACTTTTTTAAATTTGACCGCGGTTTTTACGAGCAAAACCCGCTCCTTTTCGCCCTTTACCTCGCCGTCCCAAAAATAAACGCTATTTGTCTTAAAAACGCTGACGCAAGCGGCAAATTTAGCTTTTACGAGCTTTTTGGCTAGAGCTTTGGCTGCGGCCTTATCGGCGCAAGAAGTTAGTGTGAATTTCATTAAAGCGTCCCTAAATTTTTAGCAGATTATAGAATTTTCTCTTTGATAATTCGTTTAAATTTATCCGCCAACGTCGTTTTTAGCGCGATGACGGAGAGCGGCATGCCAAACTCCTCCATCTTTACGGCGTCTTTTCGCGTGACCAAAAGCGAAGTCGCGCCGTAGCGCTCTAGGATCTCCGCTAGCTCATCGCGCAAAAATGCGTAGTGATCGGGGTAAATTTCGCACCCTATGCAAAGCCCAAAATAAGGCTCCAGGCGCTGCGGATTTGCGATAGCCGTTACTAAAACCATCTTTGGGGTTTGATTTATAATTTCGCTGTCGCGAGTAAAATCCTCGCCCTCTTTTACGACGTAGTCGGCTTTGGCGTAAAATTTACTCGGGTAGCGATACGCGCCGCTAGGTAGGACGAAATCAAAATACGGCTTTGCGGATGGGCGGATCAGGACGTTAAATTTTTTGATGTGAAATTTGCCGAAGCCGTCATCGAGCAGTACGTACTTTGCGCCTATTTTTTTGGCCTCGTTTATGGCGATGTCGCGGTTTTCGCTCACGATGACGTTTGCGTTTTTTACGCTTTTTGCGTACTCCATGGCTTCGTCGCCGCTAGCCGTGACGTCCACCAAAATTTCGCCCGAGATCGCGACCTTGACGAGTCCGCTTGAAGCTCTGCCGTAGCCTCGCAAAATGACGACGCCGCCCTCAAATTCGTTTAAGATAGCAATACCAAGCGGCGTCTTCCCGCTGCCGCCTAGAGTTAAATTTCCGATGCTGATAATCGGCAAGCCAAAATCCTTGGCTCGGCTAAATTTAGCCTTTAAAATCACGCCGACGCAGTAAAGCGCGCTAAAGGGCAAAAGAAAAAAAGCTAAAAATTTTAAAGCTAAATTCGGACGATAAAAATATCTCTCACCTACAGCAAATATCCGTCTATACACGGTTTCTTGCTATCTCTTTTATCGTTTCGCATATTCTATACGCATTCTCGTCGTCTAACGCGCTATAAATCGGAAGCGAAAGCACTTGTTGATACGATTTTAAAGCATTAGGAAAGGCATTTACTTTTAAGGAGTACTTATTTTTATAATAGCTTAAAAGATGCATCGGAATATAATGAAGCGCGGTATGTATACCTCGCTCTAGCAGCTCTTTCGCAAAACTATCGCGATTTTTATCTACCCTTATTATATACTGCGAATATACGTGATCTCGTTTTTTTATCGGGGTTTTTACGTGCGGGCAATCGGAGAGCTCTTTATCGTATATAGCGGCGATTTCTCGGCGACGTCTTATTAATTCCTCATTTTTATGAAACTGGCCCATGGAGTAAGCCGCGCAAAGCCCGGTTAAATCGTACTTCACGCCGATATCTACGACGTCATAAATATAGCCCAAATTTCCGTCTTTATCTATACCTTCGCCCACTATCGCATAGTTTCGCAGCAACTTCGCTCTAGCGGCTATTTCATCGTCGTCAGTCATCATAAATCCAGCCGTAGCGACGGGGTTATTAAGCTGAGAATGGATACTAAAACAAGCAATAGACGAGTCTTTAATAGAGCCTATTTTTCGACCGTTATACGTTAAGCCTATTGCTTTGCCAGCATCGTCGAATACCTTCAAGCCGTATTCCTTGGCTACGGCGTAAATTTCATCCATATCCGTAGCTTGCCCCGCAACGTGATTTACGAAAATTCCTTTTAATTTTTTATGATTATGTATTTTTAGAATTTCCCTTAAAGAGTCGGCGTTCATATTAAAGTCGTCTTCGTTAACGTCGACGAATATCGGCTCGGCGTCAAAGTGTCTAATCGCCTGCGCCACGCTAGGAGTAGAATTTACCGAACAAATTATCTTATCGCCGCGTTTTAAATCTACCGAACAAAGCGCCAAATGATGAGCGGCGGAGCCGTTGTTCGTCGTAACGGCGTGCTTTACGCCGAAATAATCTTTAAGTTCGGCCTCAAACCTTTCTATCATAACCGAACCGTTATCTTTTAGGGCTTCTTTTATGAGCTCGATCTCGTTTTCGTCGATAGACGGTTTATAAAATGCGATATCCTCGGTCACAACGTCTCCTTATTTAGCCTTGCGATAGGCGGTAAATTTAATTTAAAAGCATTATTTTTTATACGTTTTTGCACGGTTTTAACTAGCTCCGCATCAAATCCGTCCAAACTCTCGCCGCGCTCGATAGCCCTTAACGCGACATCTATCTTCTCGTAGCTATATCCCAAATCGGCCTCGTCGCTTTGCCCTTCCCAAAAATCGGCCGAAGGAGCTTTATGAACTATATTTTCGCTAATGCCTAAAAAATTAGCTAACGCAAAAATTTCCGTCTTAAAAAGATCTCCGATAGGATTTAGCGCGCAAGCCGTATCTCCGTAAATCGTCCCGTACCCGAGCATTCTCTCGCTTTTATTGCTCGTACCGACGACTAAAGAATTTAACTTCGCCGAACGGTCGTAAAGCAAACTCATCCTAATCCTAGCCGTTAAATTCGCTTCTCTGAGTCCAGATATGTCCGAAACCGCACTTTTAAAACCGTCCAAAACCGGTTGGATATTTATAATTTCGTAATCGATTTTAAAATCCGAGCAAAAACGCAAAGCATCGTCTATATTTCTCGGATTAGAACCCGTCGTCGGCATTATTAAAGCATAAATCGGCAAATCCGTCTTTTTACAAAGAGCCGCTACTACGGCCGAATCAACGCCGCCGCTAACTCCGACGACAAAGCCTTTTGCGCCGCTTTCGCGGACGTAGCTAATCAAAAAATCCTCTATCTTTGAGAAAACATCGGCGTAATCCATACTTTAACCGCCAAAAATTAATTTTTATTTATTATATATCTTTTATTTTTAAAATATCTTTAAGTTTAATAAAATTAAAATTACTTTTTAAATTTATTTTTATCAAGGTACTATCGATGCAAATATTTAAACAAGCATGCGGGGCGTATCGAACGAACTGCTACGTAATTAGTAAAAACGGAAGCGAGATCATCGTAGATCCCGGCGAAGGAGCTTTTGATTTCGTATTATCCAGGGCTCCAAATCCTCTAGCCGTAATAAATACTCACGGGCATTTTGACCATATATTCGACGACTCGCGCTTGAAAAAATATTTCGATATAGACGTTTATATACATAAAGGCGATAAATTTATGCTAGAAAACGACGTTTTCGGTATGGGCTACGAAACTTTTGACGATGCCGTCTGTATAGGAGAAGAAAAATTCGGCGACGCAAATTTAAAAATAGGCGACTTTAGCGTAAGTTTTATGCATTTTCCGGGACATACGCCCGGATGCTCCATGGTACGTATAGACGACGTTATTTTTAGCGGAGATTTTTTATTTAAAGACAATATCGGTCGATACGACTTTCCGTATTCAAACGCTTTAGACA
>CAUQJW010000043.1:0-12489 GCA_963518485.1 uncultured Campylobacter sp.
TAGGCTACAGGCAATCAGCGTGGCAAACTCGGGCGAGACGAGCATAGAGGGTATAAAGTGCGAGGTCGCGCCGTTTTCGCGCTGGGCGCTAGGTATAGATGTTTAAAAGGATAATATAGTGGAAATCTGCGGCATCGACGAGGTCGGTCGCGGCGCGTTAGCAGGCCCCATGGCGGTAGCTGCATGCGTGCTAAAGCGCGAAATAGCGGGCCTAAACGACTCAAAAAAACTGACGGCAAAGCGGCGAGAGGAGCTGTTTCGCGAGATCATCAAAAACTCGGAATTTCTCATTGCGTATTTTTCAAACGAGCAAATCGACGAGCTGGGGCTTAGCGAGTGCCTTAGGCGCGCGCTGCTGCTATTTAAGTCGCATTTTGCGGACTGCGAGCTACTCTACGACGGCAACGCAAACTACGGCACGGACATAAAAACCATGATCGGAGCCGACGGCAAAGTCGCGCAGGTTAGCGCGGCCAGTATCCTAGCCAAGGTAAGCCGCGACGCGCTGATGCAGGCATGGGACGGAATTTACGAAGGATACGGCTTTGCCGCGCACAAAGGCTACGGTACGAAAGCGCACGTAGACGCGATCGCGCGACTGGGAGGCTCGCCGCTGCAAAGAAAAAGCTTTGTATTAAAATCGCGACGAAATACGTTTTTAACTAAATAAAAATAAAAATTATGCCGTTTTTACAGTAAATTATGGTATTATAAGCGATTGTCTTAAACGAAAGGGACGATTTTGCTAAAAATTTTTAAAAATAAGAGCTATTCGCTCACGAATATATTATTTTACGGCCTAATTATAGTATCTTTTTTAACCGTACTTTGCATATCTATTTTTAGTATTTTTAGCGATTACAAAATGCTAAATAAAGTCTCGCAGGCCGAACTTTTGCAATTTACCGATCAAGAAAAGAAAAATCTCAAAAGTTCAACCCATCTGCTAAGCGAAATTCTAACTAACGACTATGAAAATTTACAGCGATTTTTAGCCGAATCGGCCAAACAACAAGTAGACGGTTCGGCAAACGTCGCGGTCGATACTTATAAAGAACTAAAAGGCGTAGCGCCGGAAGATAGAATTTTGGACGAAATTAAACGCAAAATAGAGTTAAAAAATAGAGTCGGCAAGCACTCCGTCTACAAAACCGACGGCGCGGCGATCTTAGAACCGTTTAAATTTAATCCGAAAGATATCCAAAAGATAATCGATGACGCGGTAGCTCACAGCGGCAAAAAATATATCCTAGAAAACGGCGAAGAGGTTTTAGTTCACGCCAAAAAAATACAAAATCCCGACGTCGTAATTTTGTATTCGTATCCCATGAAATCTATAAAAAGCAACTTTGCGGCAAATATTGCAAGTACGATAAAAAATATAAAAAGCGACAAAAAAGAGTATATTTTCATCCTAGATAAAGATAAAAAAGAAATTTTGTTCTCGAATTTTTCCAATAATCAAGACAAAGATAGGACGGCTTTTTATAAGAATTTCGTTAGCGCCGAGATCGACAAAATAATCGCTTCGGCCGGTAATGGACAGGGGGATTTTTTAAACGCCGAGTATCTATGCGACGATGCATCAAAAGGCTGCGACGTTATAGCTTACGTAAGCGATATGAAAGGGTTTAACTGGATTTTGAGCGTCGGTATTTTTACCGACGGCTTGATATCAAAGGTAAAATCGCATCAAAACGTTATATATCAGGAATTTACTAATAAAATTATAGCCTACGTCGTTTATTTAATTATAATTCTAGTCGTAATTTTTATAATAAATAATTTCGTTAGAATAAATTTTGAAAGTAATTTCGGCAAAATTATCAAGTCTTTTTCAAAAGCCCAAAAAGAAAACGAGATCATTCCGATCAATACGCTTAAATTTAATGAATTTAAAATCCTAGCCGAAAATATGAATAAAGCTATCGTCGATAAAAATGAGCAAGAAGAAGAGAAAGAAGAGAATTTAAGCTTCCTAAATCAATACAAAAACGCCGTAGATATCTCAAGCGTATTAACTAAAACGAATAAAAACGGTATTATAATATACGCAAACGACGCATTTTGCAAAATTTCGGGATACGACAGAGACGAGATTATAGGCAATACGCACAAAATCGTAAAGCATCCGGAATCTAGCTCGCAAATTTATAAAGAGGCCTGGGATACTATACGCAGAAAAGAAATTTGGCAAGGCATGTTTAAAAACCTAAGCAAGCAAGGTAAAGAGTATTACATACAAACTACGATCATACCGATACTAGATACCGACGGCGAGGTATACGAATACGTGGGTATCGGTAGCGACGTAACAGCTCTTATCGAACAAAGTAAAAAAGTCCAAGCCAATATGCAAGATCCGTTAACGAAACTACCTAGCAGAGCGGCTTTAGTAGAGAATATAAATAAAAATTCCGATAATACGATTTTGGCTTCTTTCGATATATCCAAATTTAAACACGTTAACGAATATTACGGCTTTATCATCGGCGATAAACTACTAACGATAATGGCAAATACCTTAAGTAAACTATTAACCAATAAAAATCTAGGACTTTATAGACTAAATAGCGATAATTTTGCGATATTCGGCGATACGAACGAGTGGAGCGCGCAAAAGATGTCGGATTTTTGTTTCGAATTGGTCGAGTACTTCAAACAAAACCCTATCTATATAAAAGACGATAAATTCGAAATAGACTTAGCTTTCGGTATATCAAATGAGCCGGATTATTTTATTACTTCAGAAATGGCTAAGGACTACGCAAAAATTTCAGAAAATAAGGTCGTAATATTTAGCGACAAAAAAGAGTTGCTAATGAAAAACGTCTATATAACCCAAAGCCTAAAAAAAGCTATCGACGAAGATAGAATAGTGGTCTTCAAGCAAGGCATAATAGACAATAAGACAAAGAAAATAGCTAAATATGAATGCCTAATGCGCATGATAGACGAAGAAGGTAGGATAATCTCGCCGTTCGTATTCCTAGAAATATCAAAAAGCGCCAAGCTATATCCTAAGCTAACCAAGATAATGATAGAAAAGACGTTTAAGTATTTTTCTAAGAATAACGATAAATTTAGCTTAAATTTCGCGATAGAAGACATTTTGTCTCCTGAAATAATGGGCTTTTTAAAAGAAAATTTAATGAGGTACAAGAGTATAGCTCATAGACTAACTCTAGAGATAGTAGAGGACGAAAGTATCGAGAATTTCGATGAGATTATGGCGTTTATCGGTCAAATGCGCGAGATAGGCGTAAGCATCGCTATAGACGATTTCGGTAGCGGATACTCTAACTTTGAATATTTGGTGAAGCTAAAAGCCGATACTATAAAAATAGACGGTTCGCTCATAAAAAATATAGATAAAAACCCCGAGCTATTCGATATGGTTAAGCTTATAGTCGAATTTACTACAAAGACGAATCTGGGTACGATAGCCGAATTCGTCGCGTCTAAAGAGATAGCCGAGATAGTAGATAGCCTAGGCATACACTCATCCCAAGGCTTTTACTACGACGAGCCAAAGTCGCTTGAAAGCGATTAATTTTTAGTATATTACCTAAAGACGCTATACTGAGCAAATATATATTTATATGTAACGTAGCTTAATATAATGCTACCGCTAAAATCCTATTTGCAAGTGCTATAAAACAGGTTTAGAAACCATGCGATGTAGCGCAGAGCAAAGTTTGGTGTAGCAAATTAAGAGTACCGAAATGCGAGGGGATAAAGATATATTTTAAGAGTGGTAGTGGCCGGGAGATAGGGACACCCAGAATGTAAAAACTTTTTTGATTCCTGCAAGTACCTAGAAATGGGATTTCTATGGCATTTTTAAGAGTATAAATTTTGACTCTTTCTGGGTAAAAAGATGTAACAAGTCTATGTAACAAGTCTAGCACCATTAATTCCTTTCCTCTGCGATATTTTATATAAAATTTCGTCCAAAATTTTAGACGATTTTCATTTAAATATATTGATCGGCAACCGTCAGGTTATCGAAATATTTAGTTTTTGCCTAGTGCCGTCGAGCTTTCAAGCATACTTAGCGTTAGCGAATCGTTGTCCTGGTTTAGTAGTCCATCAAGAGCGACACAACTGGTTTTCATGGGCTTAGTCATCTTTGTTTTGGTTGTACATTCCGGCTTTAAGCTAACCTCTGATATAACCAATAAAAGGCTTTGCATTTACCGTATATTATATCAAATGCTCCAATTTTCCATCCTAAGCCCACTTATATCTTTAAAATCTTTTTCGTTATTCGTAACCAAAACAAGACTATTGCTAAGCGCTACGGTGGCAATCAGCATATCCATATCGCCTATCCTTCTGTTTTTATTTTTCATCTCAAGCCTTATTCTGCCGTAGCTTGCCGCACATTTACTCGTAAAATCCAAGACGCCGAAATTTGAGATAAAATCGCTCACGAGTCTTAAATTTAGCTCTTTTTGAGCAGAATTTTCTATACCGTAAAACATTTCGGCTAACGTTATGCTAGAGATAAAAATATCTTTTTTACCGTATTTAGTTAAACGGCTTAGTATATTTTGACTGTAAGGCTCGGTGCTAGAAATCAAGTAACTACAAATATTGGTATCGAGCAAGAACATTATTTAAATCCGAAATTTCGCTCTTGCGGCAAGCTTTGCTCGACTCTTTCAAATTTAACTCCGGCATCTTTTAGCTCGTTCAAAGTCTTAAATAGTCCGCTCCATTCATCATCTTTAACCGGAGTCAAAATCACTTCGTTATTATCAAAGCTCTTTAATATAAATTCTTTTACGTTGTCTAAATTTAAGCTTTTTGGAAGCCTTAGTGCCAAAGAGTTGCCGCTTTTAAATACTTTTAATCTAGCCTGCATTATTACAACCTCTCGTATATATTTTTCTAAGTATATACTGAACAAGATAAAAATATTCTTAGATTTTGCTCGTTTATAGTATCGGCATTGCAATGTTTTTTGATAAATCTTGTGCAAAAGATAAAAAGTAAGAATGGATAAAAATGTGGAGCAAATAGCGTTAAGAGCGTTTTTTGTATAGGTAAGGACGTAAGGTAAAAAATGGGAACTTAAAATGCAAAAATCTAGGCATTTTTTCGCATTTTGAAATCCAAACTCCAATTTGCTTCAAAAACTTCAAAAATAGCTTCGAAATCCCTTTAAATCACGCTTTTTTGATATGCGCATTGTTTAATTCATCACTCCTGCAAATAGTGTATTTATTAATTGACTATTGATTCATTTTTGTCCGATAAGACTTTCCAAACGTCGATAAACCGCCAAAAATCATACTTTTCCCAAAAATCATAAGGGTCGTCATGTGTATTTACTTTAACCTTGGCAAAGCCTTCGGAAAAATCTCCTACCTCGTGGTATTCGCATGGTATTACAAGTTCTCCTTGCTTGTTTATAAAACCCAATTTGCGATCTATTTCCACTCTGGCTAACCCTTCGCCGAAATCGCCCCTATAGTCAAATTTTAGTTTACTGTTTTGCACGTTTTCTCCTTTAAGACTTGTGACGGGTTGAGTCAAATTTTAGGATTTTCACGCAAAAGGGTATTTTATTTTAAATTCATCGTGCAAGTCGTGCATATAGATAAGATTTAATTAAGGCTATAAGATGAACCAAGTAGTGTTACAAACAGTCAAAATTTTAAAAAAATAGTAAGGCTCTACTTACAAGAATATAGATAGAGGATAGTGTATGTTAAAAATTTTTAACACTTTTAACATAATGCCGCCGATATGTTAAAAATTTCGTATTTTTTTGACATATTATAGAAGAATCGTATGCTATAGTACTACTCCGCGTTGTAATATTTCAAACAACTTTAAATTTACGAAGTAATTTATACGACCAAGCCTTACGCATTTAAACGCTCCTAATTTTTCGCAAATTTTAAGATATTTAGAAGCGGTTTGCCTGGAGATATTTAGTCTTTTATCCACCGATTCTATTTTTGTATACGGGTATGAAAAAAGTAACTCTACAAAATCCTTGCTATATACATTTCGCTCTTTTTCCTGTAAGAGCTCGCTAAATTCTCTTATAGTATCGTCTATTTCCTTTATGAGCATTACCGACGCCTCTGCGGTACGCTCTATGCCGTTTAGCATATACTCTACCCATTTGCTCCACTCGCCGCTTTTACTTACGTTTTCTAAAAGTTCGTAGTATTTGGATTTGTTTTTTATGATATAGGCGATTAGATATAAAATCGGCAAATCAAGAAGCTTTTTGTGCGTTAGATATAAGACGTTTATGATGCGTCCGGTTCTGCCGTTTCCGTCGTAAAACGGATGTATGGTTTCAAAGTGATAGTGTATGATTTCTAGTCTAATTAACGCATCAAGATCGTCTAGGTCGTCGTTTATGTACTTTTCTAAATTTGCCATCAATCTATTTATATCGTCTATGCGTTGCGGCGGTATATGTTTTATCTCATCTGTTGTGGGATTTTTAGCATAGTTCCGCTTTGGGTGCGAAAGCCGGCGTTACTACGTTGCAGTCGTTTTTGAATCTCCAGTATATGGCGAGTTAAAAATAGATTATCTTGTTTTATAAGCGAGTAGCCCTTCTTTAAGGCGATTTCGTAGTTCATAACCTCTTTTGCGCTTTGTACGATCTTAGTTTCGTCTTTCTGGGCTAAAAATAGCTCATCGTGCGTCGTGATAATGTTTTCGATCGCGCCTGAGTCTTTTGCCTCTTGCAGTACGAGAGAATTTATCAAAATATCATAGTTTGGTATGGTTTTTATAAAGCCGTTTAGCTCGCCCAGTTTTCTTGAGGCTCTATTTAGCGCTTTATAAATTTGCTCGGTAGGCTTAAAATCCAGCGGAAGCTCTTGGGGTATAAATTCTCTTTTTTGGGTCGTTGCGTTTGCCTATATATAATATATACGATTTAAATTTATGGTTTTGCTTTTATAAACTGCAGGTGGCAGAATCGACGGATCTATCTGCCCGATGATGCATGATTATACAACTTTTACGTAGTTTTACAAACTTTTGTCCGCATCCATAACATGCTCTATGGGCGTCTTGTATCCTAGTAAAGCATGGGGCAAAATCATATAGCAATTTGTCCATTTTCTGATTCAATTCATTACATCCGTAAACAACAAATCTTTGTTGCAAGAAACAAACATATCTTGCGTTAAGATGTAGTGCAAAAAATAATCAAATACGTAAATTTTACCTCTCAACCGCCGCATTCTTATGCTTTGCTTTCCTATTGTATTTACTCTTATCTCTCTTAATCCTAGTCGAGAGAGAGATTTCTCGTTTTATGTGCGATAGCACGTTATAGTCACGTTTTTGCATATCTTATCCTTTAAAAATATATAAAATTTAACGTCATCATCACAGAATTTTCCCATGCTCTAGAATTTACGTTCGTTCTGCTAAACGGAGCGCCTTTTATGGCGTATTGCATACTGTAATTCCTAGACCTGCCCACATAGCCTAAATCCACGCTGATATTTTTGGTTACGTTGTAGCTAACGCCCGTCATCAAGGCCAGATCAAGCACCTTTGTGTTGCTTTTGTATTCTATTAGCCCGTCTGCGCTTCCAAAGCCGATTATATATCCTAGCGCGGATTGAGCATTTTCTACGAGTCTGGTTTTACCCTTATTGCTTTGGACGCCATACCCGCCCTTTGCTCCAAAATATACGTTAAGAGGCACTGCATCAAACATCCTTTTTTCGGCTTGACCGCCTATTGCTATGCCTTTTTCGTTAAATTTTTGCCTATTCGTCCATACTTCCAAAAATACTTTAGCGCCTATTTCATCCTTTGTAGGCGGCGTATAAATACCAAATTGCAGCGAGTTATACGCTCCGCCCTTTCCGACTATGTCGCTAGCTTTCATGCCTAAAATTTTGTCCCTACTGTCGGCCGATTTTGAGTAGCCAACGCCGATATAAACATCGGCGTTTAAATTTATGCCGAATACCGCCAAAACTAAACCCGCTAAAATTACCTTATTTTTCATAATTTCTCCTTTTTCGTTTCATTAGCCTTTTAAGGCGCCTAAGCAATCAACAAGCAAAATAATACAAAATAAAATTGTCAATTATTGACAACTAAAGGCATATTCTTTGCAGCCATGAGTATGGGAGCGCATTTTATAGTATAATTTTTTGCAAAAATATTACAAAGGTAACCATGCTTAGATATTTAGAATTAGGCATTCACGGTATAGATTTAAGGCCCTCGCATCCATTTATCGGCTCGGCCGTTAGAGGCGCTTTTGGATACGCTCTTAGGCGAGTTAGCTGCCCTTACGTGAACGCAAACTGCGATGAGTGCGATATTTCTAGCGAATGCGTGTATAACGAGTTTTTTGAAAATATATCGGATACGCCCAATTTCAGGCTAGACATAAATCTTAATCAAAAAAGCTTTGACTTTAAAATTTTACTATTTGAGCACGCTACTAGTTACTTGCCGCACGTCGTTATAGCTATCCAAAATATGCAAGAAATCGGGCTTGGAGCAGATAGGCGTAAATTTAAATTTACGCATTTAACGCTTAACGGCAAAATTATAGAACCCAAATTTCTACTTTCGGAAAAACTAGATACGCTAAATTTCACGCCCGATTTTACCGCAGGCGATTATGAAATTTCGCTTATAACTCCGCTTCGCATAAAGCAAAAAAACATCCTCGTCCGCCGTGAAATCGACTTTAAATCCTTCATCCGCCAAATCGCCATGAGGTTTGAGAGTATAACGGGCGAGCGTATGGATAAATTTGAGGTTAAATTTGACCGTTTTGAGCAGGATTTGCGCTTTTACGACCTTGAGCGATATTCCAATCGCCAGCATACCAAAATGCAATTTGGCGGCATGCTTGGGAAAATGCGAGTTTTTGGGCTCGATGAGCGCTCGGCGCGACTTTTACAACTAGCGCAAATCATCGGCGTCGGCAAAAGCACCGTTTTTGGACTTGGTAAGATAAAAGTAGAACGGATTTAATTTATGCCGTAAAATCGCAAAAAGGAGCCTTATGTTTGATTTAAGCTTAGAGGATATTTTTACGAGTAGCGCCTTTGAATATGCCGTAAAAAGGCTAAAACACACCGCTTTAGGGCTTGACGGGCTAAGCCTAGAGGACGTTTGCACGGACGCGTTTTACGCCGAGTTAAAAGATGAAATTTTTAGCTTTTCTTATTCGCCGCAGCCGCTAAAACGAGCATTTATTCCAAAAGAAGACAAAGACGAGCTTCGCAAGCTAGCCATCCCGTCGCTAAAAGATAAATTTGCGCAAAACATCCTCATTCGCGAGCTTTCAAACTATTTTGATAAAAGCTTTTCAAACCGCTCTTACGCCTATCGTATCGGCAAATCCTACGCTAACGCGATCTACCGCGCTCGTGATTTTTTTAAAATTTATAGCTTTGCCGTAAAAAGCGATATAAAAGATTTTTTTGAGAATATCGATCACGAAAAATTGCTTGAAATTTTACGCGCAAACATCCGCGATGCGCGCATTATCAGACTCATCGAGCTTTGGATCAAAAACGGCATTTTTGATCGTTTTGACTACCGCGCTCACGCAAAAGGCGTTCACCAAGGCGACGTCCTAAGCCCGCTACTTTCAAACATCTACCTAAACCAAATGGATAAATTTTTAGAAAACTCGGGCGTAGAGTTTGTCAGATACGCCGATGATTTCGTTATGTTTTTTACTTCGCGCGAAACTGCCGAACAAGGGCTTGCGCGCCTAAAAGATTTTCTAAAAATTATAAATTTATCCATAAACGAAGCCAAAACCTCCATCCGCGGCAAAGATAGCGAACTTACCTTTTTGGGCGTAAATTTTAAAGGCTCGAATTTAAGCATCGGCGAGGAGAAATTTGAGCGCATATTATCCAAGCTTGCAACTTCGGCCAAAAGACCCACCGCACGCGAAAGCGTCGAAAATTTAAACGCCTACGTATATCATCTAAAAACCATCTCGCTTAAGCTTTTCTCGCCCCGGCAAAAAGATAATTTTAGCTTGCGTTTTGACGAAGTAATGACGAATTTAACGCGCAAATTTTTAAAATCAGCAGACAAACAAACGCTAGCCGATGCCCTATCTAGCGTAAATTTCCCTTATGAGCTAGGCAAAACGGCCAAAAAAGCCAAAATCCTAAGCTACTACAGAAATGCCAAACGCCCCGCCGTAAAATCAGTCCAAAATGCGCTCGAAGCCAAAAAGCGCGAATACCTAAAAACCTTCTAGCAAAACTCGGTTATCCACATCACGACGCCGTTTTATTTTTTAGCTTTGTCGCAGGGCAAATTCGTCCTAAAAGATAAAGGCGTTATCAAGCACAAATTCCCCATAAATCAAATTTCTCAAATCATCATAAACGCCCAAATTTCGTTAAGCTCCGCCGTAATAAAAGAGTGCGCTAAACGCAAAATCTCCATAAATTTCATCGACGAAAAGACGAATCTTAGCTACGCTACGCTTTTTACGTCAAATTCCGCGATCTCTAAAACCGCCGCCTCGCAGATCTCGCTATTAAAGACCAAAAGACCGCTTCGCATAGCCCAGCAGTTTATCATCGGCAAGCTAAAAAATCAGATAAACTATCTAAAATATCTCGACAAATATCATAAAAACTTACGAGGCGAAATCGGCGCGATGCAAGAGATTTTAAAACTCCGAGTTCCAAACGCCGCAGGCGTAAACGAGCTTTTGGGCTTTGAAGGAAGTGCGGCAAACGCCTATTGGCAAGCCTTGGCAAAGGCTATCGATTATAAATTCGGTTTCATAGGCAGAGTGACGCAAGGCGCTACCGACATCGTAAATTCCGCCCTAAACTACGGCTACGCCATTCTTTACTCTAAAATTTTAAAATCCATCGCAAGCGCGGGTCTATCGCCCCACGTTTCATACTTGCACGCGCTCGATGAGCAAAAGCCTACCCTAGCCTTTGA
Organism: uncultured Campylobacter sp.; assembly: GCA_963518485.1. Classification (GTDB taxonomy): domain Bacteria; phylum Campylobacterota; class Campylobacteria; order Campylobacterales; family Campylobacteraceae; genus Campylobacter_A. Next base: position 10,951 of record CAUQJW010000043.1, read on the forward strand.
TCTCATCGAGGAATTTCGCGCCTTTATCGTCGATCGCGCCGTGATCTCGATGGTAAATAAAAACGAGCCGTTTGAGATAAAAGACGGCCTTTTATCTGCCGCCACCAGACAAAACATCGCCAAAAACGTAAATGAAAAACTTTTTGCTTGCACTGAGTATAGGGGCGAGCAGCTAAAAGCGCAGGATATCATAGATAAGCAAGCCTACGCGCTAAAACGAGCCGTAACCCAAAGCGAAAAATACAAACCTTTCATCGGGAGATTTCAATGAACCTAATCGTCTGCTACGACGTTCGCGCTACCAAACGCCGCAACAAATTAGCCGCCCTACTAGAGAGCTACGGCCTACGCGCCAACTACTCGGTGTTTGAGCTTGACGTTTCTGAGCGCGCATATATCTCGATAAAAGACCGCATCTCTCGCATCATCGATCCAAAAACCGACAAAGTCCTATTTTACCGTATCTGTAAAACCTGCATGGCAAAAAGCGAAAGCTTAGGCGAGGGTGAAATTTTTAAGCTCACTGATACCTACGTTTAAGCCTCATGTTTAGGGATTTGATTTTCGGACTTTTTAAAATTTCAAAACATCGATTTTTAGGCACTTTTATATTTTATTAAGTTTCAAAAAGTCCGCAAATCTCAAATTTTAACCTTCTCAAAAACTCTTTTTCGGACTTTTATTTTATACCCGCTTTCAAATAGCCTATTTTAGGGACTTCTTGCGACCCCGAATTTGGCCGAAATTCGAAAAAGTCCTGAAATTTCATTTTTGTATTTAGATTTTCGGACTTTTGCCCGTTTGCTACGCCCTAAAAATCGTACTCTTAAGCTAGTATTTAGCAAAATGGCCGAAATTTGAAATCGTATTTCCGCCCCTTTCTCGGACTTTTTCGCATTTTATGATATAATGCCCGTCTTTAATGGTTCTTTAAAAACCCATTGTTAATTTTAATGCGTTTTTTAGGCTATTTGATTCGAATTTCCCCGTTCTAGGGGATTGAAACTTCGGCATCAGTGGCTGACTTAGCTTCGATAGTGAGGCGATTATTTGATTCGAATTTCCCCGTTCTAGGGGATTGAAACGCTGCGCCCTCATTTGACCAATAATAACTGTATGGGATATATTTGATTCGAATTTCCCCGTTCTAGGGGATTGAAACTTGGTTTTTTCGACCGAATCCCTAACTGAGTAGGTTGAGAATTTGATTCGAATTTCCCCGTTCTAGGGGATTGAAACAAGCTCCACGTCTCGCGTCAAGTGGCCTATAATCTGTATTTGATTCGAATTTCCCCGTTCTAGGGGATTGAAACGAGAGTGCTAAATGTGAAACGAGTGCCCACACTATAACTATTTGATTCGAATTTCCCCGTTCTAGGGGATTGAAACTCTTTTCGTCTTCGTAAAGTAATTCAACTTGAAGTCCTTGAACATTTGATTCGAATTTCCCCGTTCTAGGGGATTGAAACCACTAGGCCGTCGAATCTGAAAACACTCACCTTCTCAACATTTGATTCGAATTTCCCCGTTCTAGGGGAT
>CAUQJW010000044.1:0-12081 GCA_963518485.1 uncultured Campylobacter sp.
CAAATTCGGCTCGACAAAGTCGTAAATTTTGATATTTTTCGCCATCGCGATACCTCGCATATACCGTGCTCGCTCGAGGCAAAATTCGCTCAAATTTAAAATCTCGGGCGGAAATAAAATATACTCGCGCTTGATGTAGTACTCGGTGTCCTCGTATGTAACTTGCATCTGCTTTAGGGCCGAGCGCATACGGGTGACGTATTTGTTATCAATGCCAAGCATCTCAAGGTTTATGCCGATGACTCCCAGCGGCGTTTTTAGCTCGTGCATCGCGTCGTTAAAGAAGTTATTCATATATTTTTTAGCGTCTTTATAGGGCTTTATACCGCTAACAAACGACAGATAAAGCGCGAAAAATACGACCACTAGCGCAAAGGCAAGAGTTAGGGCTGCGACGAATAAAATCCTAGCCGCGTTTTGCTTTTTGGCTAGCACGAGGTAATAAAACTCGCCGTCCGCGCTAAAATAGGTCTTGTAAAAAAGATGGCCGTTTTCTTGACGGGTGATAAATTTTAAATCGCTCGGGCGCGCGTCTAAATTTGAGACGATCTGCTTTTCCTTGAGATCAAAAACGCCGTATCTATAGGTGAGCGAAATAGGCAAAGTCTCGTTTTTGTCGAGCGCTTTGCGGATTTTACCCTCGTACTCCAGCAACTCGAACATATTTTTCGAGTATTCGTCTTTGGAGCTTAAATTTATGATCTCGTAGCTTTGAAATATAAACAAAGCCATGATGATAAAAGTGGCTAAAACAGGGATTTTAAGATTTTGAAACATCTATCTTATAGCCTAGTCCGCGCGATGATTTTATAAACTCGGGAGTCGTTTTTTGACGGATTTTTAGTATATGCATGCGTACGTCGGCGGGGTCGATCTCCTTGTCGTTCCATACCTCGGCGCGCAGCTGCTCGATGCCTACGAAGCTGTTTTTATGAAAGAGCAAGCACTCGATGATACCGAATTCTCTCGTGCTTAGCTCGACAGGCTCACCTTTAAATTTGAGCCGTTTTTTTGCTGTATCGAGGCTAAAGTTTTCATCGATCGCGATCAAGTTTTTATCGTCTCTGCCGTGATATTTTCGCATTAGCTCGTTTACTCTAAATTTGAGTTCGGCTAGCTCAAAGGGCTTTTTTAGATACTCGTTACAGCCCAGTTCGTATCCGACCGCCATATCGTCTATATCCACGAGCGAGGTCATTATCATTATAGGCGTTTCACAGCCGATATCTTTGGCGTATTTTATCACCTCGTGCCCGCTGATGTGCGGGACCTTGATATCAAGGATCAGCAGGTGATAAAAGCCCGCCGCTATCTTATCGCAGGCGACTTTGCCGTCTGGCGCCTCATCGACCTCGTAGCCTAGGCTTTCTAGATATTCGCTAACGCTCTCACGATATACGAAGTCGTCTTCAAGCAGTAAAATTTTCATAAATTCTCCGAATTTTATCGCAATATTTTAAGGGAGATAATAGCTAAAAATGATTTTGGATCGTCTGAATTTAAAAAGGCTCGGCGAGTTTACCGAGCCTAGTGCGTCTAGTTTAGCCCAAATTTCACGCGCCCGTGAAAACTTGACCTGCATAAACGATGTAGTATCTTAGCATCACGACGCCGCAGATAACTACAAGAGAGTTTGCTATGATGTAGCCCACTCTATAAGCGTGATTTTTTAGAGCCGTTAGCGCTATGGTGATAGGGGTCAAAAGACCGATACCCACGACGCCTATCCAAAAGATTAGCGCGTATTGTCCCGTGCTTAGAGCTTGTTTAGCTGCAACCGCGCTCGCTCCGCCCTCAAAATACAAGCCCAAAAATAGTATCGCAATAAGCGGTATCTCAAAAAGTACGGCGCGCAAGTCCATAACCAAAAGATACTTCACGTTGTCTTCGTTAAGAAGGTGTTTGAAGCAGAAAAGGCCGACCAAGATGTTTGTCGCTACGCCTGAGCTAAAGCCTGATGTTAGGAACAAAATCGGCAGAATCGGCGTGTTCCAAAGCGGAAGCTTCGTAATCGCGCTAAGCAAAAAGCCCGTATAGATACCCACGCCGATCGCAAGACCGAAAAGCGCCATCTCGACTATCTTTGAAAGCGGCGCAAAAGAGCGAATCAACCTAGAAATAGGACGTAAAATCGCTAGAATTTTATACTTTTCTATCTCTTCTTCGAAAATAATCACCGCAAAAAGATAAGCTAGCGGCGTATAAAGCAGCAATAAAGCAACGCCGATAGACATAACCGAACCAAAGTTATACTTAATCAAAATCCAGTAAAAACTAAGCGGTTTGCCAAGGTCAAGCACCAAAAGCGCAAGGCCCACGGTAATCGTTATAGGAGCCACTAGAGCGCCCGCCTTTACCATAGCGTCCCAGATGCTGCCGTCTTGTTTTTTGTGGTAGTTCCACTTAACAAGCAATGCAACCATCATCGCGCCTGCAGATAAACCCGCCAAAAATAGATAAACCGCTATCGGCCACGGCCAGTAAATTTCATTATATTGCGCTACGCTTCCCCACATATTATTCATGGCTTCCTCCTTTGCGGTTAGCTATCATAGCAAGCTTCGGTTTGGTTTTAAGCTCGGCTTTAGGATAGTAGTGAGTTTTGGTATTTAAAATTTTACTTACTTCGCTGTTTGGATCGTTTATATCGCCAAACGCCAAAGCATCGGTCGGACAAACGGTTACGCACGCAGGCTGCTCGCCAATGCTCACTCTAGTTTCAAAGCAAAACGTGCATTTGCCTATCTCGCCCGTTTTTGGCTCGACGTAGCGAGCGTCGTAAGGACAGGCCAGGATGCAGTATTTGCAAGATACGCAGGTAGAGTGATCTAGCAGCACTATGCCCTCAGCCGTCTGAAAGCTAGCTCCCGTAGGGCAAACGGTCACGCACGGAGCGTCCTCGCACATCACGCAACTGTGTCTGCTAAAGTCGGTTTTTAAATTTGGAAATTTGCCCTTTATCTGCGAATGGACTTGAAGTCTAAAAACGCCTCTAGGCACTTCGTTTTCGCTCCTGCAAGCCACCGAGCACGCTTGGCAGCCTATGCAGAGGTTTTCGTCATGTATCATTCTATACGCTTTTTTCATCTTTTTTCCTTTATGCTTTTGTTATCTTGACGCCGACGTTTCGTACCATCGTAGAGGCGACGGGGCCGATCACAGAGGGATCTAGTAACTTGCTTTGATTAGTTCCCACGCCGTTCGTACGCTTTAGTCCCGCGCTTTCGTGACCGAAACCGTGATAGACGAAAAGCGTATCCTCCCTGATGCCTTCAGTCAGCATCACGCTTGCTTTTTCTTTTGCGGTTTTGCTTTGCAGGGTTATTTTGTCGCCGTCTTTTAGCCCGTATTTTTTCGCGGTATTAGGATGTATCCAGACGGGCGCGCTACTCATCAGGTCGTTTAAAAATTCGACGTTTTGCGTGTGTCCGTTGGTATGTATCGGCGTTTTGCCGCTCATTAGACAAAGCTCCTCGCCGAAAAATACGTCCATGCCCTCGGAATTTAGACAGCCGTACCCAGGAAACTGTTTTTCCACTTTTTCGCTAAAGAGCTCGATCTTGCCGCTATCGGTTTTAAATTTTACCTGCGACTCCATCAGCCCGTCTTCGCCGACAAACTGCGCCGCGCTAGGAAATTTTTTGGTAAATTCTTTTACGCTATCTTTTTCTCTAAACAAAATCCCCGGTACCTTCCACGTGACGTAGCCGTCTTTAACCAGCTTTGCCAAAAGCTCGGCGTTGCCTTTTACTTGTTTGATTCTCCACTCGTCCATCGTGTTTGCCGAGTACTGCTCGTCTATCTTCATCCTGCGAGCTAGCTCTCTAAAGATATCGTAGCCGTTTTTGGTGTCGCCGATAGGATCTACGACTTTGTTTCTTATCATATAGGCAGGTTTTTGACTCGACTTATCCTCGATGCCTTCGTCGCGCTCCAGATAGGTGCTCTCAGGCAGTATCACGTCCGCCCATATCGCAAAATCGCTCATATAAATATCCGAACAAACTATAAAGTCAAGCTTTTTAAGGCTTTCTATAGTGGTTTGAGTACCTGCGACGTTTATAGGATGATTAAATCTTATGCTAAACCAGCCTTTTACCGGATAAGGCTTTTCGCTTAGTATAGCTTGCGGAATTTGCATCAAAACGCCGTGACTCCTGCCGACGAATTTATTTACCCCGTCCTCGCCGGCGCCGTCTATCCTAGGGGTTTTAGGCACTTTTATCGCGGCGTCTGGGTTCGTGATCTCGGGGATTAGCTCTTCGCCTGCTAAAGTATTATATAGCTTAGCCTTTTTGCCGCCGAAAATTCCGCCCTTTTTCTCCCAGTTGCCCATCATCGCGTTTGCGGTCATTATAGCTCTAGTGCGGATATACTCAGCTCTAGTGGTAGTCGTGTTGTGGCCGAAGTCGATGATGACTTTAGGTGCGGCTTTCCAGATTTCGCCCGCGATACGCTCAACCGTTTTTGCAGGTATTCCAGTGATCTTTTCTTGCCACTGCGGAGTGGTGTCTTTAGTCGCCTCTACGACTTTATCAAATCCGATCGTAAATTTCTCTATAAAATCTTTATCGTACGTGCCGTTTTTGATCCACGTGTGGATGAGGGCTAAAACAAATGCCAGATCGGTGCCCGGTTTTACAGGTAGCCACTCGTCGGCTTTTGAGGCTACGACGCTAAAGCGCGGATCTAAAACTAGCAGCTTCGTATCTTCTTTAGCGGCCATCTTAGCCAGCTTTTTAGCGTCGGCGATGACGATACCCTCAAAAAGATTGTGCCCGAAATTTACGACGTATTTTGCATTGCCGAAGTCTCTTTTTAGCTTCGCATCTCCGTACATATGCGTACAAACCATCTGGTAGGTTACGGGACAACAGGATAGGTGCGAGAAGCAATTAGGCGAGCCGTATGCGCTGGCAAAGGTCGTCATTAGCTTGTGCGTTTGGCTTGATTTTGCCGTAAATACAAAGCTCTCAGGACCGTACTTTTCCTTGATTTCTAGCATTTTTTTAGCGACTAGATCTAGCGCCTCGTCCCAGCTCGCCTCTCGCCACTTGTTTTCGCCGCGCTCGCCTACTCTGATGAGCGGTTTTACGATGCGCTGCGGATCGTAAAGCTGACTGTGTCCGCTGCCGCCTCTAGCGCATACGGATGTCGCCGTGCCGCCTACTTTGCCGTTGCCTTGGATGAAGACGGTTTTGCCGTCTACGACCTTGGCCTCGATAGGACAGCGAGAAGAGCACATCTCGCAAAAACTATAAACGGTCTTATCGCCGCCTTCTAGCGCTTTGGCGCCGACTGCGCCCAGGGTGCCAGGCGCATACGTCATCGCAAGCAAGCCCGTGGCCGTGGATGCTTTTAAGAAATTTCGCCTCGGAGTATCCATTTTTTCTCCCTTTTAAAAGATTTTATAAAATCTTAAAAAATCTACGTAAATTTTATGTAAATCTTTTATATCAATATTGCAATTAAGTGATAATATAAATTCTAGTTTCTCGGTTCTTGCAAATATTTTGTAAATTAAAATATTTATTTGTGGTTTTTCATTTTTATAAATATCTTGATACCTAATACATTATTTGCTTAAAATAAATTATTAATTCTAGTACAAAAACGTTACCTTTTTAATATTTTAAAATAATTTAAAAAATTTTAATTAAAAATAGATATAATTTGCGGTTAGTTTAAGTCAAAAAGGAATGAAATGCGCGGATTAAAATCCATATTTTTAAGTATGGGCTCGGCCGTAATTTTACTTATCGTATTTGCGATAGGAAGCGGTTTGGCTACGGTAATAGAAAGCGCTTACGACACAAAAAGCGCCTGGGCGCTAATCTACGGAGCGTCATGGTTTGCGGCGGTTCAGCTTCTGCTTGGTATAAATTTAGCCTACAACATTTTTCGCTACGATTTAATTAAGAAAGAAAAATTACCCGCGTTAATTTTTCACGTAAGCTTTTTATTTATGCTGATCGGTTCTGCAATGACGCGCTATTTGGGATTCGAAGGAAACTTAAATATTAGAGAAGGACAAAGCGCGAATACCGTTTTCGAGATGAGTAGCAGTATAGCTCTAATCGCGCATAAAGACGGTAAAATTTACGAAAAATCGATCCCGAAGTTAATCACCATGCTAGGCTCTAACGATTTTGATTTAAAATTAGACGTAGAAGATAAAAAAGCGGAATTAAAATTCGTCGGATATTATAAAAACGCCGTAATAGAATCTTACGAAGCCCAGGTAGGCGAACCGCTAATAGAACTAGTAGTATCGCGAAACGGCGACAAAGAAGATATAGAGTTAAGGCGCGGAGAGACTAGAGAAGTCGGCGGCGTAAGCTTTGCGTTCGACGCGAATCCGTTGCTAAGCAAATTTATAAAATTCGAGCTTAAGGACGATAAATTCGTTATGAGTTCAAGCGATAAAGTCGGGGTTTTTGAAATGGCAACCAACGAAAAGAGCGAATTTCAAAGCGGATCGGAATTTTTAACTATGCGGCTTTATAGCGTAGACGATATAAATTTCGCCCCTAAAAGCGTAATAAAAAAAGCCGGCAAAAGGATAGTCAGTAGAGACGGCGAGCTAGACGCGATAGTGGCTAATCTAAGCTTTGACGGTAAAAGCCAAGACGTAATTTTATACGAAAATCAAGAGCCGATTTTGCAGAGGCTAGGCGGAGCTGATTTTGCGATAAACTGGGGTTCTAAACCTCTGGTTTTACCTTTTTCCATAAAATTGACCGATTTCGAACTAAAAAGGTACCCCGGCTCGCATTCGCCTATGAGTTACTCTAGCGACGTAATAGTCGAAGATCCTAAAACAGGCGATTACCCTTATAAAATTTACATGAATCACGTTTTAGATCACGTCGGCTATAGATTTTTCCAGAGCAGCTACGATCCCGACGAATTAGGCACGGTACTCTCGGTAAATCACGATCCGGGCAAAGTACCTACGTACGTAGGATATTTTTTACTAGGTCTAGGCCTACTTTTAAACGTGATAAATCCTCATTCGCGCTTTAGAAAACTAGCCGAAGCTATAAATAAAGACGCGATTAAAAAAGTCGTCAGTATAGCGATAATCTCGTATCTAGCGATATTTTCTCAAAATTTGATCGCGAGCGATTTTGATGAAATTCCCGTAGTCGATAAAGTTCACGCCGATAAATTGGCGACTTTGATAATACAAAGCGCGGACGGTCGTATGAAGCCTTTCGACACGGTAGCTAGAGATATACTAAATAAAATTTATAAAAAAGATACCTTTAACGGGCTAAGCGCTAATCAAGTAATGCTTTCCATGATGGTTCACGCGCCGCTTTGGCGAGACGTACCTATCATATACGTCAATAACAAAGAGCTAAAAAAGATAATAGGACTAAAAGAAAGCGACAGATATGCGACCTTTAACGACTTTTTTACGATGGACGATAAAGGTAAAGGCGGATACAAAATCTCTAAATTCGCCGAAGCCTCTAGCTGAAATCGCCCCGCTGAGCGCGGAACGTTCGATAAAGACGTGCTAAAAGTCGATGAAAGAGTAAACGTTATTTATATGGTTTTCGTCGGAGAAGTCTTTACTATGTTTCCCAAAATAGACGACGAAAATCACAAATGGTATGCTCCGGGTTCGGCGTTAATGAGTTTTCCTAAAGAAGAGAGCGAACCGATCGGTAAGATGTTGGGCGAGTATTTCTCCGGCGTAGAAAACGCGCAAATCGATAAAAGCTGGAAAAGAGCCGACGATGGATTAACTCAAATCAAAACCTATCAAGAAGAGTACGGCAAAGAAGTTATGCCTACTCAAAAACGCGTAGAAATGGAGCTGTTTTTTAACGAATATAAAATTTTCGAGTCGCTTACTCCTATTTATCTTTTAGCGGGGTTCGGGCTACTTGTTTTCGTATTCGTAAAAATGATAAAACCTAAAATCAGTATAAAGTGGCTATTTAACGTAGTTTACGGCGTAAATATACTGGCGTTCTTACTGCATACTTTCGGTATCGGCGTGCGCTGGTACGTCGCAGAACACGCACCGTGGAGCAACGCCTACGAGTCGATGATTTACATCGCATGGGCTTTAAGTTTATCCGGTATAGTTTTCTCGCGCCAAAGCCCGATCGCAATGGCGCTAACGTCGATACTTACCGGCATTACGCTTTTCGTAGCGCACTTAAGCTGGATGGATCCGCAAATCACCACGCTAGTACCGGTGCTTCAAAGTTACTGGCTAACGATTCACGTTTCGGTTATAACTGCTAGCTACGGATTTTTAGGGCTTTGCGCGCTGCTCGGATTTTTCGTATTGGTTCTTTTTATAGTTAGAGGTAAAAACGATAATTCGGAAATTTCGCGCAATATTTTGGAAGCTACGCGTATAAACGAAATGTCGATGATATTAGGGCTTAGCCTACTTACGATGGGAAATTTCCTAGGCGGCGTTTGGGCGAATGAGAGCTGGGGGCGATACTGGGGCTGGGATAGCAAAGAAACCTGGGCGCTCGTTTCCATTCTAATCTATGCGGCCGTTTTACACGTACGATTCATACCGAGATTTAATAACCAATTCGCATTTGCGGTATTTTCGATGTTTGCGTATTGGTCGATTATAATGACTTATTTCGGCGTAAATTTCTACCTCAGCGGTATGCATTCTTACGCAGCCGGCGATCCGGTGCCGGTACCGGATTTCGTTTGGATTAGTATGCTAGTTATGGCGATAGCGGCGATAGCGGCATATTTTAGACGACCGTTAAAAGAAACGAAGCTATGAGCCGAGAAATCATAATAACCGCGCTAATCGCTCTTTTTATTTTAATAATCGCCGTCTTAATAGCAGCGGTACTAAAATTTAAAGACGCACCCGCAAAAAGCATTATCTCCGAAAAGACAAAAAGAGAAACGACGCTTCAAGATTTATTAGAGATCGTAAGAAATAAGAACTCTGATAAAAACGAGCTTTCAGAAGCTTTAAAGATTTTTGCTACGTCATTTAAAATTCCGCCTAAAAACGGAGACAAAGTATCGGCGGAAGCTAGAGCTTATCTTATGTTTATAACGATTTTAGCTTCTCATCCGAAAACCGATGCGAAATTTATCGCATTTATGAATAACGAACTCAAAAAAGCAAATCCCGCTTACTCTAGCGAAATAGACGTATACGAAAAAGAAGGCGTGAGAAAAAGGGCGTAATCTAAGCGCCCTGGATTATCTATAAACGCTAAACCACTCTAGCGCGGGAAGCTGCAAATTTAATTTTAGCGTTATCCCGTAGCATATCGCGCTAAGCAGTCCCGCAAAAAGCCCCGCGACCATATCGTCGCCCATTACGCCTAAGCCGCCCTTGGCTCCTCTATCGATGCGCCCTATTATAGAAGGTTTTAAAATATCGAAAAACCTAAAAAATATAACCGATAATAAAAATCCCAGCCAATGCTCGCCGCTAAGAGAGATCGCCAGCCAAACGCCGGCAACTTCGTCTATAACGATACTTTTATCGTCGTGAATGCCGATTCTACTCTCGTAATCGTCTATAATCTTTATACTAAATAAAAATAAGCAAAGCGAAGCCAAGCAAAGCGTCGAAACCGGAGCAAACCGCAGTATCGCGTAAGCCGCCGCCGCGCCCGCGATAGAGCCCGCGGTACCCGGGGCCTTAGGGCTAAGACCCGTATAAAAAAACGTCAAAAATAGTTTTTGCATAATTTTCCTTTAAGTCAAAGAGGAGGTTTGGTAAAGTTTCATCAAATCTTCGTAAAATTCCCGCTCCGTATGTTTTTCTAAAAGTCCGTCGCTAGGGAAAAGGCCGTTATACAGCTTTTGTAAATTTTCTATTCTATTGGGAAAAATCTCGCTCAAAATCATCGCCGATATATCGCTTCTCATTAAAATCGCAGGCGGCAAAATGCCCTCTTTTAAGAGCATTTTTAGCGTCGTAGCGTCGTATTTTACCTGATGGTGGGCGCCGTGCGGGCAAGTTTTGGTGCTTACGATGGTTTTGCAGCTATCGCAATAAACTAGTTCGGGCAAAACGACGATTTCTAAATTTAAGTCGTTTTTATATCGTTCAAGCACGGTATGGGCAATATTTTGATCATAAAACATTCCTATTCCGGCGTGATTTTGCCCGACTACGAGCTTGTCGGCTCCGAAATTTCTCGCGGCGATACATTCAAGCGTAGGATTTAGATGCGAGCTAAAAAGATTCGAGCTCTCAAAAGGCACGATCGCTATACGGTTTTTAGGTAGGTAGTTTTGTGCAAAATACTCTATAACGCGCCTTTTTAGCTCAAATTTCATATTAAGTCCGCTCTGTCCGTCGTAACTTTTTAGCAAAAATAAAAGCGTTAAATCGGCCTTATCTATCGTCATTCTAATTAGTCGTTCGTGAGCGCGGTTAAAAGGTTCGGCCGTAAGCATTATCGCCGTTATTTTTTGCGCGTTTTGCTCTTCTTTTAGCTTTAAAATCCGCTCCTTTGCTTCCCTTAAATTATCTCTATAAATTTCTATTTCGCCGCTAAGAGCAAGCTCGCCGCTTTGATTTCGCGCGCTATAAATACTCTCGTTAGCGTAAAATATATTTTTGCTTTTTCTAGATTTATCAAACGCAAACGCTTCGCCAGCGATTATATGCCCTACTACCTCGCCGTCTTTTAAAAGCTCGATTTTATCGCCTCTTTTAGCGTTTTTTATCGTTACTAAGTTGCGCTTACCGTAAGGAGCGAATACGTAATCATAGGCGATTTTCTCTCCTTTTACCGAGCCTTTCTCGTAAAATTCTTTCGCCTCTTTTTCATTCATAAGGCTATTAAAATTAGAAAATATACGATTTTGTATAAGCTCGAGCGCCCCGCAGGTTTCGTCGGTTATTAAAATGGAGTTATTTTTTCTTAACGACGTCATATTTTTTCCTCTTTTCCCAAAGCGATTTGCGCGAGATGCCTAGCTTTTTACTTAGTTCGGTATCCGGATAATTGTCTTGATGATTGATTATAATGTGCTTGATATAATCGTCTATAGTTAGAATTTCGTCGATAAAAAAATTCTTTTCGTCCGTCGTGATATTTAGCGTTTCAAGTTCGCTTTCCTCGTTTAAATTCGTAGTCGCGATTATGATTTTTCTCTTGGAAGCTAAATGATAAATTTTATGTTTATCCTCCGTTCTTAGCGTCTGAAAATTCGAAAAATACAAAACTCCGTGCGGGTTATCTTTGACGATACTTTCAAAATCCTTAGAAGGCTCTAGCGGGATAAATTTAAACCACGTTTTAGTCGCTTTTGAATACTCGAACACGAAATTATCGGCATTTATCATTTTGTTGCATTTTATTAAAAGCGGCAATCTTAAACGCTTAAAATCAAAATCTATATTCTCCACCGATTTAAAATGATAATTCAAATAATCCTGATACGTTTTTATCACGAATTGGTATCTGCGAAAATCTTCGAAATGCTTAATCTTTCGTACCAGCTCTTCTATCATGAACGGCTTTTGTATATAGTCGCTAGCGCCGGCTTTGATCGGATTAGTGACGGTATCGTTGCTAATATAGGCGATTAATAAAATCACGACCGAATCTTTAAATTTGTTTATTATCCTATATATATCCTCGCTCGGAAACGACGCGCTAAGAAGAACGACGTCGAAAAAGTCATCTCTCAACCCCTCTTTCGCGCTCCTTGCGATCTCGCACTCGTAGCCTAGATCTTCTAGCTTTGATGCGATGCTTTGGGCTAGGTAAATTTCGTTTTCTATTATCAAAACTCTCATTTTTTTACTTTCGTCGTTTTATTTTTGCGTCCAGTCGTAAATTTTTAGACTCGCCGACGCCGTGGCGGCTATACCCTCGCCTCGCCCCGTAAAGCCTAGCTTCTCGGTCGTCGTGGCCTTTACGTTTATGCGGCTCGGGGTTAAATTTAGCGCATTTGCGATATTTATTTCCATCGCAGATTTAAATTTACTAAGCTTTGGCCTCTCGGCGATAACGGTGACGTCGGCGTTTATCAGCTCAAAACCGACGCTTTGAATGAGCCTATATGCTTCTTTTAGTAACATAGATGAGTCCGCACACTTAAATT
>CAUQJW010000045.1:0-11876 GCA_963518485.1 uncultured Campylobacter sp.
TAGCACTAGTAAGACTATAACTATTATTAATAGAAGATTATTACTCTTTTTTTCTTTTTTTTCTTCGACTTCCTCAGCCATTCATTCTCCTTAAAATTTTAGCTATAATTATATCTTAAATTTTTAAAAAATGAGAAAACAATGGTACATAAAACAAATACCGCGAGGTTTCTAGACGGCAAACATATCCCCTACGAGCTAGTCGAATACGAAGTGAACGAAAGTGATCTGAGCGCCGTTTACGTAGCTGCCGTTTGCGGCGAGCAAATAGAAAAAATTTACAAAACCATCGTCTGCGAATGCGAACCGAAAGGCTACGTCGTAGCGTGCATACAGGGCGATTTGAGCTTAAATTTAAAGGCTTTAGCAAGGCTAAGCGGGCATAAAAAGTGCGAACTTTTAAACTTAAGAGAGCTTGAAAAAGTGACGGGCTATATCCGCGGCGGCTGCTCGCCCATAGCGATGAAAAAGGCCTTTGGGACGTTTTTTGACGAGAGGATTTTAAAACAAGACTACATCTACGTAAGTGCCGGCGTGCGCGGAAAACAGATCAAAATCGCGCCGCAAAGCTTGATAGAAGCCACCAACGCAAAGCTCGGCGACGTCGCCGTTTAGTAAAATTTAACCCAAAAATGCTAAAATACGAGCGTCTTAAAACAAAATAAATTTAAAAAGGTAAAATTTTGATAGATGAAATTTTTAGAGAATACGACATACGCGGGATTTTCGGGCAAGATTTAAACGAAACTAGCGTCAAGGCGATCGGGTTAAATTTGGGCCGAGAAATGCTACGTAGGGGCGCAAAAAACGTTAGCGTGGGGTATGATGCTAGGCTAAGCGCGGGCGAGATTTTCGGCTGGCTAGTTAGCGGGCTAAATTTAGCCGGGATCAAGGTCTATGGTATCGGCTTACTGCCGACGCCGGTCGGGTATTTTAGCGTGTTTACGGACAAATTTGACGCAAACGTAATGATAACCGGCTCTCATAATCCAAAAGAGTACAACGGCTTTAAAATCACCATTTTTAAGGATAGTTACTTCGGCGAGGATTTGCAAAAGCTAAAAGTCGCCGTGTTAGCAGACATCGCGGCAAAAACGCAAATCCCGGATGATTTGAAAGCCGAGCAATTCGACATCGCGACGCCTTATAAAAATTTTCTTATAGAGCAGTTTGCGCATTTAAAAGCCTTACCGCTTAAAATAGTCATTGACTGCGCAAACGGCGCGGTCGGAGCGGTTTTGCCCGAAATTTGCGAGGCGTTAAATTTAGACGCTAAATTTTTATACCCCCAGCCCGACGGCAACTTTCCGAACCATCACCCCGACCCTAGCGAGGAGAAAAATTTAAGCGACCTAAAGGCCGCGCTAAAGGGCGAATTTGACATAGGATTCGGTTTTGACGGCGACGGCGACCGCATCGCGGTTCTGACCAAAAAACGCAACATAAAAGGCGACGAACTAGCCTATCTATATAGCCTTGCGATGAAAAACCCCAGGGTGCTGGGCGAGGTCAAATGCTCGCAAAATATGTACGACGAGATCGACGCGCACGGCGGCAAAAGCTTCATGGGCAAGACCGGTCACAGCAATATCAAAAAGGCGATGAAAGAGCTAAATATCGATATGGCGGCCGAGGTGAGCGGACATATTTTCTTTAAGGAGAGGTATTTCGGCTTTGACGATGCGACGTATGCGATGTTTCGCGCGCTAGAGCTTGTGGCTAAAGGCTTTAACCTAGACGGCTAGCTTGATAAACTGCCAAAGGTCTTTAGCACCGACGAGATAAAAATAAACACGACCGACGCGCAAAAATTTAAGCTGGTTGCAAAGCTAAAAGAGGTTTTGGTTGAAATTTATGAAAACGGCGACGCGCAAAATTTGCTAGCAGGCCTAGGTAAGATAGCCGAAATCATCGACATAGACGGCATTAGAGTAAGATTTGAGGACGGCAGCTGGGCGCTAGTACGAGCCTCGAATACGACGCCGGTTATCGTTACGAGATTTGAGGCTAAAGACGAGAAAATTTTAGCGAATTTGCAGATAATTTTTGGAAAATTGATAGAAAAAGTTAAGGACTAAATTTATCGTATCGTTTTAATAGCGGCGGTTTTGGACTAAAAATCTCCGCCGTCGCCGAATTTAACGCCAATGCCTAAAATTTTACAAACGAGGTTTAAGATTTCTAAATTTACCTCGCTCGCGTATTCGTCGATAACCTTAAAAACTTCTTGCCTGACGTCCAAATTGCCATCCGCATGAGCCTTTGCATAGGTCTCCTCGGCGATTTTAGCTAGCGTAAAAGTATCGATATTTCTTTGTCTCATCGCTGTTTTTAGCGATTTTGAGAGCTTCCATTTTAGATTTTCCATATTTTTCCTTTTGCGTTTTTGCGGCGCGGGTTTTGGCGGCTAAATTTTACATCCACTCCAAAACCTGCGTGATGTCGCCTGCAACGAAGCATTTTAGCCCCTGCGCGTCAAGCGGCTTAGACGGCACTATCGCATTTTTAAATTTCTGCGTTTTGGCCTCTTTTAGGCGCTGATCGAGGTTAAATATCTCGCGAATCTCGCCGTTTAGGCTAAGCTCGCCCATAAATACGCTCTCTTTGCTGATCGGACGGTTTTTAAAGCTGGAGATGATCGCCGCGACTACGGCTAGATCGGCCGCCGTTTCGCCGATTTTGACGCCGCCGCTTACGTTTATAAAAACATCGTAGTGCCCCAGCGGGATCTCTAGTTTGCGCTCAAGCAGCGCTAGCAGCATATCTAGGCGGTTTTTGTCAAAACCCGTGGAGCTGCGCTTAGGATACGCGCTCTCGCACACGAGCGCCTGAATCTCGACGCTAAGCGCGCGCGAGCCCTCCATCGTGATAGTGATCGCCGAGCCGCTAGTTGCCTTGCCTCGCGTGAAAAATTTACCCGCGACGTCGTTAGCGCTGATTAGCCCGTTTTGGCTCATCTCAAAGATGCCTACCTCGCTCGTCGAGCCGAATCGGTTTTTAAAGCCTCGCAGCATACGTAGCTCGCGGCTGGAGTCTCCCTCGAAATAAAGCACTACGTCCACCATATGCTCCAAGATACGCGGCCCCGCGATCGAGCCGTCTTTTGTGATATGCCCGATGATAAAAACGCAGATATTTTCGTTTTTGGCTAAGCGCATGAGCTCGAAGGTGATCTCGCGCACCTGCGACACGGAGCCCGGCGCCGAGGCGATTTTTTCGCTGTAAAGGGTCTGTATGGAGTCGATGATGAGGATTTTATACTCGTTTTTGCGCACTTCGGCGAGGATGTTTTCGAGTAAAATTTCCGTGAGCAAAAAGAGTCCCTCTTTGACCGCGTCTAGGCGCTGGGCGCGCATTTTGATCTGGCTCGCGCTCTCTTCGCCGCTCACGTACAGCGTCTTTTTACCTTGGGCGGCGAAATTTGACGCGATTTTTAGCAGCAAGGTGCTTTTGCCGATGCCGGGACTTCCGCCGATCAGCACCAGCGAGCCCTCCACGACGCCGCCGCCAAGAACCAGGTCTAGTTCGCTATTTTGCGTGCTGATGCGCGTGATTTTTTCTATTTCAACCTCGCTGATTTGCTTTGCAAGGCTTGGTTTTGCTGTGCTTTTTGAGATCTCTTTTAGCGTCTCGATTTGCTGTGCGTTTAGTTCTAAAAAGCTATCCCAAGCCCCGCACTGAGGGCATTTGCCGACCCATTTGCTCTGCTGAT
Organism: uncultured Campylobacter sp.; assembly: GCA_963518485.1. Lineage (GTDB taxonomy): Bacteria > Campylobacterota > Campylobacteria > Campylobacterales > Campylobacteraceae > Campylobacter_A. The sequence continues at coordinate 3,713 of CAUQJW010000045.1, forward strand.
TGCCGCAGGCTTGACACTCAAATAACATTTTTATTTTCGCCATATTTTTCCTTTGCGCGATTATACTTTAAAATGTTTAAATTTTACTCCGGCTACGTTGTTAAATTTCAAATCGAAACACGCAAGCGCGAAAAATCGGCGAATTTAACCAAAATCAACCAAAATTCAACTTCATCCAAATACAATCTGTCAAATTTAAATCCGAAACGGAGCAAAAATGAAACAAAATCTTAGCAGAAATCAGTTTTTAGTCATCTCGCTCACGCTTTTTGCGATGTTTTTCGGCGCGGGGAACTTCATCTTTCCGCCGAATTTGGGGCGAGAAGCTGGGCAGAATTTTTACGTCGCGATCATGTTTTTTTGCGCCACGGCGGTGCTTTTGCCGGTGCTTGGCGTAGCAGCCATCGCTAGAGCAAAAGGGCTTCAAAGCCTAGTGCGCCGTATAGACCCCGTGTTTGCGGTACTTTTTACCGCGCTTTTATACCTTACGATCGGGCCGCTTTTTGCGATACCTCGCGCGGCAAATATGCCCTTTGATATCGCGATTAAGCCTTTTATCGCGCACGAAAATTTGCAAATTTGGCTGTTTTTTTACTCGGCGGCGTATTTTGCGTTAAATTATTACGTCTGTATGAATCCGTCAAAACTAGTCGATCTACTCGGCAAATACCTCACTCCGCTGCTTTTGGCGCTGATTTTGCTGCTTTTTGGTGCGGGGTTTTTCTTCCCGATAGGCGAGTTTGCCGCTCCTAGCGGCGAGTACGCGCAGCACGCCGCGGCCAAGGGCTTTGTAGAGGGCTATCAGACGATGGACGCGCTAGCGTCGCTTGCTTTTGGTATCATCGTGATAAACGCCATCAGAACCGTGGGCGTAAAAGACGAGCGTCATCTCGTCTCCTCGACGATAAAGGCAGGCATGACGGCGGGCGTGATTTTGATGGCGATTTACCTTATGCTAGGCTACCTCGGCGCGACATCGGCGGAGCTTTTTAAAGACGCGCCGCAGATAAACGGTGCCGAACTGCTATCTCGCATTAGCGGCCATTACTTCGGTAAAGCGGGCGTTTTGGTGCTAGGTTCGGCGTTTTTTCTAGCGTGCATCACGACGACGCTAGGGCTCATCAGCTCTGCTAGCGAGTACTTCGAGGAGCTAACGGACGGGCGCGTCAAATATAAAATTTGGGTTGCGGCGTGGTGTTTGATCGGCTTTGGCGTGGCAAATTTCGGCCTTACGACCATCATCAAGGGCTCGATCCCGGTACTAGTAGCCATCTATCCGGTCGCTATTATGCTTATCATCCTCTCGCTTATTAATCCGCTAATAGACTCCAGCAAGCTGGTTTACCGCAGCTGCGTTTACGTCTGCGTGGTAGTAGGAACCATAAACGGCCTTGATATCGCTGGCGTTTCCGTGCCGCTAGTGACGGATCTCGTTAAGAAAATGCCGTTTTACGACTCGATGCTGGGCTGGATCGTGCCTAGCGCGGTAGCGTTTGCGGCGACGTATATCCTTCATCTCGTGCTTGAAAAGAGAGAAAATACTTTTTAACTACTAGCAGCAAGGCGCCAAATTCGCACAAACGGCGCCTTGCGTCAAATTTACCCGGCCAAAAATTTAAAATCTCGGCTAAATTTTTGCAAAAAATTTAAAAAAGGAAACTATATGAGCAAACAAGACGAGGTGCTAGCGTTAGCGCGGGATTTTGAGCGAGAGGGCTTTGGCGCGCCTGATTTATACGAGCGGTTTTGGCGGCTAAAAGGCGACGAGGCGGCGTATTTTACGCTAGCTGATAGCTTACTGCGCGGGCGGCGAGAGAGCGGCGCGCTATTAGATGACGCTATGAGCTACGTTAGCAAAGAGGATTTTAGGGCTTTGGTCTCTACGGCGATGGAGATTTTGCGCGAGGAGGGCGGAGCTAAAAACGAGGCGCAAAGAGATAAAAACAAGCAAACAAAAATAGCGCGCGACAAATAAACGCATGGGGAGTAATCGCCGTAGCAAGCCTCGAGTTTGCGCCGCTTTTGCACCCATATCTGGAGGAGATTTTTAGCTTGCGACCAAACGACGGGACATACTATGAGTGCTATCCGTGGCGCGAGCTAGACTACGAGAGCTCGCAGATCTGGCGCGAGAGGCTAGCTAGCGCGCAAACTAGCAGGGGCGATAAACAAAGGCTTTTTGAGTGCCTGCTGCAAACAAGACAGCCGCGAAATATAAAATTTGCCTGCGAGACTGCGGCGGCGGAGAAGTTTTTGAAGCATAAAGGCAGCCTTAGCGAGCATCTAGGCTACTATTTGGAGGACGTAGGCTTTACGCTTGAGAGGGTTAAATTTACGGGAGACGCAAACGGCGCGGAGCTGGCGGATGAAAATTTAAGCCAAACGCAAGGCGTCATAAATGACGTCAAATTTAACGCTAGCAAGCTAAATTCGCAAGCGGAAGAAAATTTAAACGACCCCAAATCCGGCAAAAACGCGCCGAGCGAAGAAAGCCGAGTTCAAAAAGCGCAAGCTAGCGATGAAATGAGTATCGGCGGCGAAGCGTTTAGGCTAAAAAGATACTGCGGCGAGCGCGCGTATTACGTCGCGTTTAGGCAGGGGTATTTTAGCGAGCCGTTTGCCGCTCATCAAGCTAAAAATCACCCGACTTGGGGACTATGGACTGAGGAAGCGCAAAAAGGCGAAAGCAGGGAAGCCGCGGAAGCAAATTTGGGCGAGACGAAGTATAAAATAGGCGGGGTTTTAGACGAGCCTTGCGCGGACGAGGAAAATCCGCTCTTTCATCTCATCACGCTTGATCCGGTGCCTCGCGAGCTGCCGGTGCGCTCGCTGCCTAGCCTAACCCTAGCCGCGCACGTTAGAGAGATAAGCGAGGGCGAGACGGCGTTTTACGAACACGATCGGCTGGGCAAGCCAAAGCGTATCGGCGAGAGGTCGCAGGTAGAGTACGTAGATGACGAGCCGGCGCGGCAGGATCTAGTGCATCTGCGCGTAGCGCCTAAGCGCTGGCGCAAGCAGGACTGGGCGCTATCAAACGGCAGGCAAAACCTATCTCGCATAGGCGGCGAGCCGTCGTGGATACAGGGCGCGCAGGTGCCGACGTGTCCGATATGCGGCGAGAAAATGGAGTTTTTGATGCAGCTAGATAGCGGGCTTCCTAGCGGCGAGGATGAGGAGCTACTTTTTGGTAGCGGCGGGATACTTTACGTATTTTGGTGCGAGAAGTCGCGGATTAGCGCGTTTTTTATGCAGTGCACGTGGAGCGGCGCGATTTTGTTAAATTTGAGTCGATTTATAGCTAAACTAAAAAACTAAAATTTACGTCTGCGATTTAGGCATAAATTTCATCCACGATAGTATCTACGAAATCGTGCGGGTCAAATTTAACTAAATCGTTCATCGTCTCGCCAGTGCCGATGTAGAGTATCGGCAGCTCCAGCTCGCGCGCGACGCCGAAAAGCGCTCCGCCCTTTGGCGTGCCGTCAAGCTTGGTGATGATGACGCCGTCAAGCTTCACGATGTCGTTAAAGGCCTTTGCCTGCGATAGACCGGCATTGCCCTGCGTGCCGTCTAGGATTAGGATCTTGCGGTGCGGCGCGCCTGCGTAGGCTTTGTCTGCGATGCGCACGATCTTGCTTAACTCGTTGGCTAAATTCGTTTGATTTTGCAGGCGACCTGCGGTATCTAGGATGACGTTGTCTAGGTTTTTAGCCACGGCCGAGCTTATCGCGTCAAAGGCGACCGCAGACGGATCGTGGCCTTGCTGCGTAGCTACGATAGGCACGCCCGTTCGCTGCGCCCACTGACGTAGCTGCTCGATGGCTCCTGCTCTAAACGTATCGCAAGCGCCTAAAATTACGCTTTTACCTTCATTTTTATATAAATTCGCAAGCTTTGCGATCGTGGTCGTCTTGCCTGCGCCGTTTACGCCCAAGATGAGTTCCACGAAAGGCTTTGCGCTTTTTACTTCGCGCTCATTCTCGTATATGAAGTAGGTATTTAAGAGTCGCTTTAGGTCGTCTTTTTTGACCTCGTTTTGCGGCGGCAGGTAGTAGAGGACCTCCTCGACGATCTCGTAGGCGATATCGGCTTCTAGCAAGATCTCTTCTAAAATTTCCTTTGAGATTTTTTTATCGGCGGGCTTTGACGAGCGTATCGCCGTTAGCGTCTTATCAAGCCCCTTTTTTAAAAAACCAAACATCAGTCGATCACCTTATTTATATCGCTTTCTAGCATCTCTTCGGGCACGAGACCGACGTAGTGCGTAGCGTATTCGCCGTTTGGTCTATAAAGTACCATATACGGGATACCTACCACGCCGCCGAGAGCCTTTGCAAAGCGAAAGTTGCCTTCGCCGTAAGCGACGTCGAAATTTATCTTAAATTTTTTTATAAACGCGTCTATTTCGTCTTTTGATTTGTCTTCCATTAGTACGCTTACGATTTTTAGCTTACCTTTAAATTTATCGTTTAGATTGTTTAGGTGCGGTATTTCGGCCTTACACGGCGGACACCAAGTAGCAAAAAAATTAAATAAAATCGCCTCGTCGTTGCCTTCGACTTTAAAGCCTTTGTCGAATTTTTGTAGCATCATTTTACTCTCGTTAATTAGCGTCAAATCAAAAGGCGCGCCGTAGTCTATATTTGCATGCGTTTGATCGCTTGACTTAGAAGAATTATCGTCGCCGTCTTTTTTATCGTTGCAACCGACTATAAAAATCGCTAAAAGTGCTATAATCAGTAATTTTATTTTCATCGTTTAGTTCCTGTCTAAATTTAATTTTCAGATTTGAATTATACATAAAAATTTATGAAACGAGCGTTAAATTGAATAAAGAAGACTTTAGAAAAGAAGCAAAAAGCTTACTTAAAAGAAACGTAAAAGTATCGGCAAAATCAAAACATTATAGGCTTTTTAAGCCGTTTTTAAAATTATTAGACGAGTTAAAAGTAGGAAGCGTTATGATTTATAATCCTTTACCTTATGAGCCGAATTTATACGCGTTAAAAAGGATTTTAATAAAAAAGTACGAAATTTTCGTCCCGTTTATGCTAGGAATTAGCTTAGAAATGGTAAAATCGAGATTACCGCTCGTAACCCGCGGAAAATTCGGCGTAAAAGAGCCGATTAGCACTAAATATTTTAAAAAGCGGGTGGATGCGGTCGTAGTTCCGTCTCTAGGGGTAGACGGAAATATGGCTAGAATAGGACACGGAAAAGGTTTTTACGATAGATTTTTCGCAGGTTTACCTTACCGACCGCTAGTAATATTCGTTGAAATTTTAGATAATTTTACCGATAAGATCATTTCCGAAGATCACGACGTTACTTGTGATTTTTATATAACCCCGAGTAAAAATTACGTAAAAAGAGGAATCTATGATAGAGATTTTAATCGGATTAGGAGCAGGTGCGGCGGGGCTTGGCGCAGGATATCTAGTCGCCAAAAAGATAAACGACGCCAACTATAATATATTTTTAGAGCAGGCTAAGGCTAAGGCTAAGGCTATCGAGCACGAGGCGGAAATTACTCTAAAAAATTCTAAAATAACGGTTCAGGAAGCGGAATTCGAAGCGAAAAAACGCTATGACGATAAAAGTTCGAAACTACAAAAAGAGTATAATCAGAAATTCGACGAACTCGTTAAAAGGGAACAAGTTATTTTAAACGAACAAGAAATTTTAAAAGAAACCAGAAACGAACTCGAGCGCTCTAAAAACGACGCCAAAAACATGTACGAAGAGGGCGTTAGTTTAAAAGAAAATTATCAAGCTAAAATAGCTCAAGCGCTAAAAGTACTCGAACACGCCGCAGGCCTAACTCAAGAAGAGGCGCGCGAAGAGGTACTAAAAAAAGTAGAGGAAAAAAGTCGCGCCGAGATCGCTCACATCGTGCGAAAACACGAAGAGGAAGCTAAGCGCGAGGCTAAAAAGCGCGTGAACTACATCCTGGCGCAGGCTACGTCGCGATTTGCGGGGGAATTTGCCGCTGAGCGCCTGATAAACGTCGTGGATATCAAAAACGATGAGCTAAAAGGCCGCATAATCGGCAAAGAGGGGCGCAATATCAAGACCCTGGAAATGGTGCTTGGCGTAGATATCATCATCGACGATATGCCTCACGCTATCACGTTAAGCAGCTTTAATCTCTACCGAAGGGCGATCGCGACGCGCGTGATAGAGCTTTTGGTGCAAGACGGCCGAATCCAGCCTGCAAGAATAGAAGATCTACACAAAAAAGTATGCGAAGAATTTGAAGCATCGATCCTAGAGGAGGGCGAAAATATCGTCATCGATCTGGGCCTTAGCAAAATCCATCCCGAGATAATGAAGCTAATCGGCAAGCTAAAATTTAGAGCCAGCTACGGACAAAACGCCCTAGCGCACAGCCTCGAGGTAGCGCATCTTGCCGGCATCATCGCTGCTGAAACGGGCGGGGACGAAAAGCTAGCCAAAAGAGCGGGCTTGCTGCACGATATCGGTAAGGCCTTGACGCATGAATTTGAGGGTAGTCACGTCGATCTGGGCGCTGAAATTTGCAAACGCTACAAAGAACATCCGGTCGTCATAAACGCCATCTACGCCCACCACGGACACGAGGAGGCAACTAGCGTAGAAAGCGCCGCCGTTTGCGCTGCGGACGCTCTGAGCGCAGCTCGCCCCGGAGCGCGCAGAGAGGTGCTTGAAAGCTTCCTAAAACGCGTAGAAGAGATAGAAAACATCGCAAAAAGCAAAGAGGGTATCAAACAAGCATATGCGATAAACGCCGGTCGCGAGATCCGCGTCATCGCAAACGCAAAGCTCATAAACGACGACGAAGCGGTGCTCGTAGCTAAAGAGATAGCCGCCGAGATAGAGAGTAAGGTACAGTATCCGGGCGAGATCAAGGTAAACGTGATCCGCGAAACTAGAGCGGTCGGTATCGCAAAATAGGCTTTAAATGAATAAAATTTTAATATTTTTATTGAGCTTTTATTTTTTGTCTAGTAGCGCGTCGGCGAGCGACGAGTTGGTTCTAGATGCATCTAATTCATTTGCGATAACCGTTCGTAAAAATAGCCAAATGCCCATAAAATCGCTAATAAAGCAATCAAAAGCTATCATAATATTTCCAAGCATAACTAAAATTGGACTCGTACTCGGCGGTATGCGCGGTGATGGCGTAATGCTGGTTGGCGATCCGTATTCGCCTAGCGAGGCTTTCGGCGTCGATATTAACGGCGGTAGTATAGGCCTTCAAATAGGTTATGAAAATAGTTCGCTAATACTTTTTATACTAAAAGATAGTATAGTGTCCGATATAAAGAGTAATAAGGTTACAATAAAAGCCGACGCCTCTTTCTCTTTTGGGAGTTTGGGACGAAATTACGGAAAAATAAGCGATTTTAGCTTCACTAGCGATATTTACGCCTATGCTAGCAACGATGGGTTTTTTGCCGGAGCGAGCTTCGGCGGCGCCGTAATCTCGAAAACGGGCAACGCGATAAATACTGATAGTTACGGATATAATGCCCTTATGAGTCAAATTTCTAAATTTTAAGGAAAAATATTGCAAGAAATGCTATTTTCGCTTAGTACTTACGGCTATATATTTTTGTTTTTTTATTCGTTAGGCGGCGGTATGGTGGCCGTTATAGCCGCGGGCGTACTTAGTTATGCCGATAAGATGGATTTAGCGCTTAGTATAGGTTTGGCGGCGCTAGCGAATTTTATAGGCGATACGATTTTATTTTATTTGGGTAGATATAATAAAAAAGCAATTATGCCGTATTTTTCAAAGCATAAACGCAAATTGGCTCTTTGTCAAATTTTAATGAAAAAATATGGTGATAAAATAATTTTTATTAAGAAGTTTATTTACGGGTTAAAAACATTGGTGCCGATAGCCGTAGGTTTAACCAAGTACTCATTCGTTAAATTTAGCGTCATTAATGCCGTTAGCGCGATTATCTGGGCGGTCGGGTTAGGAATGCTTAGTTTTTATGCAGGCGAATTCGTAATGAATGCAGGTTTGTATATAGGCGAACACGGCTGGATTATGCCGGCGGCTATGTTTTCTTTGTTGGGGTTAATTTGGTATTATCTAAATAAATTTTCCAAAAAAAGAAATACGCGCAGTCATATAAGCCCATTTTAAGCTTCCCCCTTGTATAATTCCAGCTCA
>CAUQJW010000046.1:0-11651 GCA_963518485.1 uncultured Campylobacter sp.
GAAAAGATCAAATTTGAAGGTCACCACGAGCATGCGGACCACGATCATCATGACGCCAAGCACGAACACGCTCATCACGAGCATAAACACGAGCATGCGGGCCACGATCACGAGCATCACCACGGCGAATTTGACCCGCACATCTGGCTAGATCCCGTCTTGGTAAAGATCCAAGCTAAAAATATCGCCGCCGCACTAAGCGAAAAATATCCCGAGAACAAGGCGCTTTTCGAGGCGAATTTGGCTAAATTTGAAGCCCAGCTCGACGAGCTTGACGGCTTTATCAAAAGCACTCTAGCAAACGTCAAAAACCGCGAATTTATCGTCTATCACCCGTCTTGGGGCTACTTCGCTAAACGCTACGACCTAGAGCAAATCGCAATCGAAGTAGACGGCAAAGAACCAAAACCGGCCGAGCTAAAAGAGCTCATCGAGGAGGCTAAAGAACACGGCGTGAAGGTCATTTTCGTCGCTCCGCAGTTTTCTAAAAAAGCCGCGCAAACCATCGCTAAAGAAAGCGGCGCTAGCGTCGTAGAGATCGATCAACTGCCGCTTGATTGGGATGCCGAGCTACGCAAAACGGCGCAAATTTTCGCAAAGAGCCTATAAATGAAATTCGGACGCATATTTGCCGTTTTCGCGCTTTTTGCGTCCTTTTTTAGCTTCGCGCACGCCTGCGCGCTATGCGCGCTTTACACTCCGACCGCACACGCCGACATTAAATTTAACCTGCAAGGCGAGACGATAAAAACGGCCGCCGTAACCTGGACGTTTTCTGAAAATTTCACCGCTCTCACGCTACAAAGCTACGACGAAAACGCCGACAAAGCGCTTAGCAAAAACGAAGCATGGAGGGTGCAAAAATCCCTACTCGACTATATCGTTCCGCGCGGATATCTAACAAACGTCGGCTACTACGATGACGGCGGAGAAAGCCAGACGATAAATCGCAAAATACTGTCGCAAAGGATTTTCCTAGAAGACGGTAGATTAAATTTCGAGTACGTTTTAGAGCTTAACTTAGCGGCTTTAGATAAGCGAACGATAGTCTTTGAAATAATAGATCGCGAAGGATTTTTTAATTTTAAATTTTTGCCTCAAGAGCCGTATAAGCTATCCGAAAAAATATTCGCGATTCCAAACGCAAATTTAAATACGGCGTTTTACGAGCTAAGCCTTAAAGAGCCGCCCAAATCAAAGGATAAACCCGAATTAAGCGAGCTAATCAAGAAAGAAAATTTACGTAAAATAGACGAAACTGACGAAAAGAGCCTTAAATCAAACGCGCTAGCTAACTCGACGCTCGCCTTTTTGGAAAAATTAAAAGAACTTATAAAGGCTGATCAAGAGAAATTTTCGGCGATAAATTTTATATTCATTATGTTCGTTAGCTTCATATACGGCATGCTGCACGCTGCGGGTCCGGGTCACGCCAAAATACTAACGGCTAGCTATTTCGCCGCTAGCGGAGGAAACTACGCGAAAGCTTTTTTATTCGCAACAAAGATAGGTTTTTTACACGTAGCGGGCGCGCTGGCGATAGTGTGCTCGAGCTATTTTTTGATAGACGTTTTTGCCGCTCGACTAGCTAGCGACGCAGCGACTATAACAACGAGAATATCCGCCGCCGTTATCGTTGCGGTCGCGTCTTTTATGCTTTACGCAAGGATTAAAAAAGCTTTTTTAAAACCTAGATTTAAATTTTTGCCCACTAGCGGCGAGAGTAGAATTTTCGCCGCTTTGAAAGATGAAAAATGCCAGTGCGGCGTATGCGAAAACCGCAAGCCGAGAAACTCCAGCGAATGGCTGATAGTCTTAGCAAGCGCGCTAGTGCCTTGTCCGGGTACTATTTTGATTTTTACGCTAGCTTTTAGCTTAAATAGCTACTTTACCGGGATAGCTAGCGGAATCTTTACGGCGCTGGGTATGAGCGCGGTGATATTTGCCGCGGCGATACTGGGCTTTAACGTAAAAAATATTTTAAAATTTAAAAATTTAAAGCGCTACTGCGAAATTATAGCGCTTCTTATAATGCTCGGATTAGGTATTTTTATGTTTTATATTTCAGATAAATTGAGCGTCTTATGAGCGATATTTCGGTTGAAAATTTAAGCTTCGGCTACGATGAAAATTTGATATTTAACGGCATAAATTTCTCTTACGATCGTAAAGATTTTTTAGCTATTATAGGTCCTAACGGGGGCGGCAAAAGTACGCTGCTAAAACTGCTTTTGGGACTTTGCGAGCCTAATGACGGGAAGATAATATTTTTCGGCAAAAAACCCAAAGAAGTAAGTAAATTAATAGGCTACGTCCCTCAATTAATCGACCTTAACAAAAACTTTCCGATGCGCGTATTAGACGTGGTTTTAATGGGCCGAATAGATAAAAAAATTTTTGGATTTTATAGTAAAGAAGACAAAGCGCACGCGTTAAAAGCCCTACAAAGAGTAGGCATGGGCAAGTTTGCGCTGCGCAGAATAAGCGATCTAAGCGGCGGACAACGTCAGCGCGTCTATATCGCTCGCGCTCTTTGCGCCGAAACTAAAATTTTAATGCTAGACGAGCCTACCGCAAGTATCGACACAAAAGGTCAAGCAGACGTATACAGGCTTTTAAAGCGCATAAACGAAAGCGGCATAGGCGTAATACTAATCAGCCACGACGTAAATTTAACGCTAAATTTCGCATCCAAAGTCGCCTACGTAAACCGAGATTTATTTATGCATGAAATTTCTCAAGACTCCAAGCAAAGTTTTATAGAACATTTAGCTAGCAATCATAAGCACTTCTGCGACGTCGAAGTCGCGCTTAGAGAGTGCGGTTGCGGATTTTCTTGCGGAGCGAAAGGGTAAATTTTGATAGAAGCTTTAAGTTTTGATTTTATGCAAAACGCCCTGCTGGCGGGCATCCTCGTTAGCATAGCTTGCGGCGTGATCGGCGCGCTCACGGTCATAAACCGTATGGTTTTCATCGCGGGCGGCATCGCTCACGGCGCATACGGCGGGCTTGGCATCGCGTTTTATTTTTCGCTCGAGCCGCTGCTTGGAGCGAGTTTGTTTTCCGTATTTTTGGCGCTACTCATCGCCACGATCACGCTCAAAGACAAAAGCAAGATGGACTCCGTCATAGGTGCGCTGTGGGCGTTTGGTATGGCGTTTGGTATCATCCTGACCGACCTAGCGCCCGGCTACAACGTCGATCTCATGAGCTATCTTTTCGGCTCAATTTTGGCCGTGCCGCAGGGCGATCTTGTTTTCATGACGGTCGCAAACTGCGTCATACTCGCGTCCGTCGCGCTATTTTACCGCCAGTTTGAGGCGCTTAGCTTTGACGCGGAGTTCGCGAGGCTTCGCGGGGTGAAGACGACGCTGCTATACTACGCGCTAACGTGCATGATGGCGCTAAGCGTCGTGATGACTATACGCGCGGTCGGGCTGATACTGGTTATCGCGCTGCTCACGATCCCGCCCTACATCGCGGGCGCGATATCAAGCCGCCTAGGCACGATGATGCTAAATGCCGCGCTCATCTCGGCCGCGTTTTGCGTGAGCGGGCTATGGCTGAGCTTTGAGGCGAATTTAACCAGCGGCGCTAGCATCATTCTCATCGCTTCGGTTTGCTTTTTTATATTTACGGCAGTAAAAAGGCGGTAGATTCGGCATTTTGGATTGAATTTGAGGTCAAATTTGCGAGAATAATTTATAGCCGTTCACATATGACACAGGCAAATTGACCCCGCAAAGCCGAATCAGATAAAATCCTTCTCCAAAGGCTGCATCGCGTTGCCGTCTGCGTCAAAAAGCACCCGCCCGCAGACCTCGCAAACCTCATCTCTTGGAGAGGGCTCGTCCGCATCCTGCCATGCGGACATCTCGCCGCACTCGCAGTTTATGACGTAAAGGATCTGCCTTTTGCGGCGCTTGCCCCACGGCGCGATATCCCAAAATAGCTCCTCGCGCTTGCCTAGCTTTTTAAAATCTTTCTCGGCGTCCTTGTGCGCGACGAGCAGATAATATGCGTCGCTATAAAGATCCAAAGTAAAGAGCCTAAAATCGCTCTTCTTCAGCACCTTTTGAAACTCGTTCATCGAAAATAGGCTCGCATCACCGCGCTCGAAACCCTCTTTTTTGCTTCTTTTTCGAGCCTTGCGTAAATTTTATCGCAGTCTAGGACTACGCCACTTTGCAGCGCACCTAGCCTAGAGCTGATAAATTTGCCCACATCGCCCGTCTCGTCCTCGCCGGCCCAGTCAAGTATCCAAATAAGCCCTTTTCCGATAAGCGCGTTCAAGAACTCGTTATCGTCCATCTCGCCTGTCTTGTCAAAACCGCCTGTCTCGCCCGCCGTCAAATGCTTTAGGACGCAGCACTGATCTTTCGTTATTTTCGCTCCTTTGGATTAGATTCGTCAAATTTAGCCGCCCTTACGAGTCGGCCTCCCTTGATCTTTTATTTTTATAGTAGCTGCCGACTTCGCTAACGACGATGCCAAAGAGTATGAGCCCGGCTCCTGCTATCTGCACGCCGCTTAGTATCTCGCCGCCGAAAAAATACCCCACGATCCCGGCACTTACCGGCTCAAAGGTAAAGATGAGCGAGGTTTTAACGGGCGTCGTGTAGCGCTGCGCCGCCGTCTGCACGAAAAAAGCCAAAACCGTCGCAAACACCGACGTTACCGCGACTGCGATGAAAAACGCCTCGTCCAAAACGGGCACGACGCCGCGAGGCTCAAAAATCTGCGCCGCGACGAAACAAAGCGCCGCGACGACCGCAAACTGCGCGCTCACCATCCAGTACAGCTCGCACCTTCGCACCAAAACGCCCGTGAAAATGATATGCAGCGCAAAGCCCAGCGCGCAAACGACGCTAAGCGCCTCCCCGGCGCCAAAGCCCAGCTCGCTGCCAGTTAGAAAATAAAGCCCCGCCACCGACAAAAACGCGCCGACAAAGGCATAAACCACGACCTTTTGTCCGAAAAACGCGAGCGCGATAAAGGGCGTAAAAACCGCGTTTAGCCCCGTGATAAAGGCGACGGTAGAGCTTGGAGCGTATTTTAGAGCAAAGGTCTGAAGCGTAAAAGCCGCAAACAAAAGCGCGCCTAAAAATGCGCCGAATCTTAACGAATTGCGGTCGATTTTTCGCGTAAATTTGAGGCTTATGAGCGCCATCAAAACGGCCGAGATCAAAAACCGCCAAAACAAAAGCGTAAAAACGCCGTTGGTCTTTAGCGTCTGCGCCATCGGCAAAAACGTCACGCCCCAGACCACTGCGATCACGAACAGCGCGAAGTCGGCCTTAAATTCGGTTGATTTTTTCATCTGATTTCTTTAGCTAAATTTAAGGGGCAAATTTAACGCAATTTGACTAAATTCGGGCTTTATCGCGTCAAATTTGAGAGTCGCCGCCCTCTTGCTAGCGGGTGAAACGGCGATAAATTTAAAGCTAAATTTAAGAGGCGATTTTAAAAAGATTTGCGTCAAAATCGCCGCGAGAGTAAATTTGACGGTGATTTGATAAATTTGATCTTACGACAGGTCGGCGCCTTGAGCGAAACGCCAAAAAACCCGCCGAAATTTAGGCTAAATTTTCCTTTTTAGCGCGCAGGTAGCTGCCTATCTCGCTGATCAAAACTCCGACCAAGATAAGCGCCGCGCCGCAAAGCCTGTACGCGCTGATGTCCTCGGCGCCGATGAAATACCCCATCGCTCCGGCGGTTACGGGCTCTAGAGTGAAAAATATCGCCGTTTTAACGGGCGTGGTAAATTTTTGCATAAGCGCCTGCGCGAAAAACGCAAACGCCGTGCCCAGCACGCCCACGACCAGCATCGCTATGATAAATGCCTTGTCCGCGACGGGAGCGATTTTAGCGTCCTCAAAAACCAAAATAGCCGCGAAACAAAGCGCGATTAGGGTCAAAATTTCAAAATAAACCATATTTACGAGGTCGCATTTTTGCACCAATCGGTTGGTAAGCACTATGTGAAAAGAGTAGGCGCACGCGCAAACCAGAGCCAAAATCTCGCCCAGGCCAAAGCCCACCTTCGTATCGCCTATCATATAAAGCCCCGCCACCGCAAACGCCACGCCCGCATACGCGTAAGAGTAAATTTTATGCCTAAAAAGACCCGCCGCGATAAAAGGCACCAAAGCCACGTTTAGCCCGATGATAAAGGCCACGGACGAGGTGTCGGCGTATTTAAACGCGAAAGTCTGACTGACAAATCCCGCGAATAAAAATAGACCCAAAATCACGCCGGGTTTTATATCGGACGCGCTTACGTTTTTTAGCTTTTTGTAAAAAATCGCTCCGGCTATGATCGCCGCAAGCAAAAATCTCCAAAACAAAACGCCGAAAACCCCGTTAGTAGCAAGCGCTAGCGAGGTAGGCAGATAGCCTAGACCAAAGACTATCGCAACAAATATCATGCCTACGTCGGCGCGAAATTCCAACCTATTTTTCACTATTCTCCCTTATGATTTTACTTAAAAATTCCCTGCAGGATCTTCGTGCCCTGCTCGACCGCGCCGCCTCGTAGCGAGCTTTCTTTCTCGCTCATCACGTTAAAGAGCCCGTCTAGCGTCTTGCGCGTGATGTAGCCGTTTAGATCCTCGCCGTCGTTTCCTAAATCTATACCGAAATTAGACGCCAAACCTTTAGCCTGCTTTACCGCGCTTGAACTTGAAACTAGCGAATTTAACCCGTTATAAGCATTTGCGAAACTATTTCGGCTCATCATATTTTCTATAATCGGTTTAAAAACTTTTGTTAGCTCGCCGCCGGATTTTTTTCGTAAAAATTGCGTAATACCGTCGTTACCGCCGTTAAAGAGACTTTTAACGTCGTTTTGACTCATATTTTTTATCGTATCGCTAAAAACTCCCGCCGCGCCGCCGACGGCTTTGGTCGCGGCTGCGTTTATGGAGCTTATCATCTCGTTCGCCCACTTTTCGCCGCCTACTTTCTTAGCCAAATTTGCAGCCGTTTGAAGTCCGCTAGGTAGAGGAATTTTTGCCGTAGCGTTGTTTAAAAAGCCGGAACTCGACAGCTCGCTTACGGCCGCATTCAAAGCCTTGCTCAGCAAATCTTTATAATCCGAGTTTTGCGAGACCGTTTGAGCGCTTTGTTTTAAAGAGTCCTTCCAATCGGCTTGAGTCGAACAAAAAGCCGCCGTAAGCATAATCGCTAAAATTTTTTTCATCGTTTTCTCCTTAATAAATCTCGTATTTTGCCCGTTTTTCGCTTAAGAATAATAATCTTGATACGGGTTAATAAAACGCTCATAAACTTTAGGATAAAATCCCGGTTTTTCAAAAGGACGAAAATGGAAATTTTACTCCTAGCTTTTGCTTTGGCGATGGATAGCGTAGCTTTAAGCGTAGCGAGCGGCGCAAAATGTAAGACTTTAAATTTTTTAGACGTAGTTAAGGTGGCTTTTATATTCGGCTTTTTTCAGGCGCTAATGCCTTTTATCGGCTACTTTTTGGGCGTTGGATTTTCTAAATTTATAAGCGCGATAGATCACTACGTAGCGTTTGCGATACTGTCTTTTTTAGGCGTTAAAATGATGCTTGAAGCCAAAGAACGCAAAGAAGAGGCCTGTTTAATGAATCTTAGCGCTAGATTTTTGATAAGCGGAGCCGTGGCTACCAGTATCGACGCGCTAGCCGTAGGCGTTACTTTCGGTTTTGAAAGTATAAATATCGCAAGCGCGTGCGCCGTTATAGGCGCGGTATGCTTCGTTCTTTGCGTCGTAGCCTGTTACGCGGGTAAATTTTTAGGAAGCTATTTGGAGAAAAAGGCGTTGGTTTTAGGCGGCGCAATACTTATTTTTATAGGCTCTAAAATCCTAATAACGCACCTAACCGACCACGGATTTCTAAGCTAAATTAAATTTGCGCTTTTACGGTACGCTAATATATCGCGTATTTTAAAGAGGGTATTACCGCCCTCTTTAAAAACTAGAAATTTATCTCGTCGTCTCGTCTACTTTTTTGCTAGCCGCGCGGCGTTTTAGTTCGTCCGAGACGGCTTTGCTAACGCATTTTTTGCCGACGGGATTAAATACCGTGCCAAGAGACTTGGCTAGCACGTAGGCGTTTGGTAGACCCACTATCGTGATAGCCTGAGCAAATGCAGAAAGCGCGACGCCAAGAGCTAGCCAAATGCCGGCGCAAAGGACGTAGACTATCATCACGATGCCGCTATAAGCTTTCCGCGCCGAATTTTTATCGGCATCCAGCTGAAATTTACCCTCTGCCGCCGTAAAGCACCGCGCAAGCGCCAAGCAAGCAAATCGCGCCGCCGATTAAGTCCCATTTGGTGAATGCTTGCTTTTCTACGAAATGCAGCCAAAGCAGCGACGAGACGATATAAATGCCGCCGTAGACGGCGTAAGCGCGTCCGGCGAAATCTAAATTTACCCGCGTCAAAAATAAAAGCAAACATCGCGAGCGACGCTCCGCCGAACCCCAAAAACAGCGCGCTTTTGCCCAGCCTAAAATACGCCCAAAAGCTAAAGCAGCCCAAAATCTCAAAAAACGCCGCCGCGAAATAAAGCGAGATTTCTTTTAGCAAAGTCCGTTCAGATCGATCTCGATACCGACGGGGCAGTGATCCGAGCCCGTGATACCCTTCAGGATAAACGCGTCTTTTAGGCGGTCCTTGAGGCTTGCCGAAATGAAAAAATAATCGATCCTCCAGCCGACGTTTTTGGCGCGGGCGTTAAAGCGGTAGCTCCACCACGAATACGCGTCCGCCTCGTCGCCGCGCACGTGCCGAAAGGTGTCGATAAAACCGCGCGAGACGACCTCGTCCAGCCACGCGCGCTCGATAGGCAAAAAGCCCGAGGTTTTGGAGTTTGCTTTTGGGTTTTTTAGGTCGATTTCGCGGTGCGCGGTGTTTACGTCGCCGCAAAATATCACGTCTTTGCCCTGCTTTACGAGCTCCTCTATATACGCCAAAAATTTAGCGTAAAAATCCATCTTGTAGACTAGGCGGGTCTCGTCTTTTTGGCCGTTTGGAAAGTAGATGTTAAAAAGCGCGACGTTGCCGAATCGATGCTCCAAAACCCGCCCTTCGTCGTCGTCAAAAAACGCCGCTTTTTGCGTAGCACAGCTAAATTTAGCCAGACTCATTACGCCTGAATACCCCGCCCTTGCCGCTGAATTTACGCTGATTTCGTTAAATCCGAGCTTATAAATCTCGGCGGGCACGTCGCTCTCGCGCACCTTGATCTCCTGAAGGCCTAAAAAATCGGGTCTATGCTGCTCTAGCCAAGCAAAGCCGTCTTTAGCGGCGACCGCGCGCAGTCCGTTTACGTTCCAGCTGATTAGTTTCAAATTTTATCCTTTGCAAAAAACGGCTATAATAGCGAAAATTTTAGAAATTCGGACTTTGATGAACGGGCTAGCAAGGGAAATTTTCGCTCAAATTTTGGGCGAGAAAAAGACGGAAATCATTTTATTTTTAGCGCAAAATGCCGACGAAAACGGCTTTATCTGCATTAAAATTTCGCAAATCTGCGAACAAACGAGCGCTAGCAAACCAACCGTCATAGAGACGATAAAACTGCTAGAAAGCCGTAAAATTTTCGAGCGCGTAAAAAACGGGATTTACCGCTTTAAAAATTTAAAAAACTTGGATTACAAACCGGCTTCGGCGACCATTTTAGACTGATAGTCTATAATAAGCGGTTCGATAACCTCGTCGAAAAGCCCGCCAGCCATTATTGCGTCAAGGCGGTAAAGCGTCAAATTTATGCGGTGATCGCTGATACGATTTTGCGGAAAATTATAGGTTCGGATACGCCCCGAGCGATCGCCGGTACCGACTTGGCTTTTACGCTCGCTCATTTCTTTTGCGAGGCGTTCTTCTTCTTGCATCTCGTAAAGGCGCGCTTTTAACACCTTCATCGCCGCTTCTTTATTTTTATGCTGGTCTTTGCCGTCTTGATTGGTTACGACTAAACCGGTCGGTATATGAGTAATGCGCACGGCTGAATCGGTCGTATTTACCGACTGCCCGCCGTGACCGGAGCTTCGCATTACGTCGATACGAAGATCGTTTTGGTTGATCTGAACTTCGCTATCCTCGACTTCGGGCATAACGGCCACCGTAACCGCGGAGGTATGAACTCGCCCCTGGCTTTCAGTCTCCGGTACGCGCTGAACGCGATGAGTACCGCCTTCGAATTTAAGCCTCGAATACGCGCCTTTACCCTTAATCAATAAAATAATTTCCTTAAACCCGCCCGTATTGCCTTCGCTTTGACTCACGATTTCGAATTTATAACCTCGTAATTCGGCGTATCTAGCGTATGCGCCGAATAGATCGCCGGCAAAAAGCGCCGCTTCGTCCCCGCCCGTACCGGCGCGAATCTCTAACAGTACGTTTTTATCGTCATTGGGATCTTTGGGAAGGAGTAAAATTTTTATCTTTTCTTCAAGCTCTTCTTTGCGATTTCTAGCATTTTCGAGTTCTTCTTTGGCTAATTCGCCGAGCTCCGTATCGTCGAGTAAATTTTTATTCTCTTCTATGTCTTCGAGAGCTTGTATATATGATTTAGCCGCGTCTACGATATCCTCTAGTCCCGCTTGCTCTTTCGAAAGTTTAGTCATATTAGAAATATCGTTCGTAACGGATGGATCGCTAAGCAAACAAGAAAGCTCGTCGTAGCGATCTAAAAAAGGTCGTAGTTTGTCGGCTAGCATTAAAATTTAATTAAGCGGATAGCTTGTTTACGAGTTTCGCTAAGCGTCCTACGCGACGAGAAGCGGTTTGCTTTTTCAAAAAGCCTTTGCTCACGAAGCTGTGAAGGTCTTTGTTAGCGATTTTAAATGCGTTTAGCGCGGCTTCTTTATCGCCTGCTTCAACGGCTACGCGTACGGCTTTAGAGATATTTTTAAGCCTAGTACGGTAAAATCTATTTCTTTCAGTCCTCTTTATAGTCTGCCTGGCTCTTTTTTCAGAAGATTTATGGTTCGCCATAATGTCCCTTTTATTTTGATTTAAGTCCGTGATTATATAAAAAATAGTTTTAAACGATACTTAATTTAAGTGAAATTTAAATCTATTTTTGCCGTTTTTTTGATACAATAATGCAAAACAAAGCGCGCAAGCACAAGGAAAAAATAATGAAACTATTCGGTACCGACGGGGTAAGAGGCAAAGCCGGAGAAAAGCTCTCCGCGCAAACTTCTATGCGTTTAGCGATGGCGGCGGGGATTTACTTTCGTAAATTCGCTTCTAATACTAATACTATTTTACTCGGTAAAGACACTAGAAAAAGCGGCTATATGATCGAAACGGCTATCGTGGCCGGACTTACGGCCGTAGGCTACAACGTCCGCCAAATCGGTCCGATGCCGACTCCCGCAATCGCATTTTTAACCGAAGATATGCGCTGCGACGCCGGTATAATGATAAGCGCTTCGCACAACCCGTATTACGATAACGGTATCAAATTTTTCGGCAGCGACGGCAACAAACTAAGCGAAGAGGCCGAAGCCGAGATAGAAAAAATTTATTTCGACGACGATATAATCGCCGAAAATCAGAAGCAAATGCTAGAAATCGGCGCATCGAAGCGAATTGACGACGTCATCGGTCGCTATATCGTAGAGATCAAAAATTCGTTTCCTAAAAATTTA
>CAUQJW010000047.1:0-11608 GCA_963518485.1 uncultured Campylobacter sp.
GAACCCGATACTATAAAAGCGCTGTTAGAGATAGATATGGAACAAACGGCTTCTAGGCACGGAGATAATATAAAAATTTTCGAGCAAATAGCCGGCTTCGCCGGAGCTATGGGTATGATCGGAACGCTTATCGGCCTAGTCGCGATGCTTATGAATATGTCCGATCCGTCGGCTATCGGTCCGTCTATGGCGGTTGCGTTGCTTACGACGCTTTACGGTTCTATGATAGGAAATATTATAGGCGGCCCGGTGGCAAATACGTTAAGTCTTAGAGATAAGGACGAGGGGCTAGCTAGAACGATAATGCTAGAAGGTATCATGTCGATTCAAGCCGGCGATAATCCGCGAAATTTAGAAGCTAAACTTTTGGCATTTTTACCGCCTAAGAGCAGAGTAAGCCAGTTTGATAAATAGGCTAAAAAATGGCTAAAAATTTAATAGATCCCGCCGATTGTCCAAAATGTATGCCCGAGTGGCTTGCGGCATTCGGAGACTTGATGTCTCTTTTGCTTTGCTTTTTCGTTTTACTCCTTTCCATGAGTACTATGGATGCTAAAAAGCTCGAGGCGGCGGTCGGTTCGCTAAGCGGCGCTTTGGGGATTTTAGAGGGCGGCGTTAAGCCCGACGTAAGCCCCGAGCATAACTTGGACGATCATGCTACGAAGGATAAAGAAAGAACCGAAGTTCAAAAACAAATGGAGCAAACCGTAAGAGCCATAAACGAGCTTTTGAACGCTTCCGGTTCGCCTGAAATTACGCTTGACGAAAGCGAAGACGGATTTATAATAAGGCTTCCCGCTAGTTTGCTTTTCGAAAAGGGTAAAGCCGTTTTGGAAGATAGCGACGCGACGCTATTTTTGAAACGAATTTCTATGGTTATCGCAAAACTCCCTCCGGAAATAACGGCAAACGTAGTCGGACATACAGACGACGAAGAACCCGGAAGCGACAGTATTTATAAGAACAATTGGGAGCTATCGTCGGCTAGAGCGATGAGCGTTGTCGACGAGCTCATAAAAGACGGCGTAGCGCCTAAAAAACTAATGGCTTCGGCTAGGGCGGAGTTTGAGCCGTTTGCGTCAAACGCCACGCAGCAAGGCAGAAACAAAAACAACCGAGTAGAAATCCATTTCCTTTCTTTAGATGCCAAAGCCCGCGATACGGCTAGAAAGAGTATTTTAGATCAAGGTATGAATTGAGAAAAATTTTTCTTTTATCCGTATTTTTTATAACTATTTTCGGAGCCGATCCGATCTCGATACCGACGGTAAATTTGACCCTAACGGCTCCCGATACGCCTCGGCAATTAGTAAGTTCCCTTAACGTCTTAGTCGTTTTAACGATTTTAGCTCTCGCTCCGTCGTTAATATTTATGATGACTTCGTTTTTGAGGCTTATTATAGTATTTTCTTTTTTGCGTCAAGCTATGGGAACGCAGCAGATGCCGCCTTCTACGGTTCTTATTAGCCTTGCTATGGTACTTACGTTTTTTATTATGGAGCCGGTAGCCAAGCAAAGCTACGAGTCGGGCATTAAGCCTTATTTAGAAGAAAAAATTTCCTATCAAGAAGCTTTTGAAAAAGGGGCGAAGCCTTTTAGGGATTTTATGTTAAATAACACTAGAGAAAAAGACTTGGCTTTGTTTTTTAGGATTCGCGATATGCAAAATCCTCAAAATATGGATGAAATACCGCTAACTATCGTGATGAGCGCGTTTATGATAAGCGAGATGAAAACGGCGTTTGAGATATCGTTTCTGCTTTATCTGCCGTTTTTGGTCGTGGATATGGTGGTAAGTTCCGTATTGATGGCGATGGGTATGATGATGCTACCGCCTACGATGATATCGTTGCCGTTTAAGCTTTTGATTTTTATATTGGTAGACGGCTGGAATTTGCTAATCATGAATTTGGTTAGAAGTTTCCACTAGAGATCATGAAAAAAATCGTTTTAGTTCTCATTGCGGTTATGCTCTTGGGAGAGGATCTAAAACAAATCGTAGAGCTTTCTAGAAATTCGAATTTAGCTAATATTTCAAAGCTAAACGTGGAAATTTCGAGCTTAAAGGGGCAAAGCATAAAGAGCGCGTATATGCCTAGCTTAAGCCTGGAGGGCGGATACGTAAATTCTAGCGGCGACAGAGGCGTTTTATCGCCGGCCCAAATCGGAAAAATATCGGCTAACGTAGATTTCGTTATTTACGACGGAGGTAAAAGAGAGGCTAGCATAGAGGCCTTAAGGCTTCTTAGCGGCGGAGAAATTTTAAAAACGGAAGATAGGTTAAATTTTATCGCTCTAAGCGTAGCGAGGCTTTATTTTTATGCAGTTGCGATTGATTCCGCGATAGAAGCCAAACAAAAACAGATAGTTTTTCTAGATAATTTAAAAAATAAGCTAGAGCGTTTTTTAAACGCGGGCTTGGCGGCTACCGACGAATACGAAGCCGTCAAGGCTAAATTCCATCTTGCAAGCGTGGAAAAATTAAATTTAGAGCGCGAAAAAGCCAGAATTTTAAACGACATCGCGCTTTTTACGAAAGCGCAAGTAGCTCCGCAAAGCGGCTCAAGGATCTATTTAAGCAGCGTCGGCGAAAATAAGAATCCTAAAATTCTAGCTTTGCAAAATGATTTTTTAGCAAGCTTACAAGACGTCAAAGTCGCTAGCTCTTTTAATTTCCCTACGATTTTTCTAAAAAATTCGGTTACGTTTTATAGAGCTAAATACGATAACGATTATTCGACATTAGGATCTTACGAGCCGTTTTTTAGGTCTTTTGAAAATAAAATTTTTAAAAAAAGTGGAGTTAAAAACGAGTTTGCGCTTGGCTTTAGACTAAGTCTTTTCGACTTCGGAAAAACGAATAAAGATAGACAAATAAAGCAAATTAAGGCACATCAAGCTCTTTTAAATTTAGAGCAAAATAGGCTTGAAAATTCTTTTAAATTAAAAAACTTAAAAGACGAATTAAAAATCTTGCAAGAAAAATTAAAAGCCGAAAAATCGGCTTTTAAAGCAAGCGAAAGCTCGTTTGACGCCGTTTTTAAAAAATACGAAGTAGGACTTGCGGGATATGCCGATATGCTCGAGTCGCTGGCGCAAAAATTTAAAACGTTGGCCGATGTTTTGTTAAACGAAAACGAGATAGAGATAAAAAAAGCCGAGATTTTGTACGAAAGCGGTGAGGATATATTAAATAGGATTATAAATGATTAAAAAAATATTTTTGATTTTTATCTTTGCGATCGGCGGTTACGGCGAAGAAATTTACGCTAGTTTCGACGTAGCGGCAAAAAGTAGCTCCGCATTGTCTTTTAAAAGCTCGGGTATAGTCGGTGCGATTAATTTTAAAGTAGGCGATTTCGTTAAGAGCGGAGATATTTTAGCGCAGCTAGAGAGCGAAAACGAGCGTTTGGCCTTGCGCGCTGCTCAAAATGAGCTGGAGACGGCAAGGTTAGCTAGCGAACATGCCAAGCGAATATACGATAAATTTAAACAAGTTCGCGACGTAACTTCTAAACAAAATTACGAGGATGCGGAATTTGAATTGAGAAGAGCCGAACTAGCGCTAAAGCGAGCTCAAATAGCCCATGCCGTAGCCGCTCAAAATTTAGAAAATAAAATATTAAGAGCGCCTTACGACGCCGTAATATCTAAAAAAAGCATAGAGCTAGGAGAAGGCGTAAGCGGAATAACGCAAAAAGTGGCGGAGATTTTTTCTAGCCCGGAAGTTAAACTAGTCTTAAGTTTTGATGAGAAATTTAAAGATGCCGTAAAAATCGGCGACGAGTTTAAATTTAAACTTCAAAACGGTAAAGAACGCATTGAAAAAATAGCCCTAATATATCCGACGGTAGATAAGAAAAACCAAAAAATTTATGCCGAAATATATACTAAAAATCTTACGCCGGGGATATTCGGCGAGGGCTATATAACGGTAAAATAATGTATAAAGCAGCTATAAATCGCCCGATCGCTACGTTAATGCTTTTTTTAGCTTTGACGGCTCTGGGCGTTATGTCGTTAAAAACTATGCCGGTCAATCTTTTCCCTCAAATAGATATCCCGATAGTTAAAATTACGACCTATGCGCGCGGCGATAAAAATTTCATAGAAACTAGAATAAGCAAAAAGATAGAAGACGAGCTTTCGGCGATTGAGGGCATTAAAAAAATTACTTCTTATAGCTTTAACGACGTAAGCGTCGTTATCGTTAGATTCGTACTGGAAAAAAATATAGAAACTGCGGCTGCCGATGTCCGCGATAGGCTAGGTAGGCTTGCTTTAGGCGCTACGCCCAAAGTCGAAAAGATAAGCAACTCAAGCAACGTCGTTAGTTTATTTATAAGCGGGGGCGAGAGTAGAACCGCGCTAATGAAGGCCGTAGACGATAACGCTAAGCCGTTTTTGCAAAGGATAAAAGGCGTAGGCAAGGTCGATACGGTCGGATTTTTAGAGCCTCAGGTCAGGATATTTTTAGATGCGGGTAAACTTAACAGATACTCTCTAAACGCTAGCGACGTCGAGACGGCTTTAAAGACGCAAAATTTAAAAGCGCCTTTGGGAAAACTAGAAAACGGGCGAAGCGAGCTATTTTTAAAGAGCGATTTCGACGCTAAAAATCTAAGCGAACTAGCTGTCGCGCGCATAAAAGAGGACGTATTTTTAAAGGACGTAGCCGATATAGAGCTAGCAACCGCGGATTTAGACGAATCTGCTATTATGGACGGCGAAGAGGGCGTTTTGTTAGAAATTTTAAAAGTTAGCGATGCTAATACGCTTGACGTAATATCGGCGGTAAAAAGCCGTATAGACGAGCTAAAAGGGCTTTTGGGCGAGAAATTTATCGTTAAAATCGCCCTAGACAAAAGCGAGCTCATTCAAAACCATATAAATCAAGTTAAATTCGATATGATCTTAGGCGTAGTTTTAACCACGCTTATCGTATTTTTATTTTTAGGAAGCTTTAGAGCTACCGCTATATCGGCTTTAGCGATACCTACCAGCATATTAGGAACGTTTTTTATTATAGACGTTTTAGGATACGATTTAAACCGCCTAACTCTAATCGCCTTAACTTTAGGGATCGGTATATTTATAGACGACGCCATCGTCGTTATAGAAAATATTTCAAAAAAAATGCGAACCAAAGACGCTTTATCGGCTAGCTTTGAAGGCGTAAATGAAATATCTTTTAGCATTTTGGCCATTAGTTCGGTTTTGCTTTGCGTATTCGTACCGATAGCGTTTATGGACGGTATCGTAGGCATGTATTTTAACTCTTTTGCTATGAGCGTTAGCGGCGGTATAGTAGTTTCTTTTTTTGTATGTATTTTGCTGATTCCTAGCCTTGCTTCTAGATTTTTGGATGCGAGCAGCGGAGCTTTTGCTAGAAAAGCCGATTTATTTTTCGGGCGATTATCGGACAAATACGAGATCTTACTGGATAAAATTTTAAGATTTAAAAAGAGCTTTTTGGCACTTAGTTTTACTATTTTCGCGCTTTGTATGGCTTTTGCGGGTAAGGTAGGGATGGATTTTATGCCTGTAGAAGATAATGCCGAGTTTGAAATTTTCATTAAAGCAAAACCGGGCATATCCGCGCTAGCGATGAGCGAAAAATCTAGAGAAGTTTTAGACGTCGTAAATAAAGACGGTAGAGTCGAGTTTGCGTATTTGACCGTCGGATATACGGACTCTAAAGAGGCGTTTAAATCTAAAATTTACGTAAAATTAAAGCCGATCGGCGAGAGAAAAGATAGGCAGCCCGCCGTAATGGACGAATACCGAAAAAGCTTAAAATTCGACGGTCTTAGTATAAAAATTTCAGCCGTACCGATCGTAGATACTGGTTCTGCTAGCGAACCGGTACAGCTAGTTATTAAAGGCGACGATTTAGGAAAGTTAAGCGAAATTTTAAACGAAGCCGAAAAAATGTTGGCCGAAATTAAAGGCGTCACCGATATAGGTAGCGATAGCGAGGACTACGCGGACGAGCTAGAAATTTACATAGATAAACAAAAGGCAAAAAGATTGCATATTAGCGAATACGACGTCGCTAGGACGATTTACGGCTCTTACGGCTCAAGCGTAGTCGGAACTTTAGATAGCGGCAGCGATCGCTACGATATAGTTTTGAGAATGGCCGACGGATTTAGAAAAGACGCCGATTCGCTAAAAAATTTAGAGATAAAAAATGCCTTAGGCGAGAATTTTTCGCTTTCTTCGATAGCGAATTTTAGATTAAGTAAAAGCATTTCCGTTATAACTAGAAAAGATAAGCGTCGCAGCGTTATGATAACGGCTAACATAGAAAATATCCCGCTTAACGTCGTTCAAGCGCACGTAAATTCTCGTATAGGCGAAATTTTACCGCAGGGTTACGGATACGCGCTAGAGGGTTTTATAGAGCTTATGAACGATACGAATAAAGCGTTCTTATTTACGGTTTCTCTTAGCGCCGTGCTTATTTATATGATTTTAGCCGCGCTTTACGAGAGTTTTATTTTGCCTTTTATCGTTATGATTTCCATGCCGCTTGCCTTTAGCGGAGTAATCGCGGGACTTTTGATAAGCGGAAATTCTTTTAGTCTTTTCGTTATGGTGGGCGCTATATTGCTTTTGGGCATGGTCGGTAAAAACGCTATTTTAGTCGTAGATTTCGCCGCCAAATACGCAAATGAGGGCATGGATGCTAACGAAGCCGTTAAAAAAGCCGGCGTCAAGCGCCTTAGGGCGATACTTATGACGACTTTTGCGATGATATTTGCTATGCTACCGCTAGCGATTAGCGCCGGCGCTGGATACGAGGGCAATTCGCCTATGGCTATAGCCGTTATCTCGGGACTTGCCAGCTCTACGCTGCTTACGCTGCTAGTCGTACCCGCTATGTTCGGGACGCTTTATAAGATAGATAAAAAAATTTCTAAAATTTATAAAAGGGAGCGAGTATGATTAGGTTTTTACTTGCGGCATTCGTTTCTCTAATCGTAATCGGCTGCGTATCGCCGAAGCTTCAAAACGCCGGCAAAATCGACGATAGTAAATGCGATACCGCGGCGCAGTGTAACGATATGGGCGTAAAATACGAACTACAAGGAAATTTGGACGCCGCGCAAAAATATTACGAAACGGCTTGCGACGGTAAGATAGGCGTCGCATGTTCGAATCTGGGTTCTATTTATCAAAGTAAAAACAATAAAAGCGAGAGCGAAATTTTAGCAATATTTCTAAAGTCGTGCGAATTCGGTAGTAAATACGGCTGCTATAATGCAGCAAATTTATATCGCTTATCAAAAACTCCGGACTACGGTAAAGCGTTAAAATTATACGAAAAATCTTGCACGTTAATGGAACATGCGCAAAGTTGTAGTAATCTCGGCGGTATGTATCAGTTTTCTCTAGGCATTAAAGTAGCCGATTCTAAAACGGCAAAAAAATTTTACAAAATGGGCTGCGAGATGGGCGATGAGATAGGTTGCAGGAACCTTTCGCTTATCGGAGACGAGTAAAATTTACTTTTATACTTTCTTTATTTGCTACCGAAATTGACGATTTTATAACCATGCAAATAAAAAATTTTATTTAGAGCATTTTTAATTTATGGCCGATCAAAATCTAAATTTAGCACTAAATTTAAGCCTTCCACTTAAGGGTAAAGGTCGTTTCTTTGCCGGATTCGCTTTCGCATGTTACGGATATGGCGTTGTTTTCGCAGGCTCTTTTGACTAAATTTAGCCCGATACCAAAGCCGCCTTGGTCTTCGTTAAACCGCGTGTATCGCTCGAAAATTTTATCTTGTTGCTCTTTGCTTAACCCCTCGCCGCTGTTTGAGATCTTTAGCTCGCCGTCTTGCAAACTAACCGCAACGTAGCCGCCCTGGTTTGCGTATTTTACTGCGTTACTTAGTAGATTATCCACCGCTCGTTTTAGCTCGTAGACGTTTGCGTTTATGAGAGCGTCTTTTAAATTTAGCCTTAAATCAAGCCCTCGTTTAGCAAAAAACGGAGCAAAAAAATCGAGTCGCTCATTTAAAATGTCTCTCAAATTTAGATCCTCTTTTGGTGCGGAGCTTGAGGCGCCAAAGGACAAATACGTTAGATCTTCGTAGATGTGGCTTAGCGTTTTGGCGGCGGTTTGGATGTTGTTTAGGCGCTTTAGATTTCGCTCGCTTAGGCTACTTTTATCTGCCGTTTCGATGCTCATAAGTATGACGCTAAGGGGCGCGTTTAACTCGTGAGTAGAGTCTTTTATAAAGCGATTTAGCGCGGCGATCTTGGCGTGTAGCGGCGCTAGCGCGGTCTTTGCTAGATAAAAGGCGATTATCATGATGACGCCTAAAACGAT
This sequence comes from uncultured Campylobacter sp., assembly GCA_963518485.1. Classification (GTDB taxonomy): domain Bacteria; phylum Campylobacterota; class Campylobacteria; order Campylobacterales; family Campylobacteraceae; genus Campylobacter_A. Next base: position 8,344 of record CAUQJW010000047.1, read on the forward strand.
AAGCAAATTTAGCGCCGTACGCAGCCGTAGCAAATTTAGCTCGCTCGTGACGTCCTTGCCGCTTAGCGCGATCTTTGCCGTGGCTAGCTCGTCCGCGCCGCCTTCGTCCATGTTTTGTAGCGCCTCAAATATCGTCACCTTGCCGTCCGATACGACTGCACCACTCTGTGCGTCGTCAAATTTAGCGCAGCCCGCCTCGCCGTATAAAATTTGACCGCTTTTAGCTACGATGCAGGCTTTGACGTCTTTTTCGGCGGTAAAGCTTTCTACCGCGCCAAGCCCGTCCATGCGCGCTTTCATGTAGATGCCCATCTTGATCTCTTTTAGGTTTTTGACCTCGTTTGAGACGAGGGCTTCTTTTTTCATCTTATAGTCGTTCGTGAAAAAATACCCCAAAAATAGGGCGCTAGTGATGAGATAAAGCGAGAGGATTTTGGCTATAACGGCGGAGCGCTCAGACATAGATATAGCCGTCGCCGCGCCTATTTACGATCGCATTCTTGCCTAAAATGCGGCGTAAGTTTTTGACGTAAACCCGCAGGCTCAGCTCGCTTGGCTCCTCGCCGTAGTTCCAAATTTTCTCAAATATCGCCTCTTTGCTCAGCAGCGCGTTTTTATTTTCCAAAAATAGCGCCAAAAGTTCGCTTTCTTTGTTTGAGAGGTTTACGATTTGCCCGTTTTGCCGGAGCGTTTTGGAGCTTGGATAAAATTTATATCCATCGTTAAGCTCGATAAATTCGTCATTTACGTGAGAAAATTTGCGCTTGAGTAAAATTTGAATACGAAGCAAAAGCTCTTTTAGCTCGTAGGGCTTTTTTAAGTAGTCGTCACAGCCGCTTTTGTAGCCAATCTCTAGGTCTTGTAGCGCGTTTAGCGAGGTGGTAAAGATCGCAGGCGTGTCGTTGCCAAGCCGCCTAAGTTCGCGCAAAAGGGAGAAACCGTCGCCTTTAGGCAGCTTGACGTCGAGGATGAGGATATCAAAATTTCGCTCGTAGGCGGTATCTAGAGCTGCTTTGGCATCGGCGCAAACGGTCACGTCGTAGCCTTGTTCGCTCAGATACTCGTTGATGAGTTCGCTTAGCGTCTCATCGTCCTCTACGAGCAAAATTTGCGTCATTACATCTTATCCTTTTTCATATCTTTCATATCGTCTTTCTTTTTACCCATATCGTCTTTCATCTCTTTCATGTCGCCCTTCATTTCGTCCTTTTTTATTATCATATCGTCTTTTTTCTCCATCATGGTGTCCTTCTTTTCCATCATGGTATCTTTTTTCTCCATCATATTGCCTTTCATCTCGGCGGCAAAGATAGAACCTGTAACGAACAACGCGCTAAGCGCAACTAAAGCTAACTTTTTCATAGCATCTCCTTTAGGAAAATTTATGATGGAAGTTTAGCCAAGAAACGTGAAACGAGCGTGAAATTTAAGCCATCAGGCTAAATACATACGATAAAAGCGGCAGACTAACGAAGCTAAACGCGACTCCGACGGCCACGGCGGCCACGGCTAACTGACTATCAAGCTCTGCTTTCATGATCATTGCGCTTGCTAGCACCATCGGCGGCATGGCGCACTGAAGGATGCCTATCATCCAAATTTGACCGAAATTTACACCAAAAATTATCGTGACTAATATAAAAATAAAAGGCGCCAGCAGCATTTTGCCGATGATTACCACTGCGGTTGATTTGTAGCAGCTCTTGATGCTCCTAAATCCAAGCCCGATGCCGATCGCAAAAAGAGCGACGGGGACGACGCTTTGCGCAAAAAGCGTAAGCGCGTCAAATAGCACCTTTGGAAGCGGAACGCCGCGAAGCAAAAAGCCCAAAATAAGCGCAACAAACGGCGGGAATTTGATCACTTTCATAACGTTTTGCACGAGCGAAACCTTTGCCGGAGCGCCGAAAGCCAGGATAAAAGGGCCAAAAATGCTAATCGGGATCGAGGTGGCTAGCTGATCGTAAAAGATAACTTCGTTCATCGCATCCTCTCCGAAAAAGCCCTTAATGATAGGCATGCCCATAAATACGGTGTTTCCAAACATTCCTAGCAGCACGGCGCTCACGGTGGTGGCTTTGTTAAATTTTAAAAATCTGCACGCCAAAAATATCGCCGCAGCGCCCAGCATCGAACAGGCAAAGCCCGTGGCGATGACGTTTATAAGCGTGGTGTCGATGTTTACGTGGTAAATTTTATCGAAAATCAGCGCCGGAAGCGCGAAGCAAAGCGCGTAGTTTATGAAAACGGAGGCGTTTTTTTGCTCAAAGACTTTAAATTTTTTCGCCCCGTAGCCGGAAGCGATAATGATAAAAATAGATAATAATTGCGTAAACATTTGCGTAATCCGATTTATAAATTTTAAAAACGCGATTATACGGCGGCTAGCATTAAAGAAAAATAAAATTTAGTTGAATTACTTAACATCGCCTTAACGCATTTTTGTATATAATCTCGCGTTAAATTTAAAAAAGCGAGAAATAATGAAAAAACTTATCAAATTTATCGCGGTTTTCGCCGTGCTAGCGGGGGTTGGTTACTACTTTTACGATAAAAATTTTAACGTCCCGCAAGTCGATCAGTTTATCACCTCAAAAGCCGTTCGCGGCGAGCTAGTAAAAAGTATCGAAAGCAACGGCGAGATCTATGCTACCGAGCTAATCGACGTGGGCGCGCAGGTAGGCGGTCAGATCAAAAAGCTCTACGTAAAGCTCGGCGACGTCGTAAAAGCCGGCGACATGATAGCTGAAATCGACTCCGCGACTCAGCAAAATAACGTAGATACCAAAAAAGCCCAACTTGGTATTTACGAAGCGAAGTTAAATTCGGCCAAAGTAGCACTTGAGATTTCAAAGACCAAATTTAAGCGCGAGCAAGAGCTTTTTGCTAAAAACGCAACCTCAAAAGAGGAGTTTGAAAACGCTAAAAATACCCTAGCCGCAAACGAAGCCTCGCTAAAAGAGATCGAGGCGCAAATCGTGCAGGCTAAAATCTCTCTAAACACCGCTCAAATCGACCTTGGCTACACTAAAATCACCGCTCCAAAAGGCGGCGTCGTGGTCTCCGTGCAGGTTGAGGAAGGTCAAACCGTAAACTCAAACCAAACTACGCCCACTATCGTAAATATCGCCGATCTAAGCAAGGTCCAGCTAAAAATGGAGATCGCCGAGGGTGACATAACTAAAATCAAAGTAGACTCAAAAGTCGAATACTCGATACTCTCCGAGCCAAACCGCAAATTTCACGCCAGTATTAGCTCGATCGA
>CAUQJW010000048.1:0-11331 GCA_963518485.1 uncultured Campylobacter sp.
GAGTATGCTTATAGACACGTCGGACCTTGCGCGTTTAGATACCCTAGGGGCTCGTTTTTATTGCCTAGCGATGAGTTCGGCTCTAGAGAATTAAGCCTAGGCAAAGGCGAAATCTTATATGAAGGATGCGCGGAAACAACCTTTATAGGTTACGGCAACGCCGTAGGCAAAGCAAATGCCGTACGTAAAAAAATGTTTGAGAAAACGGACGGTAAATTTAACCCGACTCTTGCGGATTTAGTTTTCGTCAAACCGTTAGATCGCGAGCTTTTGCGCAAATTAGCATGTAAAAATAAAATTTGGTACGTTTTTTCCGATACGGCAAAAAAAGGCGGCGTAGGCGAAATTTTGGCCGCATTTTTACAAGAAGAGCGAATTTTTAACGTTCGTATCGTAAGCTTTGAATTTGAAGACGAGTTTATACCGCACGGTAAAGTCGCCGACGTGGAAAAAAGCTTAGGCTTAGACGTCGATTCTATAAGCGAAAATATTTTAAAAGATTTGCCGTAAATCTTAAGTTGCTTTAAACAGATAATAATTTATATCAACAAATATAAAGAAGCTTTAAATAATTTTTTTGTAAAATAGGTAAAAAATTAAGGAATAACGATGAATTATATGGAGCTTTTGAAAGATAGAGGCCTAAAGGCTACGCCTCAGCGTATATCGGTGCTTAAAATTTTAGATCGTCATATGCACCCTACTATCGATGAACTTTATGAAAAAATTTGCGAAGAAAATCCGTCCGTATCGCTGGCTACCGTCTATAAAAATCTAAATATGCTAAAAGACGAAGGACTCGTAGTCGAGGTCAATATGCCGAATCAAAAGGCGCGCTACGACATCTTTAGCTACCCGCACATCCACGTCGTATGCGAGAGCTGCGGACACGTCGAGGACTATAACTTCTGCGAGGCGCTGAGCGAGTACAAGGAAAGTTTGGAGAGAAAGCTCGGAAATTTCATCGAAAAGATGAATGTGTTAGTGACCGTAAAGGACTGCAAAAACTGTCGCCATTAGGCTCTTAGCTCTCTTTTTGATCGGCGAGCTAATTTTTTATGTGATATAAAATCGTCGCGAGTAGTGATTGCGTTTTATTTGCTAAACCAAGACCGTTTTTCGCTTGCGACTCTAAAATTTAATGTTATTAATACGGCAAATTTGAAATAGATTTAAATCCGCAGCGCTTATTTTTATAAAATCTACATTATTTGGCGGACGAGCGAAATTTCGTCTAAATTTCAAGCTCGGCTCTTACGAGCGCTTCGTTTTGCGGCGTCAAAAAGCCCGCGATATCCTGCCACATCGAGTGAAAGCCGTATCCGCCGTCTATCATCTCGCTGCGTGCGGCGTCCAAGCTCCAACCCTGATAGATCACGCGGTGCATCGCCACCACAAGCCCAGTGCGATCGGCTCCGTGAAGCAGTGCACGAGCACGGCACCCTCTTTTTGGCGTTCGCGAATGGTGCGCAAGACGTCCGCGATCTGCGCGGGCTTTATCTCCCAGCTTTGAAGTGGCTTGTTCGCGAGCCAAAATTGATCCCCAAACGCCCTTCTATCGCCGCCTCTGCTAAAATTGCGCAGATTTACGATGCTTTTGATGCCAAGCTCATGCAGCTTTGCGGCGTAGCTTCCATCAAGCTGAGCGCTGCGAAACAGCAGCTCGTCCACGCGGTAGAAATTTTTCGCTTCGTCGATGAGGGTCGCTTTTTGCGATGAGTTCGAGTTTACGCCGTGCGCTGCGGTATCTGCGTTTTTAAAATGCGCGTGTTGAAATTTGACGTCTTTTACGTTCGCGAGATTTTGCTCCGCGCCGCTTGTTTTTATAAAATTTATGGAATTCGCTTCTGTCGCAAGCTCTGCATTTACGTCGGTCGCAAAGAAAAATACGACCGCTAGCGCAAGGGTTTTAAATTTCAAATTTCATCCTTTAAATTTGGCTAAATTTTATGATTATTGTAAAATTTGACGCCAGACGGGTTAAATGCAAAATGGCAAGCGCGCCTGAATTTAGCGTAAAATTTGAGCGTCAAGCCCGCCCAAATCGCCGTCAAATTTCGCCGCGATCCCGCAAAGCGCGCCGTAAAATCAAAATTTCGTTTTAAATTTCCCCGTTCCCGCCCTCGGTATCGCTAGATCAGTACGCGGTAGTTACATTGCGCAGTTACATTGCTCCTGTAAATTTACTGAAAATGAATCGTAAAAGGGGTGCGCCCGTTTCCGCGAGCGCTACCATAAACCTGCTTCGCAGGTGAGTTTCGTACTCGCCTCTTGCGATACTTACCCGAAATTTTAAATTTTACGCCCTTAGCTTTCGATCAGATCGGTCTGCCAGTTCGCGCCTTGCAGCGTCGTGTCAAGTTGCCTGATCTGCCTTGCTAGCTCGTCCACCTGCTTTTGCAGCGCCGCGACGTCGACCGTGCTTAAAATTTTAATCTCGCTGCGCGAATAAATTTCCACTTTTTGTGCGGCAGCTTGCGCGAAAGCCCGTAATGCGCCCGCTTTTAGCGTGAGTACGTCGCGCTTGGCGATTAGCTCGGTTAGGCTCTTGCCGTCCGCTTTTGCGGTGCAGTTGGTTAAATTTATCCGAACGATTAGGCGCTCAAGCTCGCTTGTGAGCGCGTCTAGCTCGGCTAGCAGCACCTTTGGCTCTTCGCTGGGATTCTCGCCCTCTTGCACCTTCGCGTTGTCCGCGAGTCTTGATTTTAGCTGCTCGATGCGTTTTTGTATGTCGGCGCGCAGTATCAGCGCCTCGGCTAGTTTCATTTTTGCCCTTTTTAAAATTTATTTGCCGCCGCCAAGCTGTCTATCCTGGCCGTAATGCGGCGAATACGGGCCGTAGAGCAAGCAGTCTCGGCAGTCGGTGCTAAATAAAATCGCGTCCGCGCGCGCTGAGAGGTCAAAGCTCGCGTCCGAGACCGAGTCGGCGATCTGTTTAACTAGCGCGGAGACTAGCATGCCGATGAGGTTGCCGCCGCCGTCTCCCGAGTCGTTTGCCGCGGTGGCGCTTTTTTGCCAGAGTACGGCGCCCGTGTTTAGATCTACTAGAGTCGCCGCTACGCTCACGCGCGTGACGCTGCTAATGAGCATATACGAGGTGCCGTAGTCCGCGACGTTTAGATATAGCGCGGCATCAGCGCCGAATATCTGCTTTAGCTTGTATGTAGAGATCTGCGCGATCTCTCCAGCGTCGTAGATGCCGTTGTTTTTGAAGGTCTCGTTTACGAGTGCGGGCGAAAATACGTAATACCCTGCCTCGCTAAGCGGATAGAGCGCGTTTGCCAGCACCGCCGCGGAGGCCTTTATCTCGGCTGAGTCGCTGGTTGGCATCATGACGACGATCGATCGAGGCTTGGTCTGTAAAAACGCCGAATAGTCGTAAACCTCGGGCTGCGATCCTGCGCACGCTCCAAGAAACAGCACCGCAAACGCGCAAAGAAGCACCGATTTTATTTTATTTTTCATTTTGGCTTCCTTTTGCGGTCTTGCTCGTTTTGGCTTGTTTTACTTGTTCGTTTCTCAAATTTTGCTTGCTCGTTTGCTCGCCTAAATTTGAGCTTTTGCCGTTTGAATTTGACTCGCTCGCACCGGCTTTTTCCTTCGTCTGCTCGCTCAAATTTGCCGCCGTTTTACCCGCTGCGTCCGCCGTTTTGCTATTTTGATTTAGCAAAAACATCGCGTAGTCGCGCGACTCGGGGTAAAGCTCGGCTTCTTTTTCGACGTAGGCTTTAAATTTGGCCCCGTTTCCTTGCGAGAGATAGAGCAAGCCTAGATGCGCGTGCAGTCCGGGAGGAACTTTGGCGGCTCTTTGATAGGCTTTTTGCAGGCTTTCCTCGAGTGCGGCGATCTGCGCACCCGCGTCGCCCTCTTCGGTCAGATACTCGTATACCGAGCTCGTGTAGGCGCCGTCCCAGTAGTATAGTTGCCTAGGCGAGTCGTCCGCGCAGCCCGAGAGTAGCATGGCGGCGGCAGAGGCGAGCGCGAAATTCGCTAGAGTTTTAAAGCGCAAAATTTATCCTTATTTCGCGTTAAAAGCGCCGCTTTCAAGCCCGCGCGTTAGGTTATTTACGGCCTCGATGATGGCTAGGCTTAGCACCTTGCCGTTTAGCGTCGAATCATACCCAGCGCTACCGCCAAAGCCTAGTACTTCGCGGTTTGAGAGCTCATACTCGCCGGCACCCTGAGTAGAGTAGATCACCTCGGAGTTTTTCACGTCCACGACGTTAAGATTTACCTTCGCATAGGCGGTTTGGGTTTTGCCTTTGCCAAGTATCCCAAAAAGCTGATGATCGCCAGTTATTTTACGACCAAACTCCGTCACGTCGCCCGTGATGACGTATCTTGCGCCCTTGATGTTTTGCGCCTCTTTGTTTAGCGCGTTTTCTTCTTTGATGGCGCGCATGTTGCTGCGGTCAAGCACCGAAAAGCGCCCGCTTTGCTGTAAATTTGAGATAAGGATGGTCTGCGCTTGGTTGCCTAGCCTGTCCTCGCCGTCTGAAAATACGCCGTTTTGGTATGATGACTGGTTGCTAAAGCGGCCGATCGAGACGGCGATCTTTTGTCCTTGATAGTTGGTGTTTAGGGTTTGAACTTTAGGCGTTTCGACTACGCGAGATCTCTCCGTCGCGCAGCCCGTTATCAGCATCGCGGCGCACGCGGCTAGTAAAAATTTTACGTTCGTTTTCATATCGCTCCTTTAAATTTTTGATTTGCGTTATTATCTTACTATTTTTAGCTTAAAAATTTTTAACCCGCCCAAAAACTTAAGCCGCCGCGTCCGCAGATCAAATTTGGCTATAAAATTTCCGCCTCTTTGCTTGCGTTTACCGAGCTTAGCGCGATGCGGTCGCCGGGTTTTAGCTCGCTTAGATTTACGGTTTTGCCGTCTTTTTGTACTCGGATCAAATTTGAAATCTGCGCGAAAAACGACTCTTGCTGCGCATATGCGGCGCGAGCTAGTTTTAGCGAGTTTTCAAATTTGAGCAGTTTGGTTTGCACGGCGGCGTCTAAAACCTGCCGTAAATTTAGCAAAATTTGCTCTTTGCGAGCGATTTTTTGCGTTAGGCTCGCCTGAGAAAATCTCGCCCTCATCATCGCTAGAGCGTTAAATTTACGCTCCCAAACGCGCATAAAGGCCGCGTCCATCGCCTCGCTTAGCCTGTCTATGCTTTGCATTAGCTCGCCCGCATCGGGCAGTAGCGCAGCTATCGCCGCGCTTGGGGTCGGAGCGCGAAAATCAGCCGCAAAGTCGCTGATCACGTAATCAATCTCGTGTCCGACGGCCGATATCACGGGCGTGCGCGCCGCGTAGATCTCGCGGGCTAGATTTTCATCGTTAAAGCACCACAGATCCTCTCTACTGCCGCCGCCGCGCGCCAGCACGATCGCATCCGTGCCGCTAACATCGGCTCTTTTTAGGGCGCGTATGAGCGAGGCGGGCGCGGTTTCGCCCTGCGTTAGCGAGTCAAAAACTATGATTTCCGCCAGCGCCCAGCGCTGCGAAGCGATACGCAGCATATCTTGCAACGCGGCGGATGTTTTTGACGTCACTAGCGCGATCTTACGCGGAAATTTGGGTAGCGGTTTTTTGCGCGAGATATCAAAAAGCCCTTCGCTCTCAAGCCGCGCTTTTAGCTGTTTAAACGCAAGCTCGAGCTCGCCCTCGCCGCTGGGGCGTATGAGGGTTGCTATAAACTGATAGCTGCCGCTTGGCGAGTAGAGCGAAATTTTGCCGTAGAGAGCGACTTTCATACCGTCTGCGACGTCAAATTTGAGCTTAGCGGCGTTAAATTTATAAATGACCGCCGAGATCGCGGCCTTTTCGTCTTTTAGCGTGAAGTACCAGTGGCCCGAGCCGTGCCTCACCAGCCGCGAGACCTCGCCCTCTACCTCGACGTAGGAAAACGTCGTCTCAAGCAGCGTTTTGGCCTGCTCGTTTAGCTCGCTGACGCTTAGCACTCACGGGCCTTTTGCGCGATGAAAAGAGTAGAAATATCCATAGAAAAGCTCTTGCAAAGACGCATCTCAAAGCCAGCGCTAGCGAGCTCGTCCGCAAAGCTTTTAGCGTCTAAAAATCCCTCGATCGAGCTTGGCAGGTACTCGTAGGCTTCTTGGTTTTTGGAGATAAAGCCGCCTATTTTAGGCAAAATTTTACTTAGATAAAAGTCGCGAACGCCAGTTAAAAGCCCGCTTTTTTTGCGTTTGGTAAACTCTAGCACTACGACGTATCCGCCCGTTTTTAGCACTCTGTTAAACTCTCTTAGCGCGGCCTCGCGTTCGACCACGTTTCTGATGCCGTAGCTGATGCTAAGAACATCCATCGAGCCGCTATCAAGCGTCGTTTGAGTCGCTAGCGCCTCGATAAATTTAAACTCGGGAAATTTTTGCTTAGCGACCGCGAGCATGCCGCTTGAGGGATCGACGCCGATTAGATTTTCGATTTTTGCGTTAAACTCGCCCGCAGTCTTTTGCCAAAAGCCCATCATATCGCCCGTACCGCATGCGACGTCGACGATATTTACGCTTGAGTCTTTGAAATTTGACAGAACCGTTTTGCACGCGATCTTGCGCCAGCTCACGTCCGCGCCCATGCTCAGCACGCGGTTTGCCAGGTCGTAGGTGGGCGCGATGTCGTTAAACATCTGAACTATTTTTTCTTGTTTTTCCATTTTTTCTCTTTAGATATAGTAGATTTTTAAATTTCGTGAAACTTTACCGAGATTTTTGGCGTATTTTGCTTTTTTTCTTAAAATCTTGCTTCTCGTTTTAAAAGCCGCTTTTCTAATTTTTTCTCTTATTTTTAGCGATTCTTCGGCGCATTGGGTATGCTTCAATAGCGTTAAAAATACACCGGTATCTTGTAAATTTCCGAAAAGTTCTTGTATCTCTTTTGATTTTTTAACGCACTTTTCGAGATATTTGATCGAAAATAAATCTATAAAAATTTCCATTAGATATCTTAGTTTTTTGATCTGCTTTCTGGTATCGTGAAAGCGCTCGTTAGAGCTTTGTTCGTTTAGTTTGAAAAGGTTTTTTTTGATTTTTAAAATTTGTAAACGCATAACTTTTGCGACTGTTTTTTTAACTATACGGCTAAAATTTTCTCCTCTATAAAAGTCGCTTTGCTCTTTTACGAAAACTTCCCAATCTTTTAAAAGCTCGGCGGTTTGTGCGTTTTTTAGCGCATTTTTTAGCTTTTTCGTTTCGTTTTCGTCTAGTCTTTTAAAAATTTTTGCTAGCTCGCTCGAGCATTTTTGCGTTTCTAAAAAATCCAAAAATACGTCTATATCTCGTTTGACGTCGGTAGCGGCGGCTAAAGTTTTAAAGCTCGATAGAAAATAATCGGCTACTTTTTTATCGAAAACCGATTTGAATAGCTCTAGCAGCGAGCGTATTTTTCGTATATTTATGCGAATTTCGTGTAGAGTTCGAGGTTCGCTCGTTGATTCGAAACGCGCGATATCGGAAGCTAATTTTTTATAAATTTGAAAAAATACGATTCTGAGTGCGTCTATGCTTCTTATACCGCTAGGAAAAGTTAGTTTCAATTCAGGGTTTGCCGATAAAATTTCAAAAATTTTCGTAATATCGAAATCTTCTTGCGGTAGTCCGTAGAGAGCCAAATTTTTATTTTTGTAACGTTCGTCGTCGGTTATTTCGGTCTGAATAGAATCTTTTATAAAACTAGGGATAGCGAAATTCTTAGCATCCTTAATCGTTAAGAATTCGATTTCTAGCGTAACCAATCCTTCCAAGGGTTCATGAAAAACGTCGATATTGCAAGGAAGATTATTGATTTTAAACGAAAATCTACTCTTTTCTACCGGAATACCGATACTGTTTTTCAGAGCTTGTTCGAAAATTTCCTTAGAAACCGGACTTTCTCGCTCCTCTCTAACTAGCCCTTTACCCGATTTTTTCGCCGTAAAAAAAGAGTTACCTATTTTGCGAAATCTAACCTCGCTCACGGGCGTAATTTCGACGTAAAATTGAGTTATCTCGTCGCGCGCGACGCGAACGCCTTCGTTCGCTAGCGACTCTAAAACCGATAAATCCCGTAGGATAAATTTACGCTCGATTTCTAAAACCAAATTTCGCTCCTTAATATGAAAAATTGTATCAAAAGGTAGCTTAAAGTGTAAAATTTGCGTCCTTTTGCCGCCGCCCTTGCGACGCGAAATGATTTTTTAACGCAAATCACGCTAAAATCAACTCAAATTTGAAAGGAGTTTGGATGAATAGAAAGCTAAATTTTAGCGCAGGCCCTTCGGCTCTGCCTCTTAGCGTGCTTGAGCGCGCACAAAACGAGCTCACCGACTATCGGGACAAGGGCTTTTCGATAATGGAAATCAGCCATCGAAGCAAAATTTTTGAAGAGGTGCACTACGGCGCGATGACTAAGGCGCGCGAGCTATACGGTATCGGCGAAGAGTACGACGTGCTATTTTTGCAAGGCGGCGCGCACTTGCAGTTTGCGATGATACCGCTAAATTTAGCTGCCAAAGGCGTCGCGCAGTATGTAGATACGGGCGTCTGGACGAGCAAGGCGATCAAAGAGGCCGCAAACGTGGGCATCGCATACGAAGTAGTCGCCAGTAGCAAGGAAACTTCCTACGACCGCATCCCAGAGGTTAAATTTAGCGATGATGCCGCATACGGCTACCTCTGCACGAACAACACCATCTACGGCACGCAGTACCGCGAGCTGCCTCGCTCCAAAGCTCCGCTAGTAGTCGATGCGTCAAGCGATTTTTTCTCGCGGCCGATTGATTTCACGGACGTGGGGCTACTATACGGCGGCGCACAGAAAAATGCCGGCCCAAGCGGCGTAACCGTCGTCATCATCCGTAAAGATATGCTGGAGCGAGCCTGCGTAGAACGCACTCCGACGATGCTTCGCTACGATACGCACGCTAGCGCTGCGTCGCTATACAACACGCCGCCGACCTTTGGCATATATCTGCTAAATTTGACGCTGGGCTGGGTGCAGGAGCAGGGCGGTCTAGCGGCGATAAATGAGATCAACGAGCAAAAGGCGGCGCTACTTTACGGTGCGATCGACGGTTCGGGCGGCTTTTATAAAGGTCATGCGCAAAAAGATAGCCGCTCGCTGATGAACGTTAGCTTTACCATCGCAAACCGCGATCTGGAGGCGGCCTTTATCGCCGAGTCCGAAAACGCGGGTATGCTGGGCCTAAAAGGGCACCGCCACGTAGGCGGTATCAGAGCCTCTATCTACAACGCTGTGAGTATCGAAAACGTGCGAACTTTAGCTGAGTTTATGAAAGAATTTGCTAGGAAAAACGGGTAAATTTACGCTTGTTAGCTCGTAGGAACTAGATTTCAAATAGAAATTTAGTTCCTCTTTTTTATTTCTAGATTTATCTTACCGTTTTCTTCAAAAAATTTATATTCTAAATCATCTGCGACGTAGCTTACGGTTTTATTTTTGCAGATTTGTTTTTCGCAAATCGCGATTTTACTTAGCATCGGCGGCAGCTCTTTTGAGATTAGCGTTTTTATCGACATATCTAAGCCGTGAGTTAGCGTCTTTATAAATTTACCGTCAAGCTGGCTTTCGTCTTTTATCATGTATAGCGTCGCATCAAAACCGAGATCTCGAAGTTCTTCGTAGAGTTGCGCTTTTTCTTCGGGAGGCGCGCAGTGGTCTTTTACGGCGCAATGATAACCGACGTAAATCGGTTTGGGGTATAAGCTTTGGATTTTTAGATGCTCGGCGTTTAGCGGGTTTCGTATATCTTCGCGCGCCTGTGAAAAGTAGCTAGACGATGATTTGTTTAGTAGCGTCCACATTGTCTTAGTAAAGGCATAAATTCGAATGTTTTTAAAATATATATATCGGTAAAATATTCGCTAAATTTGACGTAATCTATTTCCTTGCCTAGACCTATAAGTTCCCAGTTTAGTTTTGCGTAGCTGCTATTATCGATAATACCGTCTATAAGCCACGGCGCGAATTTTGCCGCTAAGGCGTTTATATATGCTCCGTGCGAACTGCCGATTAAGATTACGGGTAACTCGTTTATATCTGTTATAGAGTTAAACGGAGGATTTGCTTTGATAAAAAGTGTGGCGTTTATCACGTCTTGGGCTTGCATGACGCCGAAATTTTGATATTCGTTTTTGGTCGGCTGCAGCGTAATCGGTATTTGCAATTTAAAATCGTTCGGTAAATCGCCGTTTGCCTTTTTTCGGCTTATTTTAGCATCTAGCGCGGGTAGCGTTTCGATACCGATTTTGCTAGGAATTTCTATATCGATATCTGAATATTTTTTCTTTAAAATTATTTTATCTAGATCGTCTAAAAAATAAGTCGCTCCGTTTTGCGGTCTATTGCCGATACAGTGGTAGTTTACGCTAGCTACGGCCACGTTAAATTCGTCGGCTACGAACTGCGCTAGATGCTCGCGGTAACTATCGTTCGCATCGCCGCCTAGACCCGGAACTATAAAGACTACGGCTTTAACCGGTTTTTCATCGTCGTAGCATAGTTTAAACTCAAGCATAGACTCTCGCTTAATGCCTAGCTCTACATCGTCGCAAGAGGGAATTTCGTAAATTCTATTTACTAGCATGTCGTAGCCCTTAGAGAAATGATTCGTTTATCGTATTCGTACTCGGCTAATTTTAGAAAAGTCGTTATTGCGATAGAGTAAAATTTCGAAATTTATTTAAGCGAACTACCGTTATTTGAAATAACCTAAATTTACAAAAATTATCGCATTTGCAGAAATTATCTTTTGTAACTTTCGCCGCCGAATTTTAATAAAGCCGAACCCCAAGTAAAGCCGCCTCCAAAAGCATCCAATAAAAGCAAATCGCCGTTTTTAAGCCTGCCGGCCTCATAAGCATCGTTCATTGCCATCGGTATGGAGGCCGAGCTAGTGTTACCGTATTTTCCGACCGTTACTACGCATTGTTCGTCTGAAAAATTTAAACGTTGTTTGACCGCTTCGATAATGCGCAAATTTGCCTGATGCGGGATAAAAAGATCGATTTTGTCGCTAGGAATTTTATTTCTTTCTAAAATTTCTACGACGTCTTTGGTTAATGTTTGAACCGCGACTTTAAAAACTTCGTTACCGGACATTTTAATAAACTTTTCTTCGCCGCCCGGCGTGATAAGCAGCTCGGCATAGTTGCCGTCGGCTGCGGTATGTACGTCTATAATCTCATTTTTATTATCGGCGCTTACGACTGCCGCGCCGGCTCCGTCGCCAAATAGGATACAAGTCGTCCTATCTGTCCAATCCACTATTTTACTTAGTTTTTCGGCACCGATTATGAGTATATTTTTTTTACTACCGCTTT
>CAUQJW010000049.1:0-11233 GCA_963518485.1 uncultured Campylobacter sp.
TACCGCTAAGCCCTTATTCGTTATATAGGCTCTAGTGCCTTCAAATACGGCGTTTGCATAGTGAAGCGAGTGGGTTAAAACGTGGACTTTGGCGTCCTCCCATTTGACTAATTTTCCATCCATCCAGATAAATTCGGAAGGGTTCATTTAGTATCCTTTTTTATAAAATTTGCTGAGTGTAGCTAAAATTTCTTTAAAATTTTGTAATGTTTAAGATTTTGGCTTAAAATTTTAAGCTTTCAAGCCAAAATTTACCCCGATTTCACAGCTCGTCCGCCGCTATGCCTTCTAATCGTATCATAAATAGACATCGCGACATATTCGCGTACTCGCATCGTTAAGAGTTTTGATGATAAGAAGTAGCTTAAATCCCGCATACTACTCGCATGAGCATCGCGGACAATCATAACGGGTCTATATTTATGAGCGCGAGAAATGCCGTATTTATAGCAAAATTCGCTCCTCGCGCGTATTACGGATAAAACTTTGCGAGTCTTAAACAAAATAAGCTTTTTAGGGCGAAAGACACACGATAAACCAATTTTAATTTTTTAAAAAATAGTAAAGACCTTTTCACGATTTAAAAATTCACGACAACGGTATAAATACGATGCAAACGCTACTTTAGTTTAAAGAGTTTGACCGCCTGAGCCGCGACGGAGCGTAAATTTTTGCTGGCTATATCTTTTCGCATGGCTTCTTCAAGGCTAATAGGCTCGTTTAATATACTAAAAAACGCGTCTATACCGTTTTCGTTACAGCCGCCCGCACACTCCTTTACGCTTCCGGCCAGGGCGATTACGGGCTTACCGTATTTTTTGGCGATCTTCGCCACTCCCGTCGGCGTTTTGCCCATGGAGCTTTGAGCGTCCAACCGCCCTTCGCCCGTGATTACTAAATCGGCTTTTTTCGCCTCTTCTTCGAGTTTTATTTCGCTAGTAATTATTTCGATACCCGGTTTTAACTTGGCATTTAAAAAGCTAACAAAGCCAAATCCCAATCCGCCCGCGGCGCCCGCCCCCTTAAAATTCCAAAATTCGCTCGAAAAATGCTCGCTAACCGCGCTAGCAAAACTAATAAGCCCGGCATCTAATTCTTTAACCATCGTTTCGTCCGCACCCTTTTGCGGACCGTAGACGTAAGCCGCGCCGTTTTTACCGAAAAGCGGATTATCTACGTCGCAGGCGATCAAGAACTCGCACCCCTTTAACTCTGGAACCGCATTTGTCTCGGAGATTTTCGTTATTTTTATAAGATTTTCGCCCTTACCTTCTAGCAAAGCGCCGTTTTCGTCGTAAAATTCATAGCCTAGAGCCGAGAGCATACCGGTTCCGGCGTCGTTAGTCGCGCTACCGCCGATACCTACGATAAATTTTCTAGCGCCTTTATTTAGCGCGTGAAGTATCATTTGTCCGAATCCGAACGTGCTGGTAATCATCGGATTTCGCAAGAATTTTTCTATAAGCGTAAGCCCTGAGGCAGAGGCCATCTCGAGTACGGCTAAATCGTCTTTTAGAGCGTATCTGGCCATCACTTTTTCGCCTAACGGGTTCTGCACTATCGCCTCTACGAATTCGGCCCCTAGCGCATCGGCCAGAGCCTCGACGCTACCTTCTCCGCCGTCTGCGATAGGCTTCACGACGACCTCCTCGCATAAATCGCAAATACCCTCTTTTACCGCCAGTCCCGCCTCAAGCGAGCTTAACGAGCCTTTAAACGAGTCGATAGCGACCAAAACCCTCATAACGTTCCTTTCCGACTTTGCGTATTTGACCGCCGAAGAGACCGGCGGCCGTTTTAATGAAATTTATAGAAGAAATAAAGACAGTACCCAAACCGATAATATGCCGACTATACCCATAACGAGCGTTAGCATAGTTTGGGTTTTGTAGCCTTGCTCGGGCGTCATTTTGCCGAAATTAGTAACGACCCAAAAGTAGCTGTCGTTAGCGTGCGATACGGTCATAGCTCCCGCGGCGATAGCCATAACGGTTAACACCGCCCCCATCTCGGTAGTAAGACCTAAAGTCGCCATCATAGAATCTCCCGAAGTATAAAGTCCCATAATGGCCGCCGTAGTAGTTAGCGCGACGGTAGAGCTGCCTTGAGCGGTTTTTATTATCGCGGAAATTATAAAAGGGAAAAAGATTCCTATAGAGCCGATTATATGCGCGTTTTGTTTCATAAATTCTACGAATCCCGCAGCCGTTATAACCTTGCCTAGCACTCCGCCCGCAGCCGTTATGAAAAGAATCGGTCCCACAACCTTTAGCGTTTCGTTAGTCATCTCGTTAAATTCTTTTATTTTTCCGGCTTCTAGCAGCAAAATAACGGCAAACAATACGCCTACGCCAAGCGCTATAACCGGATTTCCTAAAAATAGCATAAAATTAGTTAAAGCGCCTTGAAGCTTTAAAATGCCGACGACCGAACCTAGGGCCATAAGCAAAATAGGCGCAAAAATAGGAGCTAGGCTTAAAAAGCCGTTAGGAAGCCTGCCGTGCTCTTTAATAATATCGTCATAGCTTTTTCTTATCTCGTTAGCATCCTCTTTGATGCTTACCTTATCGCCTATAAATTTAGCATAGAAATAAGCCGCGACAAGAACCGGAACGGAAACGACCGCGCCTATGCCGATAACTAAAAGTAAATTTTCGCCCACGCCGACTAAACCTGCCGCAGCGATAGGCCCCGGAGTCGGGGGTATAAATACGTGAGAAGTATAAAGACCGCCCGAAAGCGCCACGGCCATACCGACCGGACTCGCGCCTATTTTTTCTTTAATCGCTCGGCGAATCGGATCTAAAACGACGAATCCGCTATCGCAAAAAACGGGAATACCGACGATCCAACCCATAATCAGCATCGCTGCTTCAGGATGTTTCTCGCCGACGCACTTTACCACCATGTCGGCTAACTTTAGAGCTGCTCCGGTCTTTTCCAGGGCTATACCGATGAGAGCGCCGAATATAATAACAATGCCTATGCTTTTAAATATACCGCTAAAACCGTCGCCGATAATGCCGGGTATTTTTACCGAATCTATCCCGGCCGCCACGGCAAGCGCTAAAGCCGCTAGCATAATAGCCAAAAACGGATGAACTCCGACCTTAGAAATCAGCCAAATCATCAAAGCTATCGCGATGACGAAATACACTATTAAAGCGATGCCACTCATAGTAGCTCCTTTGAATAAATTTCAACGATATAATAGCGAAATTTGCGAGTATAAAGCGTCATTTAAATGAAAAAATACGAAAAAAATTTAATAAACGTTTGATTTTGCGATAAAGCTAAGTTTATAAATTTAGCCTAAAAACAGGCGTTTTATAAAGATTTAGGTTAGGAATTTATTTCCTAACCTTCAGCAAATATCCTTCTTTTATCTCGGAGATATCGTATTTATATTTAGACTCTAGACTTACGACCATCCTATAATATCCGTCGTGAGAGCCGAAAGTTACGTCCTTAAACGCTCCGCAGTCAAGCCGTATTTTTTTAGTATAAAAGCTATTTTTGCCCTTAAAATCGATAACTATCCTATTTTTTTCTATGGCAAAATCCTTGATCTTCTTATCTTTTGCGATAATTTTCATCTCGCTCGCGCTAAGTTCGAATTTAGCGCCTCTAAAATCAAAAGTCTTGACCGGTTCGGAAGCTTCTAACGGATTTATCACGATCTCTTTTAGCGGTTGAGCTTTAGGGTTTTGGGTTAAATTTTCTTCGGTAGTTTGTTTTACGGATACGCTTTCGTTACCGTCTTCGGTTTGCTTAAGGGCGATTTTGGGAGCGGTTTTCGTTACGGAAATATCATCCGCCTTTATCGCTACGGCCGCCGGCGAAACTATCTTTTGCAAAACGAATTCGTCGCGGTAGTCTATGCTTTTGTCTATATTTACGTTCTTTTCCTTTATACTTCCGTCGCCGCTTTTATATTTAAAGCTAACGGATATAAGCTCTCTAGCGTCGCTAGGGAATTTTACGTATTGTTTTTCAAACGGAGGCAACGACGGCGCGACGTTTGAGGTCGCGATACTAGAATTTAGCTCGCCGGTAGGAGCAAAAGGATTTTCTCTACCGAAAACCGCGGCAAAAAAGATAAAAACTAAAAATAAAATTCTATTCATAAATCCTCTTAAGGTTCTAATTCTTTTAATTCAAAATACGTTTTTTGAAGCTCGGCGTTATATTTTTTTAAAATTTCTACGTCGCTAGCAATCCTGTCTCTTTGCTCTTGAAGACCGAGCATAACGTCTAGCGAGCGCTTTCCGAAAAGCATATTGCCGACGTAAATACCGAAAATTATTACGCCGGCGCTAACGCCTACGAGCTTCAAGATTTGTCTAAAAGAGCTTTTGGGTTTTTGCCCGTACTCTTTTAAAACCTCGTTCAAATTTCATGTCCCAAAAACTCGTCCGTCTCGCGCTCGATCTCGAGCAGGCGGTTGTATTTGGCGTTGCGTTCGCTTCTTGAGGTCGCGCCAGTTTTGATTTGACCCGTATTCATCGCGACGGCGAAGTCCGCGATAAAGCTATCCTCGCTCTCGCCGCTTCTGTGACTCATCACGCAGCGGTAGCCTTTGCGCTGAGCTAGGCGGATCGTCTGCATGGTTTGGCTAACCGTGCCGATTTGATTTGGTTTGATCAAAATCGCGTTGCCTACGCCTTTGGCGATGCCTTCGCGCAAAATTTTCTCGTTCGTTACGAAAAGATCGTCGCCCACGAGTTGCACTTTAGAGCCAAGCTTGCTAGTTAGCTTCGCCCAGCCCGCCCAGTCGTCCTCGCTTAGGCCGTCTTCGATCGAAAATATCGGATATTTCTCGCAAAGCTGCGCGTATCGCTCGATCAGCTCTTCGCTGCTAAATTCCTTGCCCTCTAGCTTATATTTGCCGTTTTCGTACAACTCGCTAGCTGCGACGTCGAGGGCTAGTTTGATCTGCTCGCCAGCTTTGTAGCCCGCTTTTTCGATAGCTTGCATGATTAGTTTGATCGGCTCTTCGTTATCGTTTAAATTTGGCGCAAATCCGCCCTCGTCGCCTACCGCCGTGCTATGGCCGGCTGCGTTTAGAAGGCCTTTTAGCGTGTGGTAAATCTCAGTCGCCGCTCGCAGCGCGTCGCTAAATTTATCAAATCCAAACGGCATAATCATAAATTCTTGAAAATCCACGCTGTTGTTCGCGTGCGCGCCGCCGTTAATGATATTAAACATCGGCACGGGTAGCACGCTAGCGTTTGCGCCGCCTAGGTAGCGATACAAAGGCACGTCAAGGCTCTTTGCCGCCGCGCGCGCTACCGCCATAGATACGCCAAGCACGGCGTTTGCGCCTAAATTTGAGTAGTTATCGGTGCCGTCAAGCTCCCTCATCTCATCATCAAGCGCCTTTTGATCAAACGCATCCAGCCCGATCACGGCTTCGGCGATCTGCGAATTTACGTTTTCAACAGCCTTTAGTACGCCCTTGCCGCAATATCTCTCGTCCTTATCGCGAAGCTCCAGCGCCTCGCGCTTGCCCGTGCTTGCGCCGCTTGGCACTATCGCGCTTGCTACGGTGCCGTCGCTTAGAGCTACGGTCGCCTTTACGGTCGGGTTGCCGCGGCTATCAAGTACTTCTATCGCAGTTACGTCTTCTATAAATACCATTATTTTATTCCTCCGTATTTTCTTCTATGCTTTCGCTTTCTTCGTCGCTATCTTTGCCGCCCGCGCCGCTTATTAGCTTATCCAGGCCGATCGAGCTTTTTATCGTCGCTACGATCTCGTCGGAGATCTCGGGGTGCTCTTTGAGATAGGCTTTTGCGTTTTCGCGACCTTGGCCGATTTTGGCGGCTTTATAGCTAAACCACGCACCGCTTTTATCGATGATATCGAGCTTCACGCCGTAGTCGATGATCTCGCCGTCGCGGCTGATACCCTCGCCGAACATTATGTCGAATTCCGCCGTTTTAAACGGAGGCGCGACCTTGTTTTTCACGACTTTTACCTTCGTGCGGTTGCCTATAGGCTCTTCGTTTTGCTTTAGCGTGGCGATTTTTCGCACGTCTAGGCGCACGGATGCGTAAAATTTAAGCGCGTTACCGCCCGTAGTGGTCTCGGGCGTACCGTAACCCATCGCGCCGATTTTCATACGAATTTGGTTGATAAATATCACTGTCGTATTCATCTTGTGTACGACGCCCGCGAGTTTGCGCAGCGCCTGGCTCATTAGCCGCGCTTGCAGGCCTACGTGCTGATCGCCCATATCGCCCTCGATCTCGCTTTTTGGCGTTAGCGCCGCGACGCTATCCACGACGATAAGCTCGACCGCGCCGCTTCTAGCGAGGTTTTCTACGATTTCTAGCGCCTGCTCGCCGAAGTCGGGCTGACTGACGTAGAGATTTTCGGTATCTACGCCCAAATTTGCAGCGTATTTCACGTCTAGCGCGTGCTCGGCGTCGATAAAGGCGCACGTGGCTCCCGCTTTTTGCGCTTCGGCGATGATATGCAGCGTCAGAGTCGTTTTGCCCGAGCTCTCAGGTCCGTAAACCTCTATGATACGACCCTTTGGGATACCGCCGATACCAAGGGCCAGGTCAAGTCCTAGCGAACCGGTCGAGATGCTATCTATGGCCTCGACCTGTTTGTCGCCCAGGCGGATTAGCGTACCCTTGCCAAATGCTTTATCTATCTGCTTTAAAGCCGCGTCTAAGGCCTTTTTCTTGTCCGAATCGTTTGTCGGCGGGACTATCTTTTTCTCTTCTTTTTCTTTTGCCATCGGCTTCCTTAAATTTAAAATAATCGTGCTGATTTTATCAAATTTGAGATGAATTTTTGATTATTCGCGCAAATTTGACGCTGTCCGTTTGCGGTCAAATTTAGCCTAAATTTACGCCTTTTTTAAAACGTAAAGCAGCTCGCTCACGTGCGTCGGACGGCTGGCTAGGTTTCTGCTGCCGCGAAAGGCGTTGTATTTTTGCTCCAAAATTTGCACTTCGCCCAGCCTCGCTAAATTTTCGCTAAATTCCTCGCGCGAGATGAAGCCCTCGGAGTTAAACGAGATGAGCACGAATTTGGCTTTTAGCTTTGAGATTAGCTCGAAAAATGCTGGCGTGGCGGCTGATTTTTGATTAAACACCGAGCGGTTCCAGCCCCGAGCGATACCCGAAACCCGCGAGATTTCGCTCGGACGCTCATAGCTAGCGATCAAATTTAACATAAAGTAGTTCGAGCCGTACGGATGCTGGTTATACGGCGGATCAAGATAGACTAGATCAAGCGGCGGAAGCTCGGCGGCAAGCTCATTTGCGTCTCGCCTTTGCACGTCAAATTCGACGTTAAAATTTGAAAAAACGGGTTTAAGCAAGCCGATGTCTGCCGTGATGCGAGACAGCGCATGCTTGCCGCGTCCGCCAAACTGTCCAAGGCCGTCTTTGTTTTTATGAAAGCCCTTGAAAATGCCGCTGGTATTGGCGTGCACGCTAGCTGAATACAGCAGCGGAGCGATAAAAAAAACGCGCAGCTCCTGCGGCACGAGCACATCGATCATCTGGCGCGCTGTGTCTATGTAGGCTGCGTTTTTCTTCGTGTAAAAGACGCGGTCTTGGGCTGAGATATTCGCCTCGTCTTTTGGCGCGTAAAGCTCGCAGATAAAGCCCTCACGCAAATTTGCGCCGATTTCGCGAGTTAGTTTTTCATGCCAAAAATCAAGCTCTTTTTTAAATCCCGCGTCCGCGTTAGCTAGGTAGCACTCGTTTGTAACGCGGCTATAAAGCTCCAAATCGTTTGCGACGATGAAATTTGCGTGGGATTTAAAAAACCGCGACACGATGCCGCTGCCGCTAAAAAGATCGCAACAGCTTAGCTTTTCTTTGCCAAGCGCCTGTTTTGCGATATTTACGCCTTGTTCGATGAAGCCTAAAAGCGAGCGTTTGTTGCCTAGATAAGTTAAAATTTGCTCTTTTAAATACGCCTGATTTTCCATATTTTTCTTTATAAATTCCGCATTTTTATGGCGATTGTAGCAAAAATTTACTATAATTTCGCAATTTTAGCCGCGCGCGAAATTTAAAGCGGAGCAAAAAGGATAAAATTTGAAGATTTTTAAGCATATAAACGTCGCTCACTCGCCCGACGCCGACGATATTTTTATGTATAAGGCGATTGACTTTGGCTGGGTAAGCTCCAAAAATCTAAAATTTAGCGCCACCGCGCTTGACATCCAGACGCTAAACGACGAGGCGCTAAAGGGCACTTACGAGGCCACGGCGATTAGCTTCGCGCTATATCCTCTTATCTGCGACGAATACGCTCTTTTGCGCACGGCGGTGAGCTTTGGCGAGGGCTACGGACCAAAGTTAGTTAAGAAAAAGGGTGCGATTTTAAAGCGAAATTTCAAAGTCGCGCTCAGCGGCAAACACACGACGAATGCCCTGCTTTTTCGCATGGTATACCCGCAGGCGCGAATAGTTTATAAAAATTTTCTAGAAATCGAGGGTGCGGTTTTAAGCGGCGAGGTGGATGCAGGCGTGCTGATACATGAAAGCATTCTTGACTTTTCGGACGAGCTTTGCGTGGAGCGCGAGATCTGGGATATCTGGAGCGAGCTAGCTGGCGAAAATCTGCCGCTACCGCTAGGAGGCATGGCGGTTCGCCGCAGCCTGCCGATAACGGACGCTATCGAGTGCGAGCGCGTATTAACCGAGGGCGTGCGCATCGCCACCGCGCATAAGCCCTTTTTGTCGCACATGCTGATGGAGCGAAATTTGATCCGCGTCGATAAAGAAAAGCTAAAAACCTATCTAAATCTCTACGCAAATAGTAACTCCATCTCGATGAACGAAACGCAGATAAAAGCGGTAAATAAGCTCTTTGCGCTCGGTTATGAGCGCGGATTTTATCCACTGCCTATCGATGCCAAAAACTACCTCGTACCCGCCGAGTACAACGATATAAGGTTTAGCTAATGCAATCAATGCTCATAGAACTCGGTATCGAAACCTTTAAGATCGCGCTATATCTGAGCTTTCCTATGCTGCTAGCGGGCCTGTCGGCGGGGCTTATCATCAGTATATTTCAGGCTACGACGCAGATAAACGAGATGACGCTAAGCTTCGTGCCAAAGATCATCCTCGTCGTCGTCGTGATTATATTTTTGATGCCGTGGATGGTCTCGATGATGGTCGATTTTACGGTACGTATGTTTGATTTTATTCCTAAATTTGTACAATGACTATAGACTTTTCCAAATTTACCTCGGTTAAAATAGGCGGAATCCGCGAAGTTTTGGTAATAAACGATATTACGGACATATTCAAGCAAGATTTTAAAGATCGCGTAATAATAGGCGGCGGAAACAATCTATTAGTTTCGGATAATCCTGCAAAAACCGCAATCTTAGGCGAAAATTTCGATTATATTAAACTAGAAGAAGGAATGTTGGAAATCGGAGCCGCTACAAAAAGCGGTAAAATTTATAATTTTGCCAAAAAGTACGATTTGGGCGGTTTCGAGTTCTTGCAAAATATTCCTGGAACTTTAGGGGGGATGATAAAAATGAACGCTGGACTCTGCGGCGTTTCGATAAGCGATAATCTACTCGCGATACTCATAAACGACAAATGGGTTTTGAGAGAAGATATAAATTTCTCCTACAGAAAAAGTCGCATAGACGGTACTATTTTTGCCGCCAAATTTAGACTCGGAGGTAAATTTAATCAGGCGTTAGCGGATAGCTTTGCCGAAAAAAGACGAAATCAACCCAAAGGAGCAAGCTTCGGCAGTTGTTTTATTAATCCCGAAGGCGACCATGCGGGTAGACTTATAGAATCGGTCGGACTAAAAGGCTATGCGATCGGCGGAGCCAAATTTAGCGAAAAACACGCTAATTTCCTAATAAATTTCAACCGCGCTACCTTCAAAGACGCTAAGAATTTGATCGATCTAGCTAAAACCTTAGTAGTTAAGCGTTTTAATATATACTTAGAAACCGAAGTAGTTATAATTTAGCATTTATTCGCAGCCGTCCGACTACCCGATCGACCCCTAAAAAATAAACTATAAAAAGATAAGTATTTATTTCGCGAACCGGTCAAATAGCGATACTTAAAATAAATAAACTCGCATAAAAACAAGCATGCCCCCACGCATAGCCGGATGATGCGCTTTGGTCTATGTTAACGCTCGTTTCAATATACCATAAGCATAACGCTCATATATCGCATACGTCTATCTATTAAATAGAATCGACCGCTATAAAACGCTCAACCTTAATTATTTTAGATGCGTTAAGCCATAGAAAAATTTACGAAACTATAATTAAGATTGGGCTGCTTTCCAATATTAGAATACGATACGGAGTTTATAAAAGATATGTCTATTATTTTAGAAACTAAAACCTTAGATTTAATATACGACAAAAACGCTCTTCGATATTATGTTAAAAATACGACCATTAATGCCGATAAGCAAAAAAGGTATTAAACCTTTAATAAAAAACCGTATTCTAAACGGAATAGTAAAGGGCGAAGACGTATTAAGTCTTAATTTAATATGCAAAAATCGTTACGTAACTTAAGATAACTATCCGTAAAAGACTTAATAAAAGAGTTAAAAGAATAAAAACTAAGAAGTAAAATAAAAATAAACGAAGCCCGCAACGACCTACTTTCCCGACATCCCAGTAAGGGAGAGTATCATCGGCCAGGACGAGCTTAGCTTCTTGGTTCGAGATGGAGCAAGGCGTTTCCTCGTCTGTATAGTCACGGGCAGCGTTAAAGAAATAAACTATATTAATTTACTTCTTTAACACTGCTATTTAATTGTTAAAAGCCAAATCTCATTTTAACTAAAACAAGATCTTGATAAGGTATAACTTAGATATTTTATTTCAGATTTTAGAAATAAAATTACCCTTAACAAGGAAGTGACGCTTATTAAAAGATAAGCAGACGAGCTATTAGTACCGGTCAGCTAAAGGACTTTCATCCATTACACACCCGGCCTATCAAACTTATAGTCTATAAGAGCTCTTAAAAGAAGATTCATCTTGGAGTTGGCTTCCTGCTTAGATGCTTTCAGCGGTTATCACATCCCGACGTAGCTACCCAGCGCTACCCTTGGCAGGATAACTGGTACACCAGCGGTCGGTTCAACCCGGTCCTCTCGTACTAGGGTCAACTCTCCTCAATCTTCTTGCGCCCACGGCAGATAGGGACCGAACTGTCTCACGACGTTCTGAACCCAGCTCGCGTACCGCTTT
>CAUQJW010000050.1:0-10969 GCA_963518485.1 uncultured Campylobacter sp.
GCACATACAGCGCGCGCTAAACCGCGGCGCTAAGCTCATCGTGGTAGACCCGATAAAAACGGAATTTGCCAGCCGAGCGGACGTGCATTTGCAGCTAGCGCCCGAGCATAACATCGCGGTTATAAACTCGCTCATTTACGTTATTTTCGAGGAAAATTTGGTCAACTGGGACTTCGTAAACGAATGCACCAAGGGCGTGGAATACGTACGCGAAGCGGTCAAGGACTATTCGCCTGAAGCTATCGCTAGCTACACCAACCTAAATCCTGAGGACGTGAGAAAAGCGGCCCGTATGTACGCGACTATCCGTCCGGCCGTCATAACGCACGGTATGGGCGTTACGCACTTTAACCACGGCGTAGGCGCGGTTTGCGATATATCAAATTTATTCCTTTTAACCGGAAATATCTGCGAGCTAGGAAGCGGCGACCTACCGATACGCGGTCAAGAAAACGTCCAAGGCTGCTGCGATATGGGCGTGTTGCCGAATATTTTCCCAAATTTGGGCTCGGTAACCGATCCTAAACAGCGCGAGTGGTTCGAGCAGGTTTGGCATCTAGAACCGGGCTCCTTAAACGGTAAAATCGGCATCCATAAAACCGAAGTACCAAACGCCATCCTTGACGGTAGAGTGCACTTCTTCTGGACGATGGGCGAAAACCCGGTTATGACCGATCCAAACACCAACCACTTCCTAAAAGCGATCTCTAAAGTAGATATGTACGTGGTTCAGGATATATTTTTAACCGAAACGTCGCGTAAAGCCGACGTCGTTTTTCCCGGCGTGGCAAGTAGCGAAAAAGAAGGCCTCTACGCCAATGCAGAGCGCCGCGTACAGCACAACGAGCACGTTATCACCCCTCCGGGAGACGCCAGACAAGACTGGTGGATCATCTGCGAGATCGCGCGAAGGCTCGGAGCGACCGAGGGATTTAACTTTAACTCGCCCGAAGAAATTTGGGAAGAGGTCCGTAAGTGCGACCCTAGAAGATACGGCGGCATGAGCTACTACCGCATCAAAAAGCACCACGGACTGCACTGGCCGTGCCCTGACGAAAACGACATGGGCGGACAGAGCCTATATCTAGATAAAAAATTCTTTACGCCCGACGGCAAAGGTAAATTTATCCCTTGCTTGCACGTAAAGAGCGTCGCGGATATCGAGCCTGCCAAAGCCGAGTTTGCTAAACGCGTAAATTTACCGCCTGAGTACGAAGTGATGGCCGGTAGCGTGGACGAGCCGACCGACGCCGAGTATCCGATACAGCTGCTAACTACGCGTAAAGTCTATCAGTACGCCGGCGGCGTCATGACTAGACGATCAAAAGCTATCGAAGAGGGCGGCGACAGTATCGGACCGATCGCGGAGATGAACCCTGCGCTGGCCCAGCGCTACGGCATCAAGCAAGGAGACTTCATCAAGGCGTGGAGTAGATACGGCTACATCGTCATCAAAGCAGACGTCACGGGCATCGTCCCAGACGGCGTCATACAGATGACCTACCACTACTGGGAGAGCTGCTGCAACGAGCTAACGAGCAACGGCTGGGACTTCATCAGTAAGACCCCGACCTTTAAGGCCGCCATCCAGATCCAAAGGATCGAGGAGGAGGAATTTTTACGTATTCGCGAGCTAAAACGCATAAAATTCCAAACCAACAAGGTCATCTACGACGACTATCACCACGAGTGATTTTTAGCCCCGTTTGCAAAACCGCGGGCGGGGCTGCTTAAATTTAGCTTTTAAATTCGCTTCTTGATTAAATTTTAAAAATATATCTTATTTTAATATGCTTTTCTGTAATATTCCACAAATTTTAATATGCATTTTTGTAATATTATAAATTTATACTTCACAAGGAGCAAAAGATGAAAAAATTTCTCACGACGTTGCTTTTAAGCGCTATCGTCGCGCTAGGAGCCGAGGTCAAAACCGTCACCGATATGACGGGTAACGAGGTCAAAATCCCGGCCAAAACGCAAAAGATAGCCGCGCTTTGGCACGCAAACAACCAAGTTATCTTGGTGCTAGGCGGCGCGGACAAGATCGTAACTACGACCGATCAGATCAAGAAAAATAAGTGGTTTGCCGCGATTTACCCTCGCATCGCAGAGGTGCCGGCTGCGCTAAACGGCAACGACATCCAGATCGAGGAGCTAGTTAAACTAGCGCCCGACGTAGTCGTCGTGTCAAATAAAAATTTCCAAGAAAACCTTACTAAAAACGGCTTTAACGCTGTAAACGCGATATTTCGCGACTACGACGATATGAAAAAAAGCGTGCTGCTAACGGCCCAGATCATCGGCGGCGACGCGGCTAGCAAGGCAAAAGAACTAAACGAAAATCTAGACGCCAACATCGCGCTAGTTACCGAGCGCACTAGCAAGCTAAAGGACGCTGCGCGCCCTAAAGTACTACACATCGTTGGCGGCGCAAACCTGCTAAAAATCGACGGCACCAAAACGATCATCGACACGTGGGTAAAATACGCAGGCGGTAAAAACGCGGTGCAAAAAGAGGGCAGCATGATAGAAATCACGGCCGAAGAGATCGTGGCGGCAGACCCTGATATCATCATCGTCGGCGGCGCGGACAATCAAAAAGCGGTTGATAAAATTTACGCCGATCCCGTATTTGCAGGGCTAAAAGCGGTTAAAAACAAAAAAGTCTACGGCAATCCAAAAGGCGTGTTTAGCTGGGATAGATACGGCGCGGAGTCGGCTCTACAAATTTTATGGGCGGCTACGATTGTTCAGCCGGAGCTCTTTAAAGACGTCGACGTAAAAGCCCAAACTAATGCGTTTTATAAGAAATTTATGAACTACGACCTTAGCGACGCGGAGTTTGACTACATCCTAAAAGGGCTAAATCCGGACGGTAGCAAATAATCCGATTTAATCGCTCGATTTGCTTTTATAGTCCGAGTAATTTTTGGGAAAAAGATGAAAAATATTAGTTTTAAATTTACGCTGATTTTACTAGCCGTGCTGACCGTAGTTTGCGGCGTAGTCGCGCTTGGCGTCGGTAGGTTTTACGTGGCGCCGGGCGATATGCTTAGCGTGATCGGCGGCTTTTTCGGCGTGCCGACGGACGCCGCGGCAAATGTCCAAAACGTCGTCGAAAACATCCGCATACCGCGCATCATCGCAGCTATCCTCGTCGGAGCCGCGCTTAGCATCAGCGGAGCGGCGTATCAGGGCGTCTTTCGCAACCAACTAGTTAGCCCCGATCTGTTGGGCGTTTCGGCCGGAGCTTGCGTCGGAGCCGCAGTTGCGATCATGTTTGATATGCCTCTTTTTTGGGTGCAGGCGCTAGCCTTTGTTAGCGGGCTCGCAGCCGTAGGTATGACGCTATCCATACCGCGTCTGATGGGGCGCTCTAGCACGCTGATGCTGGTGCTCTCGGGTATCATCGTTAGCGGTCTGATGGCTTCCGTTATCGGCTTTTTAAAATACGTCGCCGACCCAGAGACCAAGCTACCAGACATCGTTTACTGGCAGCTGGGTAGCCTAGCTAAGATCGATGCGGGCAATCTCAAATTTATCGCGCCCGTGATGATAGCCTGCGCGGTGCTACTCGTGGCGATGAGCTGGAGGATAAACCTGCTATCTCTGGGCGACGAGAGTGCGGCAAGACTGGGAGTAAACGTAACGCTCGAGCGCGGCGTCATCATCGTCTGTGCGACATTACTAACGGCATGCAGCGTGTGCGTGAGCGGTATCGTGGCGTGGGTGGGGCTACTGATGCCGCACCTGGCGCGTATGCTGGTTGGCGCAAACAACGTCCGCAGCCTGCCTGCGAGTATATTTATGGGCGCGATATTTTTGCTATTCGTCGATACCCTAGCGCGCACGATCAGCGTGAGCGAGGTGCCTCTGGGCGTACTTACGGGCTTTATCGGCACGATATTTTTCGTCTGGGTTCTCTGGCGAAACAAAAAGGTCGCGTGATGTTAGAAGTAAAAAATCTAAATTTCGCCTATCCAAACGGCGCTGGTAGGCTAGAAAACGTAAATTTACGCGTCGGCAAAGGCGAAATCCTAACCATACTCGGGCGAAACGGCGCGGGCAAATCGACCATGCTAAGCCTAATCAGCGGCACGCAGGCGCCTCACTCTGGCGAAGTTTGGCTCAGCGGTAAAAATAGCGCCGAGCTTAGTAACAAAGAGCGCGCCAAAATCATGGCCTACGTCGCCCAGAGCGAGATCTGCGAGTACGACTACACGGGCCTTGAGTTTATCACGATGGGGAGAGCGGCGCATCTGGGTATCTTTGCGCGGCCTAGCGAGGAGGACACGGCGATCGCGAAGGAATTTACCGCAAAGCTTGAAATCACGCACCTCGAGGATAAATTTATCACTCAGATGAGCGGCGGGCAAAAGCAGATGTGCTCGATCGCGCGCGCGATGGCGGCAAAGCCCGAGATCATCGTGTTTGACGAGCCGACCTCGGCGCTGGACTTTGGCAATCAGTACAAATTTCTGCGCACCGTTAAGCAGCTAAAAGAGCAAGGCTACACCATCGTACTAACGACTCACAATCCCGATTTTGCCGTACTT
Source organism: uncultured Campylobacter sp. (assembly GCA_963518485.1). Taxonomy (GTDB): domain Bacteria; phylum Campylobacterota; class Campylobacteria; order Campylobacterales; family Campylobacteraceae; genus Campylobacter_A. The sequence continues at coordinate 4,560 of CAUQJW010000050.1, forward strand.
TTAGGCGGCTATGTGGCGCTGGTTAAGGGCGGGGGCGAGGTGGCTTTTGGCACCGTGGACGAGATCATCGAGAGCGAACATCTAAGTAAGCTTTACGGGCTAAATTTGAGCGTAGAGTACATCGAGCAAGTAACTAGAAAGTGCTGCCTGACGCATCCGCTGTGAGCGCTAGATACTAGCAAGAAGCGGCGTTAAATTTAAGGCTCGCAAATTTGGGCGGCTTTTATTTTTTTCCGCGTTGCGCGCTGGAAATGATTAAAATTTGCTTCGTTAAAGTAGTCTTGCCAAAACGAAGCAAAATCCTCTAAAAAGCTCGTTTATAAAAGCTCAGTAAAACGAGCCTTCAAGGGCAAATTTACACGTATCCCTGATCTATCATCGCATCGGCTACTTTTCTAAAGCCTGCGATATTTGAGCCAAGCACTAGATTTCCCTCGTCGCCAAACTCCTTGCTCGTCTCGTAACTAAGCTCAAAGATGTGATTCATGATACCGTGCAGCCTATGATCGACCTTTTCAAAGCTCCATGCGGTCATGCCGGCGTTTTGCATCATTTCTAGGCCCGACGTGCCCACGCCGCCCGCATTTGCCGCTTTTGCCGGAGCGAAGTAAAAATCCTTTTGCGCTAGCATAAAATTTATCGCATCAAGCGTGCTTGGCATATTTGCCCCCTCAGCGACGAAGCGACAGCCGTTAGCGTAGAGCGTCTTTATGTCGGCTAGGTGAAGCTCGTTTTGCGTCGCGCACGGGAAAGCTCCGTCGCACGGCACGTCCCAGACGCCGTTTCTGCCCTCTTTGTACTCGCTCACGCTTACGTATTTTGCGTTCGGTCTAAATTTAACGTATTCGCTAAGGCGCGCGCGTTTGACTTCTTTTAGCTCTTTAAGTACCGCTAGATCGATGCCCTCCGCGTCGTAAACGTATCCGTTTGAATCAGAAACCGTGATAGGCAGCGCGCCTACTTGATAGAGCTTTTCTGCCGTGTAGATGGCGACGTTTCCGCTACCGCTTATGCTGCACTTTTTGCCCTCTAGCCCAAGTCCTGCTTTTTGCAGCATATTTTGCGTAAAATAAACCAGCCCGTATCCGGTCGCCTCCGTGCGCGCTAGGCTGCCGCCCCAGTTTAGGCCTTTGCCCGTTAGTATGCCGTCAAATCTGCCCGTGAGCTTTTTATACTGCCCAAACATATAGCCGATCTCGCGCGCGCCCACGCCGATGTCGCCTGCGGGCACGTCCACGGTGTTGCCGATGTGGCGGTATAGCTCGCTCATAAATGCCTGGCAAAAGCGCATTATCTCGCCCTCGCTCTTGCCTTTTGGATCAAAGGTACTGCCGCCCTTTGCGCCGCCGATATTTACGCCTGTTAGCGAGTTTTTAAAAATTTGCTCAAACCCTAAAAATTTTAGCACGCCAAGATCCACGCTGGGATGGAGTCTGATGCCGCCTTTATAGGGGCCCACGGCTGAGTTAAACTGCACGCGGTAGCCGTTATGCACCTGTGGTCTGCCGTCATCGCCCGTGTACGTGACGCGAAAGATCACCGTGCGCTCAGGTATCACGATACGCTCTAAGATTGCGTGTTTTTGGTACTTGCTCTCTTTTTTTATAAGCGGCTCAAGGCTATTTAGCACCTCGGTCGCAGCCTGTACGAACACGCCTTGACCCGGATTGGTCTTTTTTATCCACTCCATTGTTTTTTCTATGTACTCGCTCATCTTAGCTCCTATTCGTCAAATTTTAGTAGTTGAATATTAACTCTCCTAGAAAAAATTTTTATTTAAATTTATTTTTATATTTTTATTTTAGGCGATAAGTGTTACGTATCGAAACTAAATTTATCAAACGTAACTTTTTGATAAATTTGTTGTAGTTTTGTTTGGGCTTTTGACCGAGATTTTAGTCGGCTTTGGTGGGATTTGGTAAAATTTATCTTATATTTAAATTTGATTTTTGAACTAGACTTACTTTTATATATAGAGCGGGAGTAAATTGCAGCGGATTAAAATCGATAAAACAAGTAAAACGCGAATTTTAGCCCGGATCGGGCTAAAATTCGATTACATATCCTCTTTTACTTCTTCGTTGCTTCGTACGACCGTGCCTGAGCCGTGAATTACGCTAGGAACGCAGCTGGTGCAGATATCCACTTCCTCTCCGCCTTTGTGAGCATGGATAAATACGGCGTTGGGTTCGTCCGAGCTTTTTAGTCCGCACACGTTGCATACGTAAATGTTTTCGAATTTCATTTTATTTCCTTTTTAAAAAATTTAGCGATTTTATCGTTATTTTATAACTATTTTTAATGATGTGCGTCAAGCCGATAAAGGTTTTTCTTTTTGTAAGAAAAAATGCGAAAAATAAATTATAAAATAAATTTGTCCCAAAATACCGACTAAAGGCACCAAGCAAAGCAGATAAAACAGCAAGCACGCGGCTTTAAATTTATACCCCCCTAAATCTAGCAGATAAAGCTCGAATTTCGTTTTTCTCAGGGTATTGGGCGCTACGTCTAAAAAAGTAAGCGAATAATAAAGGTAAAAAAACGGAATCTGAATAACGATTAAATTTAAAATCGGTATAAACCACAGTATCGGCAAAAGCATTAAGGACGCCGAAAGCAGTCCTAAAAATTTTAAAAGCGCTATACCGATTAGTTTTGCCGAGCGAGCCGCCGAAATATCTGCAAAATTGCTTAGTCCGTAATGGCGCTTATTTATTTCGGCCGTTATTACGGGCGTTAAAAATCCCGTAATTATAAGCGCGATAAAAACCGAAAGCATTATAACGGCAAAAGTCCCCGTAAGATAAATAACCGCGCCTAAGAGCCATTTCACGATGCTAAATTTAAGAATTTCGGCGATCAAAGGGAAATTTTCGCCGTTTATACCCGCGCCGGAAAATAGCGCGTCGTAAAGCTCGCGTCCGCCTAGCGTAGCCAAAACGCCCAAAATCAGTACGGAACATGCCAAAGGCAAAATCGATAGCAGAATAAATTTTTTAGTCGCGAAATCCTTAAACGCTAGAGAAAAATTATTTATTTTCTTACCTTTGAGTACTCGGCTTTTAAGGCGGCGTAAATATCGTCTATCTCGCTTACGCCGCTTGCTAAAATTTCGTTCATTACTGCGTTGTCTTCTTTGCCGTTCCAAATCTTTACGTAAGAGCCTTCTTTGTAGCCGTGATCTTGGCGGAAGCGGTTTAGGACGTTTTTAGCTATATAGCATTCGTAAAGCGAGCTTAAATTTACTCCGCATTTTAGGCTCATCGCAAAATAAACCTTTAGTAGATCGAATATTTGGTATTCAAAACCGGAACATTTGTTGATTAGCATTTCTACGTCGTTTATGATTTCGTAGATATTTTCTTTTTCTACGTCGTAAGGTTCGTTGCAAAACTCGTTAAAACCGCTCGCTGCGCTAATATCGCTTGCTAACTTTTCTATATCGCCTAAGGATTTTAGCTTGTATTGCTCTAGCATTAAACTCATTAAAAAATGCCAAATATCTACGACTTCGACGCGTAAATTCTCGAGGTTCGTCGGCGCGTTTAGGCTTTTCCAGTGTTTCCAAGCAAAACTATCTATGAGCTCGGCGCATTCCATATAAATACAACGTCTCCAACTAATTAATTTGCCGTTTTTATTTATGCCGTTTTCCCAGCCTAGCCCATTGGTTTCATCGTTTAGGCTTTGCTGGAGTTTTAGCATTCTTATTATCTTTTCGTTTGCGTTCATAAATTTTCCTAATTTTAAAATTTATGAATTATAGCAAAAATTCAAACGGCTCGTTAAACGTAAAATTTAAAGCTATCGAGCTGCTCTATAATTCCGTCGAATAGCTTTTTGGAATTTTCAAGCGTTTTTTGATCGGCTTTTTGTTTTTCGGCCAGTCTATCGAAGAGTTTTAAAACGTTATCCGAAACGAAATTTTTATGATTTTCGTCTTTTATCTGCGGAAGTTGTTTTTTGATGCCGTTGGCGAGATTGGTAATTTGCGAAAATATCGGATCTTCTCCCTCTTTTACGTTTTTCATAAATTTTTCTATACTAGGAGCGATTTGCTCGAGTGCTTTTGCAAGCTCGGCTTTATCTCGTTCGTCTAGTCCGTCGCCTTTGTAAGAAAAGCTATACCCGTATTCATGCGAGAGAGTTAACGACTGCGCCGAACCGTTCTTGATTTTCGAGCTTGCGTAATCGACGGTTTTGTTGTCGTACATATTAAATTTTATCTCGTCTCCGCCGCTGGTTTTGAAACTAAAATCAAAGCTGTTCAGACTCGCGCTTTGATAGCTTTTATTAACTTGCATAAAAATCCTTTATAGCGTTTTCGCTTATATCGGCTAAATTTTAGAATTCTTAATAGTTAATCGGCTAAAATTACGAAAAAAGGATGAAAATGTGTTGCTTCGGTCTTAGAGTTTTTTTGCTGATAAGCGCGACTTTTTTAAGCTTCGTTTTGCATAAGTACGAGCCTCAAATTCCCGTCGTCGGCTTTTATTTTATGCTCGCCAACGTTATATCCTTAATTATCTTTTTCTTATTTTTTAAGGAACTTTTACCCGGTTTCGTAAAGCCCGCGGCGGTACACTATTTTAGCGCGATCGGAGGATTTGTTTCGGGCCTTGCGTTAAGTTTAATAAATATAAAGAAATCTAAGGGTAGATTCTTAAATATACAAATTAGTATCACGGTTTTATGGATTTTTATAATTTTCTTTATAGTTTTGAACTTTAATGCCGTTGCTAAATTTTTTGCGGAATTTTAAAATGGACGAGAAAATCATAAAATTTATAAAAAAAATGCACCTTTTAAGCCTTGCCGTAACGAGCGAAAACGAGCCTTACGCGGCTAGCTGCTTTTACGCTTTCGATGAAAATAATTTATCTTTTATCGTAGCCGGAAGCGACGATACTACGCACGTTAGAGCCGCTTTAGGCGGAGTCGTAAGCGGAACGGTAGCCTTGGATACGAAGGTAATCGGGCGTATAGAAGGGCTTCAGTTTAAAGGCGAATTTATGCGTGCTGGCGAACTTGAAGAAAAAATTTATTTTAAAAGATTTCCTTACGCTCTTCCTATGAAGCCGCAAATTTTTTCCGTAAAACTTAGCTGGATTAAATTTACGAGCAATACATTGGGATTCGGAAAAAAAATAATTTGGAATAGAGTCTAAAATATAGCGTTTAGCGCGTTTTAATACAATTTTTATCCTTTTTAAAAATTTCAAAATACATTACTTTTTGATATAAATTTAAATACTATTTAAAATAAAAGCATTATAATTTGACTTAAGAATATTATAAGAATTAGGACTAATTTGGTGTTTTTTATCTTAAATACTTAAGATAAAAAACTTGATAGAAATATTAAAGGATTTTTCATGAACGAAAAGTTAAGCAGACGCGAATTTCTGCAAACCGCCTGTATTAGCGTCGGCGCGTTGTCTTTAAGCGGCGCGGGCGTAAGCGCGGCGGCGGTGGAAACCGATAAATCGGGCGGCAATAAGCAAGGCTTGCCGTCGGTAGACGTGCTAGTTGTGGGTTCTGGCGGCGCGGGACTTCGAGCGGCCGTCGCCGTTCGTAAGAACTACCCGGAGCTAACGGTCGTCGTGGCTACCAAGATGATGCCTTCTAGAAACGCGACCTGTATGGCCGAAGGCGGTATAAACGGCGTTACGAACTTAAATAACGGCGATTCTTACAAACTTCACGCATACGACACGGTTAAAGGCGGCGCGTATCTCGTCGATCAAGACGCGGCTATGAAATTTTGCGAATTAGCCGGAAAAACTATGGCCGAGATGGACTATATAGGGACGCTGTTTTCAAGAAGCGAAAGCGAAGGCATCGCGCAAAGATTTATGGGCGGCGCGTCGAAAAAACGCTGTAATTTTTCCGCCGATAAAACCGGACATATCTTGATGCACGCGTGCTTCGACGAAGCCGTAACCGCCGGCGTTAAATTCTTAATAGACAACGAGCTTTTGGAGATTAGCGTGGTGGACGGCAAATGCGAGGGCGTCGTGTTGAGAAATATCCAAACCGGCGATATTTATCCGGTACTTTGTAAGGCTTTAGTCGTTGCGACGGGCGGATATACGAGAATTTTTTATAATAGAACGTCCGTTCCGTTTATTGCTACCGGAGACGGCGTAGCGGCGGCTCTTAGGGCCGGATTGGGATTTGAAGATCCCGAAATGATACAGTTTCACCCGACCGGAGTAAGAAACGGCGGCGCGCTGATTACCGAAGCGGCTCGCGGCGAAGGCGGATATCTGCTAAATAATAAAGGCGAGCGTTTTATGAAAAACTATCACGAAAAGATGGAGCTAGCTCCTCGCGACGTCGTCGCTCGTGCTATCGAGACAGAAATTCGCGAGGGTAGAGGCTTTGGCGAGGGCATGAGCGCTTATGTG
>CAUQJW010000051.1:0-10842 GCA_963518485.1 uncultured Campylobacter sp.
CTCCCCACCCCCTTTAATACCCCTACCCCAACGAAGCTTTTTAGGCGGCGACACTGCTTTGCTCGCGCAAAGCGTCGCAAATTTAAATTTACGTTTTCAAGATGTGGGTCTCGGTGGGTAAATTTGGCTTCAAATTTGAATATAAAACGATAAGGCGCAGTATTTTTTCTTTAGACGAGGTGGATTTAAATTTTACGACGGGAGCTACCTAGTCGGTAGTGACCGAGTAAAATTTAAATCCAACGAAATATAAAGGAAAAAGACAAGCCGTTAAAAAGGAAAAAAATGATTTTATTGATAGATAATTATGACAGCTTCGTGTTCAACGTAGAACAGTATCTACGCGAACTAACCGACGAGGAAGTGCGCTGCGTGCGCAACGACAAGATCACCCTGGATGAGATCCGCAGGCTAAATCCTAGCAAAATCGTGCTAAGCCCGGGCCCAAAACACCCGCAAGATAGCGGCATTTGTTTAGAGATTTTAAAAAGCGATATCGCCGCGCCGATCCTTGGTATCTGCCTCGGACATCAGGCGATCGGGCTCGTACACGGCGCAAAGATCAAACGCCTAGAAAAGCCCTATCACGGCAAAACCTCGCTAATAAAAGTTAGCCGCAAAGAGCCGCTATTTACGGGACTGCCCGATGAATTTGAGGTCATGCGCTACCACTCGCTTTACGTGGACGAGCTACCGTCAAATTTAGAATGCACGGCCGTGAGCGAGGACGGCGTAGTGATGGCGCTTAGCGTCAAAGACAGGCCGATTTTTGGCATACAGTTTCACCCCGAGAGTTACTTCACGCAGTACGGCAAAAAAATCATCGAAAATTTCATCAACTACGAAGCCGCGCCTGCAGCCGAAGTCGCCAAAGAACCAAAGATCCGCCCGCTCAAGCCGTTTCTAATCAAACTTCAAGAAAACGAGCGCCTGGACGACCGCGACTTTGAGCAAATTTGCGAAATCATCGCGAGCAAAGAGTACGAGATCACGCAGTTAGCGGCGCTTTTGGTGCTAATCAGCGAAAAAAGCCTCTATCCGCAAAGCCTAGCAAGCCTCGCCAAAAACATCCTAAAATACTCGCAGACCTACCGCGATCCCTCGCCGATGATCGATCTTTGCGGCACGGGCGGCGACGGCTTTAAGACGATAAATATATCAACGACCGTTGCGTTTATCCTAGCAAGCCTTGGCGTCAAAGTCGCAAAGCACGGAAACAAAGCCGTTTCTAGCAAATCAGGCAGCTCGGACGTGCTGGAAATTTTGGGCGTTCAGAGCTCAAATTCGCTCCTGCGACAACGCGAGCTACTAAACGACAAAAATTTAGCCTTTTTCCACGCTCCGTTTTTCCACCCGCTAGTGGGCGAGGTACGCGAGGTACGTCAGCGCCTGGGTATCCGCACGGTTTTTAACGTACTTGGCCCGCTGCTAAATCCAAATTTGGCGCTCAAAAATCAGCTAGTAGGCGTCTATCATAAACCTGTTTTACGCTTGTACGCCGAGACGCTGCAGCTGCTGGGACGCGAGCGAGCGCTGGTAGTTCGCGGCGAGGACGGACTAGACGAGATAAGCCTATGCGACGAAACGCGCGTCGTGGAGCTGCGCGGCGGCCAGATCAGCGAATACAGCATCACGCCCGAGCAGTTTGGCTTTAGACGGGCGTTTCACAGCGAGATCGAGGGCGGCACGCCTGAGCAAAACGCCGAAATTTTAAAGCAAATTTTAAAAGGCGAGATTAGCGGGCCGAAATTTGACGTCGTCGTGCTAAACGCGATGTTTGCGCTCTATGCGGCAGGCGTCGCGGATAGTCCAGCGCAGGCAAAAGAGGTCATCCTGGACGCTATAAAAAGCGGTAAAGTTTATCGCTACTTCGAGGACTACGTGCGAGGCGAAGTGTGACGTTGGTTAAAATTTGCGGTATCAAAACGCCTGCGGAGGCGCGCGACGTGGCGAGTTTGGACGTTGATTTTTTGGGCGCGATATTTGCTAAAAGCAAACGGCGGGTGAGCGCACAGACGGCGCGCGAGATAGCTGACATCGCGCACGCGGCGGGTAAAAAATGCATCGGCGTTTTTGCAGAACAAAACGACTGCGAGATAATGGAAATCTGCGAACTTGTTCCGCTTGACGCGGCGCAGATCCACGGAGAGATTAGCTCGAATTTATACGCAAATTTAAAAGCCATGGGGCTAGAGGTTTGGCGCGTTTATAGCGTACTAGACGAGCTGCCCGCCGTCGATACAGCGCTTTGCGATATGCCGCTTTTTGACTGCAAGGGCGAAAACGCCGGCGGCAACGGCATCAGCTTTGATTGGGAGATTTTGCGTGAGGTCAAATTTGACTTCGGCATGGCGGGCGGCATCGGCGAGCACAACGCGCGCGAAGCGATCAAATTTAACCCGCGAGTGCTCGATCTAAACTCAAAAGTCGAGGACGAAAACGGTATAAAATCGGCTGAAAAAATAAAGAAAATTTTAGAGCTGATAAAGGCGTAAATTTGCTTACGACGAAGGCAAATTTTACGCCTTTGCCGCCTCGTCTATATAAAGTATCGCTTGTTTCAATTTTTCTCATTTTGCCCGCTTGTCGGCTAACGCTGATATACAGCACCCAAAATAAGCCGAATAAAAACTTAAAATGCTAAAATAAACGAAAATTTAAAGGATACCGATGAACTCTAAAGCATATTTCGGCAAATTCGGCGGACAGTTCGTGCCAGAAACCGTGATGTTCGCGCTAGACGAGCTCGAGGCCGCGTACGAGAGTATCGCAAAAACGGCTGAATTTAAAGCCGAGCTAGACGATCTACTAAAAAACTACGTCGGACGCCCTAGCCCGCTATATCACGCAAAACGCCTAAGCGAGCACTACGGACATGAAATTTACCTCAAACGCGAGGATCTAAACCACACCGGCGCGCATAAGATAAATAACGCCCTAGCCCAAGCGCTTCTAGCCAAAAAAATGGGCAAAAAGAAGGTCTTAGCCGAGACGGGCGCAGGTCAGCACGGCGTGGCGACTGCGACCGCGGCGGCATTGCTCGGCCTTGAGTGCAACGTGTATATGGGCGCGACCGACGTAGAGCGCCAGCAGCTAAACGCATTTCGCATGCAGCTTTTAGGCGCCAGAGTCGTGAGCGTAGAAGAGGGTCTAAAAACGCTAAAAGAGGCCACCACCGCGGCGATCCAAGCGTGGGTAAACGAGATAGAAAGCGCCTTTTACGTCATCGGCTCGGCAGTCGGCCCGCACCCGTATCCTAGGATCGTGCGCGACTTCCAGAGTATCATCGGCCGCGAGACCAGGGCTCAGCTAAAAGAGCACGGCGTACATCCGGACTACGTCATCGCCTGCGTCGGAGGCGGCAGCAACGCGATCGGTATTTTTAGCGCGTTTTTGGACGACGTGGACGTAAATTTGATCGGAGTCGAGGCTGCGGGCCTAGGCGCGGACACTCCCTATCACGCCGCAACGCTAACCAAGGGCCGCACAGGCATAATCCACGGTATGAAAACGATCGTTTTACAAGACGAATACGGCATGATCGAGCCGGTACATAGCATCTCGGCGGGACTTGACTATCCGGGAGTGGGTCCAGAGCACGCGCACCTGCACGAGAGCAAACGAGCCGCCTACTACGGCGTCACCGACGACGAGTGCATAAACGCGCTATATCTAACTAGCCGACTAGAGGGCATCATCCCGGCGATCGAGAGCTCGCACGCGTTAGCGTATCTAGAAAAGCTCTGCCCGAATTTGACGAAAAAAAGCGTCATCGTCGTAAACGTCTCGGGACGCGGCGACAAGGACATAAACACCGTAATGAGCTACGAGAAAGGAAAAATTTATGGCTAAGGTAAAAGACGCGTTCGCGGGCAAAAAAGCAAACATCGGCTACGTCGTGGCGGGATACCCTAGCGCCAAGGCGACGAAGGAGTTTTTATTAAATTTAGACGGCAGCTGCCTGGATCTACTAGAGCTTGGTATCCCCTACTCCGATCCGCTCGCAGACGGTAAGCTCATCGCGCAGGCTAGCTTTGAAACCGCCGCAAAGGGCGTAAATACAGGCACGGTATTTGCCATACTTGAAGAGTGCAAAGGCAAGATAAATAAACCCGTCGTTTTTCTCGTGTATTTTAATATCGTGTTTGCTTACGGCGTAGAGAAGTTTATCGCTCGCTCAAAAGAGGTCGGTATCGCGGGCTTCATCATCCCCGATATACCGTTTGAGGAGAGCGAGGATGTAGCGGGGCTGTGCGATAAATTTGAGCTTGATCTCATCCCGCTAATCAGCGTCACCTCGCAAAACCGCGCGGATAAAATTTTAAAATTCGGCTCAGGCTTTATCTATGCACTCGGCGCTATCGGCGTGAGCGGGTCGCAGCGAGCCAGCGAGGAGAGGCTAAAGGCGCTCGTAGAGGGTCTAAAAAAAAGAAGCGATCTACCCGTCGCGGTGGGCTTTGGCGTGAAAAATAAAAACGACGCGGACGAGGTAAAAACCTATGCCGACGGCGCGATAATCGGCACCGAGATAGTAAAGCTCACGGCCAAATTTGAGGGCGAAGAGCTGATAAAGCAAATCAATAAACTTTTTTAAATTTAGCCTAATTTACGTTAATTTTAAGTATAATTAAAAAAATTATCTCAAATAAGGATTTTTAGATGCTAGATACCGTTGAGTTGGGGATTAAAAATTTATGCGAAACGACGCTAGGCTACAAAGTTAGCGAAGCCAAAAGCGCAAACGGCGAATTTTACGGCTCAAGCCTACCTATTTTTAAAGGCAAACAAGAATTTCATTTCTATCTATACTTTAAAAAAGAGACGTTAAATCACTTCGCCAGCGTACTTTTAGGCATCGATAAACTAGCCGAAGACGAGTTAAGCGATATCTGCAAAGAAGTAGCCAACTTAACCGTCGGTTATGCTAAAAATCTACTAAACGAACGCGAAGCCAACGCCTACAAACTAGGTACGCCGGAGTATCTAGGCAGAACTAAAGATTTCCCCATCAAACTCGACGACAAGCGCATCTATAAAATCAAAAATAGAACCTTCCAAGTAGGATACAAAAAGGGATGAGCGAGGAGCTTGAAGAGGCTCTGGAAGCCGCAACGAAAGGTCTTTTTAAAAGCTACGACGAGCTTATGGATATCAGCGTCGATTTTATCTCAGAACTAGGGACTACGACTATTAGCGTAAAGGAGCTTCTAAAACTCGAAGTCGGTTCGGTTATCGACTTAGAAAAACCCGCCGGCGAGAGCGTAGAACTTTTTATAAACAACCGAATTTTCGGCAAAGGCGAAGTGATGGTTTATGAACGAAATTTAGCCATCCGTATCAATGAAATTTTGGACTCGAAATCGGTCATTCAATATTTTAAAAGAGAAACTTTATGAAATTTGCGCTTATTTTTTTACTCTTTTTCGTATCGATTTTCGGTTCGAACTTATCTACCTACAACATATACGAAAGAAGCGATAGAATCGATATTATGCTAAGCTTCGACGCTCCATATAACGGCAACATCTTCCAAAAACGCGAAAACGGCATGATTTTACTCGTATTCGACGGACTTAGTTTTGATCAAGTAGTCGATAAAAACATAAATTCCAAAATCATACAAGAAATTTTTATAGAACCCAAACAAAATAGCGTTATACTAAGTATAAAAAGCAGTAGCGCGATTTTAGTAAACGCATCAAAAACTACCGACGGATTTGGACTTCGCGTGCGCATAACTCCTCCGCCGACCGCAACTTCTCAAAATGCGGAACAGCCTTCGCAAACCGTAATCAACCGCAAAGAATCTCAAAGCGCGAGCGATTTCGTAGATGCTCGCTATTATATCGTACTAGGCGTGCTTTTAGGACTTCTCATCGTGCTTTGGATAATTAAACGTTCGCTAGCTAAAAAAACCGGCGTAAATAAAAGAGAAAATTTTAGTAAATCGGGTGCCGGCCTAGCAAGCTGGTTAAGCGGCGGCAAGACTATAAAAAACGGTACCGAAATAATATTCGAAAAGCCTCTAGATAATCTAAACAGGGTGATTTTACTGCAGTACCAGAATAGAAAATATTTGGTTTTAACCGGTAGTTCAAACGTATTATTGGATAAATTCGGTGAGGAAAAGATACAAAACGAAGAAGATTTTCAAGCATTTTTTGAAGATAATAAAAAGAAGCTAGAAAACTATTTGCAAGAAAGGCAAACTTCGCTCAGCTCGTATAAAGATAAAATGAGCATCAACTAGCCGACTTAAGCGAAACAGATAGCAAAAGTATCCGGTTTAGTCATCTTTTTGATATTTTCCTTCGCCATAAACAGTTCCTTAGCGCCGTAAATTTGCAAAGTGTGATTGATGAACTCAAATTCAAGCTTTTTGTGTGCGCAGTTTACATCTAGGTTTTTGGCTAAAGCTAGGATGAAGCTTAACCAGCGCACGACGCTTTCGCTAGGCAGCAGATCTTTAAACCGCTCAAATTCGCTCGAGCTTTTTTTACCGTTTTGAGCTATAATCGCGGCTATGAGACATTTTTGCGCATGCGAAAAGCCGTAGTTTAGCGCATTTAGCACGAAAAACGCCGAGCTAGCATGCTCGCCGTAAAATCCCAAGCACTGCGCCACGTCATGCAGCTTAGCCGCGACGGCCAGCTCGCTCTCGTATCGCCCTCCAAGCTCATGCAGCGGCTCTAGCGCGGCAAAAATATCTTTAGCGTATTTTACGACAGTTTTGTTCTCGCCGAGTAAAAACCTATCCTGCAAACTCCTCACGCTGGGGTTAAAATTAGGCGGAAATTTTCGAGTCGGACGCAAAATATCGCTTAAAAATACGCCCTCTCTAAAGCCCGCGCCGCTAGTGTAGATATTTTGCGCGCCTAAAGCCTCGGCCGCGCTTAAAAAGATGAGCGCGCCCTCTCTAATCGTATCGAAGCGATCTTTTTTGATGCCGAATTTTCCAAGCTCCAGTACGCTTGCTTGCGAGATGCTCTCGATAAAATTCTTGTGATTTTGCAGTTTATAAGCAAAATTATGCACCGTTTTTAGAGGGTAGTTTTGCGACGACATTATCGCTGAAGATATCGCGCGCAGGCTGCCGCCGATGGCGACTAGGTTTTTGCTTTTGAAATTTTTAGGCAAGCTTTTTAGGGCGTCTTTGATAAACGGCTGCGCGGCGCTTAGATTTTTTTTGTCGAAAAATAGCTCCTTTAGCCGCACCGTGCCTAAATTTAAAGACGCGGCGTCTATTATCTTGCCGCCGCTAACAAGCGCTAGCTCGGCAGAGCCTCCGCCGATATCAAGCGTGACGAACTCCTCTAGCGGCTCAAGCAAATTTAGCGCCGCCACGCCGCCGTAAACCGCCTCGTCTTTGCCGCTAACGACCTTTAAATTTAGTCCTAGCTCGCGGCGCACGAGCGATATTAGCTCGCCCGCATTTGGAGCGTCGCGCAGAGCCGAGGTGCCCATAGCAAAGATTTTTGCGCATTTGTAGGCCTTGGCGATATTTTTAAATTCGCTAAAAGCCTCAAAAGCCTTTTGCATAGACCTCTCGCCGATCGCGCCGCCGTTTTCGTAAGCACCCTCGCCAAGGCGCACCTTCATCTTAAACTCGCCCACGACGCTAAAAGCATAACGCGAGCTTTTGTCAAATATCACCATTCGCATCGAATTTGAGCCTAAGTCTATGACGGCGGTTCGTTTTGCCATTTATCTGCCTTTGTTTGTTTTATTTATCGGTAGCCGCAAGCTCGAGACGGCGCCGCTACGACCGTCCGTACGGTTTTTGATAGATACGGTTCCGCCTAGAGCCTGAGCCGCGCCTTTGGCCAAAAATAGCCCGAGTCCCGCTCCGCTTTTATCGCCGAAGCGCTTAAACGGCGCAAAAAGGTCCTTGCTCTCGTCGATGCCGCAGCCCTCGTCTACGACCTCGATCATAAACTCGCCGTCGTTTAGGAAAGATCGTAGCGTAACAACCGAGCCGGCGGGGGAAAATTTGATCGCATTTTGAACGAAATTTTGGATAACGTGCGTCAAAAGCGTCGTTTGAAGCGTCATTTTTAGGCTAGAGGGCGCAAACTGGGTCGCTATATCCTTGCCTTCGCCGCGGGCTAAAATTTTAAAATTATTCGCCGACTGCTTCAAAAACTCGATGACGTCGGTAGGTACGGCCTCCTCAAACTGCGCGCCCTCCTGCCGCCCGATCTCCAAAATAGACCCGATCATTTTATTCATCTGATCGATGGCTTCGTTGTTATTTTTGAGCGTTTCTATATATTTTTCGCTCTCGCGCGGCTTTATTAGCGTGACTTCGTTTTTTGTTTTCATTACCGCAAGCGGCGTTTTTAACTCGTGCGCGACACCGACGAATAGCTCCTTTTGATAAAGTACGAAAGTCTGAATTCGCTCGATTAGGCGGTTTAAGCTTTTGCCTAGCGGCTTAAACTCCGGCGGTAGCTCCTCAAGGCTAATCGCCTGCAAAAATCTCTCGTTTAAATTCGTCATTTTTTTGCTTAAAATTTTAATCGGCACCAGAAGCATACGCGACAAAAATAGCGCATAAAAAAGCACCAGCAAAATAGAAGTGGCGTTTACGACGATGATATCGATTAAAATTTGATCTATGAGCTTGCTTTGCTGCGTGGTTTCTTTAGTTAGCGCGATGCTATCATCCTGAGTATAGGGATAAAACAGGGTCAGATAGCTCTTTTTGCCCAGACTCTCGGTTATAAAATAAGGCGCTTTTGTTTCGCCTTTTACAAGCTTAACGCGCGTGGGGCTATCGCTTAGCGTGGAATACTCGAAAGGGTTTTTAAGTCTGGCTAAATTCGCGCTCGTAGATAAAATTTTAGCTTCGTAAGCGAGCGATTGGGAGATATTTTCGTAAATCGTAACCTTGATATACTGATATAAAAGGACGGAGATGATGAGAATTAGCATCGTAGAAGCCGATGCTAATTGCGCTATAAACCTAAGTCTTAGGCTTTTTTGGGAAAGCAAAATCTATACCCGCGTCTTCTGACCGTCTCGATAGTCGAGATGTTTAGCGGCTTATCCATTTTTTGGCGGATTTGATTTATCGCTACTTCGATGACGTTTGGAGTTACGAGCTCAGGCTCCTCCCAGATCGCATCTAGCAGCTGCTCTTTACTAACGATCTGATCGCTGTGACGCGCAAGGTGGGTTAGCACCTCAAACGGTTTGCCTTTTAGCTCAATATCTTGGCCTAGGTAGGTGATTTTTTCTTCGTCCGGATCGATGATTAGATCGTCTATTTTGATGACGTTAGTACCGCCAAAACGCAAGCGAGCCTCGATCCTAGCGACCAAGACGTCAAAATCAAACGGCTTTTTGATGTAATCGTCCGCGCCGATTCTAAAGGCTTTTACTTCGCTTTCTTTATCGTCTTTTGCCGATATTACGACGACGGCGGTGCGCGGAGATTTATGTTTGATGATGTTGATTAGATCCACGCCGTCTCCGTCAGGCAGCATCCAGTCGGTTAAAACCAAGTCGTAATTTCTAATACCGATATAATACTCGGCATCCTTGAAATTCTCCGAGCTGTCGGTTTGATAACCAAACTCTTGCAAGCCCTCGGCGATGGTTTTGTTTAGAGTTACCTCATCTTCAACTATTAAAATTCTCATTTTTTTCCTTCTATGAAATTTGACGCGATTGTATCATAAATTAAGCGAAATTTCAAGATACTTTAAAAAAAATTTAATATTTAAACTCAGCCCTTGCGCCTACCGTAGCATTTTTGACAATCTCGATTTTTAAAATTTCCATTTTTAAAAAGCTAAGCGAGCTAAATTTTTCCTTCAACTTTTTTGCGCAAATTTCAAGCGAGCTCTCCACGGTGCCAAATTTCTCCCGCGCGTAAATTTCCTCGATTAAATTTATCATTTCCACGTAGTCTATAAACTCGCCGCTCTCAAATTCCGCGCTTACCCTTACCTTCTGCGGCGTCACGCGCTCAAAATCAAGCAGCCCGATGATCGTGCTAAATTCGTAATCTTTGATAATCGTCGTCAAATGACGCGCTTTTCTTGCCCGGTTATCAGGCGTTTGATGTTTGGCAGGTGCTTGTAAACGACCAAAAACGCGATCAAAAATATCGGCGCATAGGAGTCGATATCAGGAATCTGGGGCTGCAACGCAAAAGTCGCTACAATAAACGCCGCAAGCGCGGCTAGAGAGGCTAGCGATGAGATCTTAAGCAGCTTGCCCACGACAAACCAAACCACAAGCGCGATAATGATTTCAAGTGGCAAAAAAACCGCCAAAACGCCCGCACCCGTGGCTATGCCCTTGCCGCCTTCAAATTTTAAAAACGGCGAGTAGCAGTGCCCAAGCACCGAAAGTACCGCCATCGCCCAAAGCGTCGCTGGAGCAAGGCCCATAAATTTCGCGATCAGTATCGGCAAAACGCCCTTTAAAACGTCGCAAACGACGGTTAAAATCGCGATTTTTTTGGCGAGTTTGGGGTCTTTTTGCTTTAGTACGCGCAAGACGTTCGTCGCGCCGATGCTGCCGCTACCTTCGCTTCTGATGTTCACTCCGCCGAAGATATAAGCCAAAATCACGCCCGAGGGGATGCCGCCTAGCAGATACGCCGCGGCGTAAGCTATCAAATTTTCGTTCATTTTTTTATCCTGATTTTTGTTTCGATTTCGCAATATTAATTAAATTCGGCTGATTTTTTGATAAATCGGTTGTTTTAAAGGGCAATAAATTTGTAAATTTGACACGCCAAGGCCTGCGTCTTTAAGGTGCTAAATTTGATTTGGCCAAATTTAGTGTTGTGCATTAAATTTAATCTTTCTTGTTAAGGAGGAAGATGCT
>CAUQJW010000052.1:0-10824 GCA_963518485.1 uncultured Campylobacter sp.
ACTCCATAACGCGTCTTAAGCTATCCTCGCAACGCGGAGCAAAAAGAGAGATATTAGGTACTGCATTTAAAAAGCTAACGTCGAACGCGCCCTGATGCGTCTCGCCGTCCTCGCCTACGATACCCGCGCGATCCATCGCAAACGCTACGTTTAAATTCATAATACAGCAGTCGTGGATAACTTGATCGTAAGCGCGCTGCATAAAGGTCGAATAAATCGCGATAAAAGGCTTAAAACCCTCTTTAGCCATCGCGGCCATCGACGTGACGGCATGCTGCTCGGCGATAGCTACGTCCCAAAAACGTTCCGGGAATTTTTCTATCAGCGCATCTATACCGGTTCCCGTAGGCATCGCTGCGGTTACCCCGACTATGTTTTCGTGCTTTTGGGCTAGTTTAATTAAATTTTCGCTAAAAAGAGCCGTCGCGCTTTTGCCCGCGCTTTTTTGTATAACTTCTCCGCTTTGTAAATCAAAAGGTCCTACTCCGTGCCAGCTGGCAAAATGCCCCTCGGCCTTTTCGTAACCTTTACCCTTAAGCGTTTGGGCGTGTACGACCACCGGTTTATTCATAGCTTTTGCCACGCTAAAAGCGTCTATTAACGCCTTTAAATCATGGCCGTTTACCGGACCTATATATTCAAGTCCCAGCTCTTCGAAAAACATCCCCGGAGTAATAAGTCTAATGCCTTCTTCCAAACGTTTAGCCATATACGAAGCGGAGTCGGGCATATAACTTAAAAATTTCTCTACTCTGCTTTTAAATTTTTGATAAAACTGCCCCGCCATCATCTGCGACAAATACTTGCTAAGCGCGCCGATAGGCTTACTTATGCTCATTTCGTTATCGTTTAAAATTATCACGCAAGGATATTTACGGTCACCCAGTTCGTTTAGCGCTTCGTAAGCCATCCCGGCACTCATGGAACCGTCGCCTATAAACGCTACGGGAAGCCTATCTTCGCCCTTTAGCCTAATAGCCTTAGCGGCTCCTACGGCAAGCGATATGGACGTCGAGCTATGACCGGCGACGAAATAGTCGTAAGGACTCTCGCTAGGTTTAGTATAGCCGCTAATACCGCCGAATTTTCTAAGAGAATCGAATTTATCGAAACGGTCGGTTAAAAGCTTGTGAGCGTAACTTTGATGGCTAACGTCGAATATAAAAGGATCTTTTTTTGCGTCGAAGACGTAATGCATCGCTACAATCAGTTCGACCGCACCGATATTGGAACTCAAATGCCCACCGTTCGCGCTAACGGTTTTTAGAATTTTATCCCTTAAATCTCGACAAATTTTATTTAATTCGTTTAAATTTTTAGATTTTAAATCCATCTTACTCGCCGACTATTTTTTTGATCTTTTCAAGCCTCGCCTCTATCGTGCCGTCTAAATTTCCCGCATCGCTTAAAATAATCGTTCCGCCGACGTTTATAGCATCGTCTGCGCTTACTTTAATATTTTGACTCTTGCTAAAGGCTTCGCTTACGAATTCGTAGTCTTTCGGATTTACTTTTATCGAAATTTGCTTTGCGTCTTTTATCTCTTTTAAAAGCTCGGTACAAAGCGAAGCGGCAATCCTAGACGAATAAGCGGATATCTCTTTTTTTACGACTTCTTTAGCGATATCTACGGCGGCGTTTGAAAGCTCCGTTTCGCTAGAAGTTAATAGATCCGTAAATTTTTGAGCCTCTTCGTCGAGTTTGCAAACAGAGCTTAAGAAACGATTTCTAAGTCCGCTTAACTCCTCTTCGAATTTTGCAGAAGCTTCTTCTAGTCCCTGCCTTACGCCCTCTTCTTTAGCCCTAGCGGTTTCAGAGTCTAGGCGTCTGGCGAATTCGGCTTCTTGATTTTCTATTTGCATTTGAAGCTTTATGATGCTTCCGGACATATCGTCTATTCTCTTTAAAAGCTCCTCGACGAAGCTAGGCTGGGATTGCAAAGCTTGAGTTTGCGGCGCTTCTTCCCGGGTGACCGCGACGTCTTGCGCGGTGTTTTGAGACATTTTAGCCTCTTGTGTTATATCCGCACGATTATGCGTTTCTTCTTGCGTATCCGCGCTTTGCTTATCTTGGCTTAAAATTTTAAATCTATAATTTTCTACGAAGTGTTCTTTCGACTCTTCGTTGGTTATTACGCTGCTTCTCATTCTATCATCTCGTCCGCTTCGCCGATTTGGAACGCTCCGCCGTCGGCTAGAGCTTGGACTTGCTCTACTATGCGGCGCTGAGCTTCTTCGACGTCTTTGAGCCTAACGGCGCCCAAAAACTGCATCTCTTCTTTAAACGCTTCGCTAGCTCTTTGCGACATACTAGCCATAAATTTTTCTTTAAGAGAATCCCCCGAACCTTTTAGCGCAACCATGAGATCTTTTTTATCTACGTTTTTCAAGATTTCGCGAATCGCATTTTGATTAAGGGTATTAATGTCTTCAAACGTAAACATAAGCTCTTTGATAGTCGTAGCAAGCTTACTATCGCTTTCTTCGATAAATTCGATAGTGGATTTGGAAGCCTTTTGCCCCAAACGGTTTAGCACCTCCGCGACCGCTCTAGGTCCGCCGACTTCGACCTTATACGACGTTAGGCTTTCTAGCTTGCCTTCAAGCACGGTAGAAACACGCTTGATAACGGAAGGACTTATATCGCCTAGATTCGCCATTCTAACGACTACTTCGCCCCTAAGTTCGTCGCTAAAAAACGATAACGTTTCCGCGGCCGAAGTAGAATCCATGTGCGCCAAAATAAGCGCAATCGTTTGCGGATGTTCTTTTATGATAAAATCAGCCAACTGTTGAGGCTTAACCTTAGTTAAATAGCCGAAAGATTTCGTACTCTCCATGCTTTTAGCTAGTTTATCGAGTATCTTTTGAGCCGCCTCCGGGCCGAAAGTTCGGTATAAAATTTCTTTCGCGTACTCTAAGCTTCCGCCTCTTATGTATTGATTTGATTGCATTAAGGCGTAAAATTCTTCCATAACGGCGCTAGCTACGGCTTTATCTACGCTTTTTGCAGTGGCTATGTAGCGCGAAATCTCGGTTATAACGTCCACTTCCATATGCGAAAAGAGCAAAGTCGTAGAATCCTCGCCCAGCTGGATAAGCAGTATCGCGACCTTTTCGGGCATCGAAAGATCGTCGTAGGTCATTTTTTGCTGTTCGTTTAATTTTACCGCCATTAAAAATCCTTACGATTGCTAAATTCCGAATCGTTTTTAATCATATCCTGGAATAAATTCGCGATTTCTTCGGTTCGCTCTTGAATAACCAGCTTCATTTTTTCCAATATAATGTCGTATTTTAAATCTTCTTCGTTAAAGTCGGCGCCAAGACCCAGCTGTTCTTCTACTCGTTTTTTAGTTTGCTGATATTTTTCTAGCGTATCTTCGCTATCGTCTAAATCAACCATATCCTGCTGGACGTCAATCTCGTCTTCTTTTATCTCTTCAAGCATTTTAGTCATAAACGGTACGATAACTTTTTTATAGAATACGAATAAAAGCGCTGCGGCGAAAAGGTACTTAAATATCGGCATAAACGGCGATACGTAGAGCGCGAAAAAGTCGTTTACTTTGTTTGCCGGATTTTGATCGTCTTGTTTTTGGAACTCGAAGTTGCTAACGGTTATCTCATCGCCTCTAGCTTCGTTATAACCGACTGATTGCTTTATGAGCGAATTTATCTTAGCTAGCTGCTCGTCGCTTAAAGGTACGTAAGCGATTTTATCGGTTAAATTTCCGTTTTCGTCCTTTTCATTTTCGTATTTTCCGTCCACGACTACCGCCGCGCTTAAGCGTTTTATAGTGGCAAACTGATCCTTTACGCGCTCTACCTTCTTTGAAATTTCGTAATTCGTAGTAGACGAGCTTTTAGAATAAAGCTCTTTCATTTTATCATCTTGCAGCCCTTCGACCGGACCTATGTTGCTAACCGCGCCCGGCACGCCTTGCACTTCGGGATCTTTGCCGCCTTGTCTTTTTTCCTCGATATTTTGTTCGCTTCTAGCTACGGAGTTTGGATCAAACGTCTCGCTTTGTATATCTTTTCTAGCGAAATCGAAATCTATCGTAACTTTTGCAACGACTTTATTCGCGCCGCCTACGATCGGACTTAAGACGTTGGTTATCTTTTGCTCCAGCGCATTTTCGGCTTCGCGCTTGTAGCGAATTTGTTGAGTTATTTGGTCGCTATCGTATTCGCCGTCCTCTTCGCCTAGCGGTACCCCGTCTTGATTTACGATTTTAACGTTTTCTTGATTTAAATTCGCTACCGACGCAGAAACTAGATTTTTTATTCCGGCGATTTGTTTTAAATTTAGGCTTTGTCCGTTTTTAATATTTAATACGATAGAAGCGCTAGGCGGCGTAGTCCGCTCGGTAAAAAGCGTTTCTTTAGGTATCGCGATTCGTACGATCGCTTTATTGATAGGCGCCAGGCTTTCTATCGTACGAGCTAGCTCGCCCTCAAGCGCGCGCTGAAATTTAACCTTTTGTTCGGCATCGGTGGCGCCGAACTCTTGCTTATCGAAAATTTCGAATCCGACTTTGCCATCTTTTAAAATACCTAAGCTAGCGATAGAAATTCTCTCGCGATAAACGTCGGCATTAGGTACTAAAATCGTGCCCTCGTTTAAAATTTTATAATTTACTTTATCTTTTTCCAGCTGCTGAATAATGAGCGCCGAATCCGCCGCGCTAGTATCTTCAAAAAGAACCGCATAGCCGTCGTAACTCGAGCCGGAGCTTTTATAGATGCTTAAAAAAACCAAAAAGCCGACTACTAAAACGATAGAACCGCCCGCCACGATACGCTGTTTTAGCGTTAAATTTTGATAAACTTGCCCGATTTGCTGAATTAAAGCTTTAAAATCCATGTTATTTTATTAGCCCTTTAAGTTCTTTTAAAACCGCATCGTTTTGAGCCGGTAACCCGATCGTTATACGAATCGCGTTCATACCGTAGCTTTTTAAATCCCGCAAAATTATACCCCTTTTTAAAAGCTCTTGCGAAATACGAGAGGCCTCGGACGGTTCTTTAAATTCATAAACGATAAAATTCGTATAGCTAGGCAGATAGTCTATCCCGCGCTCTTTTGCGAATTTTTCGTATTTTTTCATCTCTTCGAAATTCGTTTTTAGCGTTTTAGCGACGAATTCCTCGTCTTTTAAGGCTTCGATCGCCGCTTTTAGGCTTAGAGTCGTGATATTAAACGGCGCTCTTAGCTTGCTTAGCTCCTTTATAACTCTAGCATCGCCTATTCCGTATCCTACGCGCATTCCGCCAAGTCCGTAAGCTTTAGAAAACGTTCCCAAATAGACGGCGTTAGGGAATTTCGTAATTAGCTCGTTAGGTTTTATTTCCTTTGCGCCGTCTTTAAATTTCGCAAATTCTTGGTAAGCGCAATCTACCACGACCAGGGTATCTTCGTCTATTTTTTTTAGAAAATCGCAGATATCTTTAGCATCCAGGCAACCGCCCAAGGGGTTATTAGGTACGCACAAAAATATAACGCCTATTTCGCTTTTACGCTCTTCGTAAATTTTTAAGAATTCGTCTAAATTATGCTCTTTAGATACCGTTTTAAATACCTTAGCGCCGACGGTTAAAGAGTAAAGTTCATACATCGCAAAGGTCGTTCCCGCGGTTAAAACTCCGCTATTTTCACCGGCTTTGGCATGAACGGCGAATTCTATGATTTGATCGCTTCCGCTACCTATTACGATATTTTCGCCAGTTACTTTAAATTTGTCCGCTAAAGCGTCTTTTAACTCGAAATAACTATCGTCCGGATAAAGATGCATTTTATTAGATATTCGCGCAACGGCATCGGCTACGACCGGGCTAACGCCGTAAGGGTTTTCGTTGCTAGCTAGCTTTATCACGTCTTTTTCGTCGATTCCGTATTCGCGCACTACTAACTCTATAGGTTTTCCGGCTTCGTAACCGACTAAATTTTTCAAACGCTCGTTAAATTTCATTTTACTCTCCGGCTACGTAGCTACCGAGCCACGTTATATCGCTACCGCAAGTTTGCGCTTTAGCGATAGCTCTTTGGACGTTTTCGTCGTCTATGTGCCCCTCGAAATCGATATAAAATACGGTTTTAAAATCTCTTTGCTTTATAGGACGGTTATCTAGTTTGGTTAAATTTATCCCCTCATCCCTAAATACTCCGAGTAAATCGGCAAGTCCGCCCGGGCGGTGGTCGGTTCTGGCTAGAATCGAAGTTTTGTTACGTACGGCGCGTTCGTTTTTAAAATCGCTTAGTATAAAAAATCTAGTTCGGTTAGCCATATTATCCTCGATCGTCTCGAACAAAATAGGCACGTTATAAATTTTAGCCGCTATTTTAGAGCAAATGGCGGCTGATTCGGTATCTTCGCCGGCTAGCTGCGCGGCTTGAGCCGTGGACTTAGTCGGGACGAACTCCGCCGCGGTTAAAAAATGATCCTCTAAAAATTTCCTGCATTGATTATAGCCTTGCGGGTGCGAATAAATTCTTTTAATATCTTTTAAATTCTCGCGAGTGCTAGCAAAACTGTGGTGAATATCCATATAAAGCTCGGCGACTATGCGAACGTCGCTAAATTTAGCCAAACAATCAAGAGTAGTTCCCACCGCGCCTTCGGTATTGTTTTCTATCGGCACTACGCCGTATTTAGCCTCTTTATGGCTTAATTTCGCGAACACGGCTTCTATCGTCGCTAACGGCAAATAAGAACTCATAGCGCCGAATCTACTCTCCGCCGCTTGATGCGTATAAGTGCCCTCGGGCCCCAAATAAACGACTAACTGAGGCATCTCGAGATTTCTGCTGACGGCGAAGATTTCAAGATAAATCGCCTCTATGGCGGATTTATTTAAAAGATCGGATTTTAATCCGTCTAAGCGATTTAAGATGGCCCTCTCGCGCTCGGGACGATAAATAGACGTGCCTCCGGTTTGCTTTAGCTCGCCGATTTTTTTTACGTAGCGCATACGCTCGTTTAATCTACTCAAAATCTCATCGTCTATCGAATCTATTTGAGCTCTTAAATCGTTTATATTTAGCATAACTCGCCTCGGTCTAAAAATTCCCGCTCTAGCACTATAACGTCCTCGAGGCTCTCTCTGCGTCTTATTAAGAAATCTTTGCCGTCTTTTACGGCTACTTCGGCCGCCCTAGGACGGGAGTTATAGTTACTGCTCATGCTAAAACCGTATGCGCCCGCTGATTTAACTACTAGCAAATCCGAGCTTTTTAACGACGGTAAATTTACGTCTTTACCCAAAAAATCTCCGCTTTCGCACACCGGACCGACCACGTCGCAAGGCGAAAATTCTATCTCTTTTAGATCGTCTTTTTTACACTTGTAAAACGTCTTACCGTCCGCTACGGCGAAAATTTTATGCCTAGCCCGATAAAGGCTCGGGCGGATAAGGTCGTTCATAGCGCCGTCTACGACGACGAAACGTTTTTGTTTATTAAATTTTTCATACAAAACGCTAGTTATAAAGTATCCCGCATTACCGACGATAAAGCGCCCAGGTTCGCAAACTACGGTAACGTCTAGACCGCTTAGATTACTTAAAATTCCTTGCGCGTAATCGTATAAATTTGGCTCCGTTTCATCTCCGTAAACGATACCTACGCCGCCGCCGACGTCAAAAAATCTAACATCTATTTTGACCGCTTTTAGCTCCCTCACCAAATCCGAAACTATTTTAGAAGCTTCTATTATAGGCGCTATGTCGGTTAGCTGAGAACCTATATGGCTATGTATACCTACGGGCTCTAGGAAGTTTGAATTTGCGGCATATAGGTACATTTTTCTGGCGGTTAGAATATCCACGCCGAATTTGTTTTCGTTTAGTCCGGTTGATATATACGGGTGCGTTTTTGCGTCTACGTCGGGGTTTACGCGGATAGATATCCTGGCTTTTTTGCTTAGGTTTTTAGCGATTTCTTCTAGGCGGTACATTTCCGCTTCGCTTTCTAAATTTATCATCAAAATTTCGTTTTTAAGAGCAAAACTAAGCTCGTCGTCGCGCTTTCCTACGCCGCTAAAAATTATTTGATAACTCTTGGCTCCGGCGATTAACGCTCGTTTTACTTCGCCTATGCTAACGCAATCAAAACCGGCGCCCGCATCCGCTAAAAATTTTAAAACGCTTAAATTAGAATTGGCCTTAACGGCATAGCATATTAGGGATTTTCTGGCGCGAAACGCATTTTTTAAAGTCTCATAGCGAGAAGCTATATGGTTAAAGTCGTAAACATAAAGCGGGGTTCCGTATTTCTTCGCTAAGTTCGTAAAATCCATAATATACCTTATTTAAAAATGGTTAGATTTTAGCTAAATTTAACCTAAATTTGACTTAACGGGCGCAAAAACGGAGGTAATTCGCATAGCAAAACAGCAAAAATATCGGCAAGAGAACCGCCGCTTCCGGAGACAAAGCGCCGTTTTGCGCAAATCTAGTTAGTACGAAAAGCACGCCCCATGCGCACAGCGTAACGACGGTAAAAACGAAACTAGCTAACGCTAAACTTATGAAGCGTCCCGTTGCCGGCAAAAAATAGTAAATTATAAAAAGCGTTAAAGGCGCGAAAAACGGTGCTACGGCAAGATTATAAAGCGTAGTTTTAGCGGAGTTTAAAGCTACCGTTTCGTTTTTAAAAGCAAAAATAAAATCAAGCGCGTCGGATATAGATACGGCCGAATCGCCGACGGCTGCGTTTTCTATAGTTTTAGGCTTAAAATTTGCTAGAGTTTTTAGCTCGCTAAAATTTTGCGACGATAGCCCTTTCCCGCCTAAGCGTAAAATCTCCGGAAGCTTAGTAACTTCGGCATCGCCCAAAACCCATTCGCCACCGATAAACTCCGCATCCGCGGCAAAAATAGCCTCGCTAAGCCCTGACGAATTAACGTCGAATATCCGCACATTTCGCGCTTTACCGCCGAATGGATCGAGTTCTTTAATATAGACGAATTTACCCTCGAATTTAATAAAAATATCCGAACTCGTTCGCGAAAGTTGAGAGGCTTTTAAAACGTTTCGTCCCATATCGCGCGCATACGCAAAAGGGGTAAAATTTAACGCGATATAAATAGCGGTTATGAGCAAAGCGATAAAAAACGGCGGTTTAACTAGACTATTTTTACTAACTCCCAACGCATAAAAACTAACTAGTTCGTTGCTTCTAATCATACTAAATTTACTAACTATCAAAGCGAAAATTATCGAAAGCGGCAATACGTAGTTTACGGCCCCAAGCGCCGTGAATCCAAAATATAAAAGCTTTAAATTAGCGCCCGTAGGCATATCTTTTAAATTAGTTAAAGCGTCTACGCCCACGTAAAAAAGCGTCAGCGCGACGAATAAAACGACGAAATTCTTAAAATAAAGCCAACCGGCGTAACGCGCATAAAGTTTCATAAAAGCTCTTTAATTTTACCCGCTTCATTGCCGTCCGAACGATTCATAAAATACCCTTTTTGGTAGAAAATTTTTGAGATACGGTTTCTATATCGCTTTTTAACAGCTCTTTTGCTGCCGTTAAAGAGTAGTCTAAAATTTTTTCTAACCCATCTTTTTCTTCAGCGCTAAATTCCCCTAAAACATGGTCGGTTACGGCACTCTCGCCATTAAAATCACCTCTACCTATTCCGATTCTTATACGTTCATAATCGCTTCCTATTAGAGAATCTATAGACTTAAGCCCGTTGTGGCCGCCGCTACCGCCTCCTTTTTTAAATTTAACGACTCCGAAGCCAAGATCCAAATCGTCGTGTACTACGATAACGCGCTGAGGTTTATAAAAATCGGCTACGGCTTTCACGCTTTGTCCGCTTAAATTCATGAAAGTAGACGGTTTTAAAATCAATAAGTCATTAAATTTATAAAGCTCGCCTTGAAATTTATTTGAGCTAGCATCTTTAAAATCGGAAGTTAAAAGTAGATCCGCCAGCATAAAGCCGACGTTGTGCCTAGTTAGGCGATAGCGTGGACCGGGATTTCCCAGTCCAACCACAAGAATCAAAGCCGACCTTATTTAGCTTTGATAACGCCCGCTACGGCTACGCGATCGGCATCGACCATGATAACGCCTACGGGAACGGATATATCGCGAACCAAAATAGTGTCGTCTATATCGAGTCCGCTAACGTCTAATTCAAATGCATTCGGTAATTTTTCTACCGCGCATTTTACGGTTAGACGTCTTTTTGAAAGCATTAAAACGCCTTTATTTTTTAATCCCACCGGAGTTCCTACCGGCTTAACGGGGATTTTATATTTCGATATAACGCCAGGAAGCGCTACTTTTAGATCTACGTGTATCAATGCATTAGTAACCGGATCTTTTTGATACTCCACTATAACGACTTTTAGAGTTTTTCCGCCTACTTTTACGTCGAATGCAAGGGTTTCTTTCTTTCGCATTTCTTTTATAAAGTCGTTCACTTTAAATGCGGCTTCGATGTTTTCTAATCCCTTACCGTAAATGTTTGCGATTAGATAACCATCTCGTCTCAAAGCTTTAGACGCCTTTTTACCGATACTCTCTCTAACGATACCTTCTAACATCGTTTTCCTTTCCTTAAAAATAGAGGCAGATAATACCCAAATTTATATAAATTTCGCCTTACTTGATATCTTTAAGCGCGATAATCTCGCTTTGAAACTCTTTTAAAAGCTCGTCGTCTTCCTCGATGGAGGCAACCATAGCTCGCTTTTTAGCAAGGTCTGCGCTTTTGATTTTTATATCGAGATTTTCCCTTCTGCTCGCGCTTCTTAGCGCTTCTTCTTTCGTGATAACGCCAGCGGTATACATGTCAAGCAAATG
>CAUQJW010000053.1:0-10735 GCA_963518485.1 uncultured Campylobacter sp.
ACCTAAACCCTCCACATTAGCTTTGCTAGGATTATCATTATGATGCACAAAACAAGGGCGATAACGTGTGAGTATTTACCGAAGGGATCGGGCTTTTTAAGCTTATAGACGAAAAAGAGCGATATCGCCGTGATTAGGCACATTAGCCCTAGCACGCCGATCTTGGTCGCGAGTAAAATTTGAAACGGGCTATCCAGCCATCCGTTCTCGCCGCCGAAATAATCCTTCGCCATATAAGCGCCGCTGATAATTAACATCAAAAACGCCGTACCGAACACCTTCGCGCTGCCTTTGGTGTAGGCTTTTTTGACGCGAGCGAGGGTATCTTCGTCTATGTGCTTTTTGGCAAACGGAAATATACAAACGTCGAAAAATACGTAACCGACGAAGGCGACAGTGCTCAAAATATGAACGATCAGGAAAAATAGATACATTTGGGACCTTTTTTGTTTGATTATATTTAAATCGGTAGTCCAAACTGATGATTTTGATTAAGGATTGCGCGGAAGAGAGTCAAATTGAATCTACCGGCGAAGCGGCAAATTTGTAAAAACAAGCGTATAAAAAACTACACGGAGTCAAATTTGGATTTGGTAAATTTGAGATAATGAATTGAGAGATTTATAAAAAACCGCCCGTCAAATTTAACGGGCGGGGCAAATTTAAGGGCGCGTAAAAACGCTAAAACCTTAAATTTACGTTTTAAGCCCTTGCTAAAACAAGGGCTAAATTTTACTCGACTTCAGCGTCTATGACGTCGTCGTCTTTTTTCTTGTCGCCGTTTGCTTGCTCGCCCGCGCCGCCGTCTTTTTTATACATCGCTTCGGCTAGCTTGTGGCTAGCTTCGCTTAGAGTTTTGACCTTCGCGTCGATCTGCTCTTTGCTCGCGTTTTCGTCTTTTAGCGTCTCTTTTAGCTCATCAAGCGCCTTTTGGATGCGCTCTCTATCCTCGGCAGGGATCTTTTCGCCTAGCTCGTCGAGGCTCTTTTGCGTTTGGTGCGCGAGCGCGTCGGCTTGGTTGCGCGCCTCGACCGCGTCTTTGCGTTTTTTATCGTCCTCTTTATGTAGCTCGGCATCTTTGACCATGTTGTTGATCTCGTCTTCGCTTAGGCCGCTTGAACCTGAGATCGTGATGTTTTGGGCTTTGCCGGTAGCCTTATCTTTAGCTGAGACCGTTAGGATACCGTTGGCGTCGATGTCAAATTCTACTTCGATCTGCGGTACTCCGCGAGGAGCGGCAGGGATGCCTTCTAGGTTAAACTGACCCAAAGACTTGTTGTCGCGAGCAAATTCGCGCTCGCCTTGCAATACGTGGATCGTGACGGCACTTTGATTGTCCTCGGCGGTTGAAAATACTTGATTTTTCTTAACCGGGATAGTCGTGCCTTTTTCGATGATTTTTGTCATCACGCCGCCTAGAGTCTCGATACCTAGGCTTAGCGGAGTTACGTCTAGGAGCAACACATCCTTCACGTCGCCTTTGATGACCGCGCCTTGTATCGCCGCGCCGATAGCTACGACCTCGTCCGGATTTACGCTTTTATTTAGCTCTTTGCCAAACGCCTTTTTGACCTCTTCTTGGACTAAAGGCGCGCGCGTAGAACCGCCCACCATGACGATTTCTTTTATATCTTTTTTGTCAAGTCCGGCATCTTTTACGACCTCGTTTATCTTGGTGATCGTTTGAGCGACTAGATCCTCGATCATGCCTTCAAATTTAGCCCTAGTTAGCGTCTTTGTGAGGTGTTTAGGACCAGTAGCGTCGGCGGTGATAAACGGTAAATTTATCGTCGTTTCTTGAGCCGAGCTTAGCTCTTTTTTAGCCGTTTCGGCCGCCTCTTTTAGGCGCTGCATAGCCATCACGTCGGTTTTTAGATCGATGCCCGAGTCGCTTTTAAATTCGCTCGTTAGCCAGTCGATTAGGCGGTTATCGAAATCATCGCCGCCTAGAAACGCATTACCGCCGGTAGCTAGAACCTCGACCACGTTATCGCCGGTCTCTAGCACCGTAACGTCAAACGTACCGCCGCCTAGGTCGTAAACCATTATTTTTTCGGACTCTTTTTTATCTAGACCGTAGGCTAGAGCTGCCGCGGTAGGTTCGTTTATGATACGAAGCACGTTTAGTCCTGCGATGGTTCCCGCTTCTTTAGTCGCTTTTCTTTGGCTATCGTTAAAGTACGCAGGCACGGTGATGACGGCATCTACGACCGTTTCGCCTAGATAGCTTTCCGCATCCTCTTTTAGCTTCATTAGCACTTTGGCCGAGATTTCTTGCGGAGTGTAGACCTTGCCCGCGATCTCGATAGCGCACGCGCCGTTTCTATCTACGACGTGATACGGCAGCCTGGCTTTAGCCTCCTGCGCGTTTTTCTCATTGCTCATTAGACCCATTATTCTTTTTATAGAGTAGATGGTTTTTTCAGGGTTTGTGACGGCTTGGCGTTTTGCGCTATCGCCTACTAAAATTTCGCCCTTATCGGTAAACGCTACGACCGAAGGAGTCGTGTTTTTGCCTTCTTTGTTCGGGATTACCTTGCTCTCGCCTCGCTCATACACGCTTACGCATGAATTCGTCGTTCCTAGGTCTATGCCTATTACTTTTGCCATTGTTTGTCCTTTTTATTAAATTTTTATTTTAAATTTTACTTTGCTATCGACACCATCGCAGGGCGTAAAATCCTACCGTTGATGAGGTAGCCTTTTTGTATCACTTGCACGATTTTTCCTTTTTCCACGTCCTCGCTATCGATTTGCAGTACGGCATTGTGGAAATTCGGATCAAATTCGCCCTCGGTTTCGATCGGCGTGATACCGTTTTTTTCAAAACACTTTTTAAACTGATCTATCGTTATATAAATTCCTTCTTTTATTTTAGCCGCGTATTCATCGCCTTCGGTTTCAAAATTTACCGCCATCTCAAGCGCGTCTATCACTGGAAGCAGATCTCGCGCGAATTTCTCGTTCGCATACGTCGCGATGTCCGTTTTTTCCTTTTCGAAACGCTTTTTGATGTTTTCAAAGTCTGCATTGGCTCTATAATACTTATCCGTTAGCTCCTCAAGCTGCTTTTGAAGCTCTACGTACTTCGCATCTAGACCCTCAAAGCTGATACTCTCGTCGAAATTTGACGGGATTTGCTGCTCAAGTTCCACGTTTTCATTCTCGTTCATGCCGCCTCCTTTAGGTTGTTTAAAAATCTTTCGTAATCATTATAAATACTGCCTGCACAAAGCATTTTGGCCTCTTTACCCTCAAAATTCACGTCTAGTTTCATGCCTAGATATTCGTCGTTTAAGAAAATCAAATTTGACCCGAATATTCGTTCTAAATCTGGAGTTATAGCCTTTTTAAAACTTCTTTTTTCAAATATATCAAGAGCTATTTTTTCGTTTTCTAAAAATAAAATCTTGCTACGTCTAAGTTGCGAAATTTTATTTTTTAATTCGCTTAGCCCGACTTGCATAGCTATCGTTTCTAGTTGCTCCAGATCTATTCCTACTAAATTAGCTAAAAATTTTTCTACTCTAGCGTTAAACTTCAAAACTATTTCATCTTTATCAAAATTTAAAACCAAAAACCTATTATCTAAGTTTAGTATTTCGTTTAGATTCTGTTTGTTATTTTCAAAAACAATGGAGTAAATTCCAAATTCGTTAATTAGCAAATTTAAAACATTTGCGTTACGTACATCAAATATCCCGTCAAGAGCTAAATGTTCTCGCCAGTACGCTTTCATTGCTATAGCGGTCGGTATACGTCCGCCGCTTATATGAAACTGCGTAATCGCGCCCTCGTCGGATAGCTTTTTAAAATATACTCTAATCGTCGAGGCCGGAATGCCAATGGGCATACGAGAACAAAGTTCGTTCGAGCCTATCGGCGAGTTATCGATAAGATAAGCTCGTATGATCGAATCGAGGATTAAATCTCTTTTGCTGACCTTCATTATATTAGCACTCTTTCTTCTAAATTGCTAGGTGTATTATACAACATTGAGCCTATAAATGTCAAGTGTAATAAGTTAAAATAAAATATTCAATTATCTTTAGTATATATAACTAAATATTAGTTTTACTGCAGTATATAATATAATATACGATATTATGTATATAATAAATAATAAAATGTATATAAATAGTATAATATAATATATAATACCTAGAATAATTTATATAAAATACAGTAAAAATAATATTATAATATATTTTATGTATTTTTAATGAAATAAATAGTACAATATAAAAATGATAAAAACGAACGATATTTTTAATTTGCTTCATAATGCCGTAGAATCTAAAAATATGGGTAAAAAAATTTCCCAAGCCCAAATGGCCAAAAAATTAGGCGTATCTATGAGAACATATCAAGATTGGAGACTCGGCACGTCGAAACCGCAAGCCGCAGCCGCGGTATGTCAGTTATTATGCGAGCTAGATGACGAAGATATCGTTTATACTATTAATAAAATTAAAAAACTACTAGGACGTAAAGATGGATAGCATTACCCAGCAAGAAAGAGCCCAACTGGAAGAAGTATTTGCCGCTATATGCGAGAGTAGGGAGAGAAAGATAGGTCGATTTTATTTAGGAATTTTAAAAAATTTTTTAACAAGAACAAAAAACATAGCCGCAAAAACAAACTACAAAATAATTAATAGCGTTAGGATTATAGAAAAATCTAAAAGAAAATTTTAGAATTCGATTTGGTAGTTTTAATAAGGCCCCCTAAAACGGGGCGCTTATTACTTATCTCTTATGTTTAGTTCACCGATTAGTTTTGCGTATTTCGCGTAATCGTTTGCTTTTAGATATTTTAAAAGCCTCTTTCTACGACCTACGATCTTAAGTAACCCTAAGCGAGAGGAGTGATCTTTTTTGAATACTTTTAAGTGTTCCGTTAGCTCGTTTATTCTTGCTGTTAGAAGCGCAATTTGAACTTCCGGAGAACCCGTATCTTTTTCTTTTCTGGCGAATTTCGCAACAATTTCTGCTTTTTTAGCCGAATCCAAAGCCATAATGACCTCCTGATTGGAATGATTTTTTGAAAGGGCGATTATAACAAAAGATACTGAAAATTTTATAAAATAATTAAATGGGACTAATTTAATCAAAAATGTAGATAAATTTTTATAAAATAATGTAAAAACCGTTTAAGGATATTTTATGCTTCTTACAAAAGCGAGCGAATACGCGCTGCTTTCGCTGATTTATATATCTCAAAAAGACGTTCCGGTAGACGTTGATACTATGTCGGGCGAACTAGATATTTCAAAAAGTTTTTTAGCAAAGATTTTGCAAAATTTGGCCAGATAGGGAATTTTGGTTTCTTTTAAGGGCGCCAACGGCGGTTTTATGCTGGCCGATAAACCTGAAAATATCAGTATAAAAAAAGTAATCGAAAGCGCCGAAAAGCGTAAAATGGCGGTTTTTGAGTGTTCTATATCCCATGAGAGCTGCATTTCCGGTAAAAGCGGAATGTGTCAAATCTGGCCGATGTTTAGCGCGCTACAGAGTAAAATCGACGATTTTTTAGATACCATAATGCTTTCAAATATCGTTAAGAAGTAAAATTTGGCCAAACAAAAGCGTAGTATTTTAACGTTAGTCGCGCCGTTTCTGGCTCCTATCGTTAGGTTTAAAAGCCTTACGATCGTAGGCGTGATAATCGCCATTTTAGCTATTATCATCGTACCGCTCCCTAGCGCTATTTTGGACTTTTTCTTGGCGCTTTCCATTTCCGTTTCGGTGCTAATTATTTTAATATCGATTTATATCCCTAAGCCTACCGATTTAACGACTTTTCCGACGCTTATTCTCATTATCACGCTTTTTAGACTCTCGCTAAACATCGCCACTACGCGTATGATTTTAAGCGAAGGACACAACGGCCCCGATGCCGTAAGCGAGATAATCTCAAGCTTCGGGCAGTTCGTCGTAGGCGGCAACTACGTCATCGGCGTGATCGTCTTTACGATCCTCGTGCTTATAAATTTTATGGTCGTTACCAAAGGCTCGACGCGCGTGAGCGAGGTGCAGGCAAGATTTACGCTAGATGCGATGCCGGGTAAGCAAATGGCGATCGACGCCGATCTAAACGCGGGTCTAATCGACGAAAAGACGGCCAGGGAACGCCGCGAAGCCATCATCGGCGAGGCGAATTTTTACGGAGCGATGGACGGTTCGTCTAAATTTATCAAAGGCGATGCGGTCGCCGGTATCATTATTACGATTATAAATATCGTCGGCGGCTTTCTCATCGGTTCGTTTCAGTATAATTTAGATCTAAGCTCCGCTGCTCGCAACTATACTATTTTAACTATCGGCGACGGTTTAGTTAGTCAAATCCCGGGGCTTATAACTTCCACAGCGACGGCAATCATCATCACGCGAGCCAGTAAAGACGACGAAAATTTCGCCGAAGGTTCGCTTACGCAGCTTTTGGGCGAATACAAGACGCTTTTAATCGTCGGCTTTATTTTGCTGATTTTTGCTTTAGTGCCGGGCTTGCCCACGCTTTCGCTAGGATTTATGGGACTCGTTTTTTTAGGTATCGGTTACGTTATGAAAGAGGTAGAAGAGGGCAAGATAAGCTTTGATGTCGCTAAGTCGCCGTCCAAGATCAAGACGTCCGGCGCACAAGAAGCAAATGCCGCAGAAAGCTCTCCAAAACCGCCTAAAAAAAGCGAAGAAGAGATCGCCCGCGAAGAGGAAGCTAAGATAAACGATATCTTAAAGCTTGAAATTTTAGAGCTTGATTTGGGTTACGGATTGCTAAAATTAGCCGATGCGGATTTGATAGAAAGAATTCGTGCTATGAGGCGAAATATCGCCACTCAGCTAGGCTTTCTAATGCCTAAAATTCGTATCAGGGATAATCTTCAGCTACCGCCCAACGAATATCGTTTTAAGCTAAAAGGCATCGTGATAGGCCAAGGCGAAATTTACGCGGATAAATTCCTTGCGATGGATAGCGGACTGGTTAGCGACAATATAGAGGGCATAGCGACTAAAGAGCCGGCATTCGGGCTGGATGCCCTGTGGATAGACGCAAGCGTTAAAGAAGATGCGATACTAAGCGGTTATACGATCGTAGATCCGGCTAGCGTAATTTCTACTCACATGAGCGAGCTTATCAAGCAAAATGCCGCCGAGCTCCTAACCCGCCAGGAGACGCAAAATCTACTCGATAAGATAAAAGGCGAATATCCGGTAATAGTCGAAGATACGTTAAGGGTAGCTCCTGTCGGAGTCGTCCAAAAAGTACTCAAGGCCTTGCTAAAAGACAGCATTCCGATTAAAGATATGCTTAGTATTTTGGAGGCTATCGGCGATATAGCCGAGGTTAGTAAAAATATAGATATGATCGTCGAGCACGTTCGCGCCGCTCTTTCTCGCGTCATAACTTCGCTTTACGTAGACGAGCGCGGACAGTTAAATTTTTATATTTTAGAAGCCGCCGCACAGCAAAAGCTAATGGAAGCGGTGCAGTATAAAGACGGCGCGTATCATCTAATGATAAACGTCGCTCAGACTTCGGCGATAGTGCAGGCTTTGCGGGAGGCAAAATCTAAGCGCGCGATCTCGCAGTACGGGGCGATGGTGCTTTGCGTTGAGCCTAGCTTGCGTAAATTTATAGCCGATATTTGCGGAAATTTCGCCATAGACGTGGTCGTACTAAGCTTTGCAGAAGTCGCGGCCAATACTACGTTTGAAACCGTGGGCACGATAGAAATACCGAATTTGTAAGGAATAAAATGAGAATTTACCATTTATCGCACACCGATCTAGACGGATACGGAGCGCAAATAGTTACGAATTATTACTTTAAAGACGTAAAATTTTATAATTCTAATTACGGAAAAGAAATAGACGAAAAATTTTATCGCATTTTATCTCAAATCGGCGATGAAAAAGCGATTATTCTGATAACGGACTTAAATTTAAGCTTAGAGCAATGCGAAGAGTTTCAAAACGCCTTATCGGAGAAAAACGCCAAACTCCTACTGCTGGATCATCATCAAAGCGGAGCCGAGTGCGCTAGCAAATACGGTTGGTATTTCTTAGATAGCTCGAGGTGCGCTACTAAAATAACGCACGATTTCTTTGCGAAAATTTACGGATTAAATGCTAGTTTAAGCCATTTTGGCGACGTAGTAAACGCTGTTGATATTTGGCTAAAAGACGACGAAAATTTTGAAATGGGTAAGGTCGGATTAGGACTGGTGGCTAATTCTAAAGAGATAAATAAAACGATGTTTGAAGGGTTAAATACGAACTATATGTTTTATTTGATAGACAGAGCTAGGGAGTTTTTCGATAAGGGTAACGATTATATCGGGCTTGACGAAGCGATATTTAAATTTAAAAAAGATTTTTTTAGAGCCGATAAAGACGATACGCTAAGCAATTTAATTTCTGCTTTCGTCGTTAAAAAGCTAACCGAAGAGAGAGAAAGATTTAGTATAAAATACAATGAATTTAAAGGAATTTTAACCTATAATATCGGCAATACCTCGGTTATCGGCAACGACTTTTTGGTTGCCAATCCGGATTACGACTTTTTCATAGACGTAACTAGCAAGAAGACGCTTAGTTTTCGTGCAAACGGCAAAGTGGACGTAAGCCAAATGGCTAAAACGTTAGTCGGCGGCGGCGGACACGTTAATGCTAGCGGCGGACTTTTTGCCGCATTTAAAGATAGTTTCGACTATGACAACGTTAAGGCGCAAATGGTCGATTTGATAACTAAAAAAGTAAATTTACAAGGATAAAAAATGAGAGAAGAAGAGCTAAGTATAGACGAGCTAAGCTACGAACTTTCCGTAATGTTGGAAGGTATGCTTTATTTTGCCGGAGTTAAAAAAGATAAAATCCAAGACGCCGCCGAAGCTTATATAGAGTGCATAGAAGAAGCGCTCGACGGAAGCGAGGCTGAGGGCGTAGATGAACTAGTCGAAGTAGTAGATTTTATGAAGAAAAAATATCCGAAGTTTTTTAAATGAAAATTTTAATTAAAGTATTCGTTTCGGCTATTATGGCGGCGAGTATGGGCGGGTGCTTGTTTCTAAACGATCGCGGAGTCTCTACTAGGTTGTATAACGACTGCAAGGAATACTACGACGCGACCGGAACTTATAGAAAGTCGTGCCCTAAAAACATAATCGACTGGACGAAATAGGATGTTAAAATTCGCAGAGCAAAAGCAAAAAGAGCTAAACGGCAAAGCCTATAGGCCGCTTTTAGAGCGTATTTCAAAGATACCTAAATACGCGCGCGAATTTGCTTTGGGCGACGCGATTAACATTAGGGCGAACTTGTGTTCTAAAGAGCGAGACGAAGCGTTTAGATTGGCTATGGATTTACGTTCGTGGCGCAAAGGACCTTTTGGTATAGACGATATTTTTATAGATAGCGAGTGGAAAAGCTTCGTAAAATATAATCTACTTGAGCCGCATTTAAATTTAGAGGGTAAAACGGTAGGCGATATAGGCTGTAATAACGGGTATTATATGTTTAGGATGCTAAAGCAAAAGCCTAAACGACTCATAGGATTCGACCCGGGCGTAATTAGCTATTTGCAATTTGAGTTTATCGATCGTTTTATCGACTCGAGTATAAGATACGAGCTGTTAGGGGTCGAGCACTTGCCTGAGTACGGCGAAAAATTCGATACGCTTTTTTGCTTAGGCGTTCTTTACCATAGAAGCGATCCGATTAAAACGCTAAAAGAATTAAAGGGCGCATTAAATAGCGGCGGAGAGCTATTTTTAGATACTATGTATATAGAAGGCGGCGAAGATTTGGTTTTAAGCCCTAAAAACGCGTATTCTAAAATCCCGAATATCTATTTCGTTCCGACGGTTTCGGCTCTTATGAATTGGTGCGAGAGGGCAAATTTTAAAGACGTAGAAATTTTGGCTACTAAACCGACCGACTCGGATGAGCAACGAAAGACGGAGTGGATCTTGGGGCAGAGTTTGGGGGACTTTTTAGATCCGGCCGATCCCGGCCTTACTATCGAAGGCTACCCGGCTCCTAGGCGAATTTACGTTAGATTAAGTATTTAAGGAAATCGATGAGCGATAGCGATAATATTTACGAAGAAGAAAAAGAAAGCATAGTCCTCCCCGAGGACGAAAATCCGTTTCGTAACGAGTTAAAATTTCAATCAAACGTTAAGCTTGGGCTAACCGGGACGGTTACTGCTTTGGAACCCGACCGCGCTAAAACTAAATTTCACGCTAGCAACGAAATGGTAGCCGATAGCGAGGGGCTTATATATAGCGGTTTTATATTTATGGCGGCCAATTATGCGGCGCTAGCATCCATAAATACTCCAAACGGCGTAGTTATCGCTTCTAGGATTAATTTCTTCGCTCCTACGAAACTAGGCGAAATTATCGAGTTTGACGCCAAGGCGCATTTTGGAGAGAGCAAAAAACGCGAGGTAAGAGTGGTCGGCAAAACTAAAGATATAAAGGTTTTTGAGGGCACTTTCCAAGTAGTCGTACTGGACGAACATATTTTTAAAGTGTATAAAACTAGCATTCAAAAACAAGCCGCCGCTCGCCGCGCCGAAGAAGCTAAGGCCGCAGCGGAAAGCTAGCCTAGAGGGGATATTCGTTTTAGTAAAGACGATAAATTTCTATGCTCGGCTTTTAGCGTGGTTTGTTCGCCGTGCCCCGGATATAGCGTAAAGTCGCCTCGCATTTTTAGGCATTTTTCTATGCTT
>CAUQJW010000054.1:0-10722 GCA_963518485.1 uncultured Campylobacter sp.
CGTCCTTTACCGCAGCCTGCGCGACTGCAGGAGCCACGGCTAAAAGCACGCGGTTGTCAAACGGTTTTGGTATGATGTAGTCTTTGCCGAATTTTAGCTCTTTTACGCCAAACGCCGCGCAAACCTCAGCAGGTACGGGCTCTTTGGCCAAATTTGCAAGCGCGCGCGCCGCAGCCATTTTCATATTTTCGGTGATTTTTTTGGCTCTGACGTCAAGCGCTCCGCGGAATATAAACGGAAAGCCAAGAACGTTATTTACCTGGTTTGGATAGTCGCTGCGGCCCGTTCCCATCATCACGTCGTTTCGCACGCTAGCTACGTCTTCGGGGAAGATTTCGGGAGTCGGGTTAGCAAGCGCGAAAATAATCGGCTCGTCGTTCATCGACGCGACCATTTCCTTGGTTACGACGCCTGGTTTTGATAGGCCCAGGAACATATCCGCGCCCTTCATCGCGTCCGCTAGCGTTCTATCTGCGGTTTCAAGGGCGAATTCGACCTTTTCCGGAGTTAGATCGGTACGACCTTTATGGATCACGCCTTTGCTGTCGATCATCACGATATTTTTCGCGCCCAGAGCCTTGTACATCTTTGCGCATGCGATGCCAGCCGCACCCGCGCCGCTAACTACGATTTTGATTTTAGAGATGTCTTTGCCCGAAATTTCCATCGCGTTTATTATACCCGCGCTTGTTATCATCGCCGTGCCGTGCTGATCGTCGTGCATGACCGGGATATCGACTGCTTCTTGTAGTTTGCGCTCGATCTCAAAGCACTTCGGAGCGCGGATATCTTCTAAATTTATACCGCCAAACGTCGGAGAGAGCGCTTTGCAAATTTCAACGATCTTATCCGGATCATGCTCGTCTAGCTCGATATCAAACGCATCTACGTTTGCAAATTTTTTAAATAAAACCGCCTTGCCCTCCATCACGGGCTTACCCGCTACCGCGCCGATATCGCCTAGGCCTAGCACAGCTGTGCCGTCGGTGATGACGGCTACTAAATTTGCTTTGTTGGTGTATTTGTAGGCTAGTTCGTTGTCGGCCTCGATCTGCTTGCACGGTACCGCGACGCCAGGCGTATAGGCCATAGATAGGTCTTTTGCTGTGGCGCATGGGGTTTTTACTTTTATCTCTATCTTGCCGCCCTCGTGATACGCGAGCGCCTCTTCGTTAGTTACGTGTGTCATTTATTCTCCTTTAAAATATTTCTTATTCGTTTTTTCGTCTCATCCGCGCCCAAAACTTCGAGCACCTCAAATATCCCCGGGCTTACGCTATTTCCAGTTAGCGCGACGCGAAGCGCCTGAGCTAGGTCTTTTAGCTTTAAGCCGTTTGCTTCTAAAAATTTACCCGTCATCTCCTCGTAGCCTTTGGCGTCTAAATTTCCGTCCAAAATTTCGGCAAATTTAGCCAAATTTTCCTTGCTTTCGGGCGTGATAAATTTAGCGTAGGCTTTCTCGTCATATGCGCTTGGAGCGTTTATGATCGTCCTTGCGCTTTGGTTCATTTCAACTAGCGTTTTTGAGCGTTCGCGCAATGAATTTAACAGCACCTCGCCCTTTGGCATCGCCTTAAAATCTATGTCAAATTCAAGCATCTCGCTTGCCAGCCTCTCGTAGGGCAGAGTCTTGATATAGTGGGCGTTTAGCCACTCTAGCTTGCTTGCGTTATAGGTGCTTGAGCTCTTGTTTATATCGTGCGGATCGAAATACTTTAGCATATCGTCCATGCCGAAAATTTCGTCGTTTCCGTGGCTCCAGCCTAGGCGCACGAGGAAATTTAAAAGAGCTTCCGGTAGATAACCCATGCGCTTATACTCCATCACGTCGGTCGCGCCGTGTCGTTTGCTTAGTTTGCTGCCGTCCTCGCCGTTTATCATCGCGACGTGATAAAATTTCGGCGCTTTAAAGCCTAGCGCGTCGTAGAGCACGATTTGTTTTGGGGTGTTTGATAGATGATCGTCGCCGCGGATGACGTCGGTTACGCCCATTAAAGCGTCATCTATCACGACCGTAAAGTTATAGGTCGGAGTGCCGTCGGAGCGCGCGATGATAAAATCATCCAGAATATCCTCGACTCTAAATTTGACCTCGCCTTTGATGCCGTCGTCGATCACGATCTCGCCGCTTAGAGGCGCTTTGATGCGTATGACGGGCTCGACTCCCGCAGGCGGAGTACCCGTAAATTCGCGGTAGCGATTATCGTATTTGGGCCTCTCTTTTCTCGCTTCTTGCTCGGCGCGCAGAGCGTCTAGCTCGTCTTTGCTCATGTAGCATTTATAGGCTTTGCCCTCGGCTAGCAGCTTGCTTACGTACTCTTTATACACGTCAAATCTACGCGACTGATACGTCACCTCGCCGTCGTGATCCAGCCCGCACCAGGCAAAGGCCTCTTTTATCGCTTGCGTCGCTTCTTCGGAGTTGCGTTTTAGGTCGGTATCTTCGATGCGCAGTAGAAATTTTCCGCCGTTTTTGCGCGCGTAGAGATAGTTATATAGCGCGGTTCTTAGTCCGCCGATGTGCAAATATCCGGTCGGCGAAGGAGCGAATCTAGTTACTATCATTCTTAAAATCCTAATTTTATGTTATAATCGCAAAATTATAATGATTTTAGACTTAAACAAAGGTTTTTTATGTCAAAAAAGGTATTTTTATTAACGTTTTTGCTAGGCTTAACTTTTCTTAGCGCAAAGCTAGTAAACGGTATTGCAGTTATAATAGAAAACGAGCCTATTACGATTCACGAAGTTTATAAAGCGGCGCAAGAATTTCATACGGACGAAAAAACGGCTTTAAATTTACTCATAAAAGATAGATTGGAAGAGGCTCAGATAAAAAATCTAAAAATAGAAGCCGGAAGTTACGAAGTAAGTCAAAAAATAGATAAAATCGCTGAGGAAAACAGCGTTTCTAAAGACGGACTAAGATCTCTTATACTGTCGCGAGGCGGAGACTTTATGCAGTTTCGCGACGACGTAGCTAAAAGCATAAAGCAAGAAAAGCTTTATCAAAATATCTTTACCGAGGCTAAAATCAAAATTACTCCCGACATGGCGAGAGCTTATTTCGAACAAAATCAAAATCAATTTTTTCAATTCTCGCAAGCCAAAGCAATACATTATATAGCGCCCAAAAGAGAACTTCTAGAAGCTATCCAAAGCTCGCCCATGAGTCAAAATCCGGATATAAAAACACAGGAAATAGACGTAAGTAGCTCACAGCTGCCGGCTCAGCTTAGGACGATATTCGGACAGACTAAAGACGGCTCGTTTACTCAAATTTTTCAAACTCCCAACGGATTTGAAACCTTTTTCGTAATCAAAAAATCCGGCGAAACCACGGCTAATTTCGAAGACGTACAAAACGCGGTTATGAATGCGCTTTATAGATTAGAACAAGACCGCGTCATAAGCGAATACTTTAATAAATTAAGAGCAAAGGCGAATATAAAAGTCCTAAGATAATCTAGTCTACAAGTAAGCTAAAAATCGCAAATATCCAAACTACGGCGGCATTTAAAATACTTAGCATAACCGCCGCGGAGCCTACGTCTTTGGCTACTTTAGCTAAAGGATGAAAATCTTGAGTTATCAAGTCTACGCATACTTCTATCCCGGTATTAACGCATTCGGCGATCAAAACAATTACTAAAACGATAACGAGTAACAAACGCAATTCCATAGAAGCCGGCAAAAAAACCGAACAAATTAAAAGCGGTAGAATAATTAAGAGCTCTATTTTAAACGAGCTTTCGCTTAACATGCTCTTTAATCCGTTCAAAGCATAAGACGTGTTTTTAAAAAAATTATATTTAGGCTTCACGTTTTTCCTTTAGATTCGGGTAATTAAAAGAGATATTGAGTCGGTGTCGGGGACGCGCCCGACCCCGAATAAATTTAATGGCGCGCTAAATAATTCGTGTCGTAATTATTGTTGATAAAATCTGGATTTTCCATCATAGCTATATGAAAATCTCTCGTCGTCTTAATGCCGTGTATAACTAGCTGCTCAAGAGCTACTTTCATTTTATGTATCGCTCTATTTCTATTTTCGTCCCACACGATTAGCTTACCTATCATACTATCGTAGTAAGGCGGAATCGAGTAGTCTTGATAAATATGACTATCCATACGCACGTTGCGACCGCCAGGACAAACGTATTTAGTTATCTTACCGGGGCTTGGCGTAAACGTCTTAGGGTCTTCGGCCGTAATACGACACTCTATA
This sequence comes from uncultured Campylobacter sp., assembly GCA_963518485.1. Classification (GTDB taxonomy): domain Bacteria; phylum Campylobacterota; class Campylobacteria; order Campylobacterales; family Campylobacteraceae; genus Campylobacter_A. The sequence goes on from CAUQJW010000054.1 coordinate 4,229, forward strand.
GCGTGGCCTTTTAAAGTAATACTGTCTTGACTAGGTAAAGCCTCTCCTTGCGCGACTCTTATCATCCACTCTATAATATCCAAACCGCTTACCATTTCGCTTACGCAATGTTCGACTTGAAGCCTAGTATTCATCTCTATAAAGTAAAAATCTAAATTTTTATCGACTAAAAATTCAAACGTTCCAGCACCCTCATAGCCGATAGCTTTTGCCGCTTTTATCGCCGTTTCGTGCAGCCTCTCTCGCGTCTTTTCGTCTAGTAAAATCGCGGGGCTTTCTTCTATTAGCTTTTGGTGGCGACGCTGCATAGAGCAGTCGCGCTCGCCGATATGCAGGACGTTGCCGTGGCTGTCGCCAATGATCTGAACCTCGATGTGGCGCGGGTTTAGGATGTATTTTTCCATATACATCGTTCCGTCGCCAAACGCGCTCATCGCTTCGCTTTCGGCCGACCAAAACGCTTTTTCCAAATCCTCTTCGCGCTCGACCACCCGCATACCGCGTCCGCCGCCGCCGGCTGCGGCCTTTAAGATTACCGGGTAACCGATTTGTTTAGCTAGCTCTTTTGCCGCCTTAGTATCGGTAACCGCGCCGTCCGAACCGGGTATTACCGGGACGCCGGCTCGCTGCATCATTTGTTTAGCCTTGCTCTTATCGCTCATTAACGCCATAGCCGCTACGCTAGGACCGATAAAATTTAGCTTATGGTAGTCGCAAATTTCGACGAAATTTTGATTCTCGCTTAAAAAACCGTAACCCGGAAATATCGCGTCGGCTTCGCTAATCTCAGCAGCGCTGATAATGGCAGGGATATTTAAATAGCTATCGCTCGAGCGCTCTTTGCCGATACAAATAGCCGCATCGGCGTATTTAACGTAAAGAGCGTCTTTATCGGCGGTAGAGTAAACTACGATCGCCTCCTTACCCATCTCTTTTATCGTTCGCAAAGCTCGCAGAGCGATTTCGCCGCGATTTGCGATTAAAATCTTTTTGATTTCCATTAAATTTTCTCCACGCCGAAGAGCGGTAAGCCGAACTCTACCGGTTGTCCGTCGGCTACTAGCATCTCGACGATTTTACAGTCGAATTCGGCTTCTATTTCGTTCATTATTTTCATAGCTTCTATAATACCTATAACGTCGCCTTTTCTTATGCTTTGGCCCACTTTTACGAACGGAGCGGCGCCCGGGCTCGGAGCGGCATAGAAAGTACCGACCATAGGCGATTTTATGCTGTCTTTAGGGGAATTTGCAGGAGTCTTAACTTCCGAATTTACCACTACGCTTACGGGAGTCGGAGCGAGTGCGGGAGCTTGAACAATCGGTTTCGGCAACTCGCAGCAATCGGCGAATTTTTCAAGCTCGACCTCAAAATCCCCGCTTTTTATCTTGATACGATTCATATCCATATCGTTAAAAAACTCGATCAGTTCTTTTATATCTTCTTTTTTCATAAAGATTTCTCCTAAATAATTAAAATTCAAAACTTCTTATTGTAGCAAAAAAATAATGAATTTACGCTCGCAAAGCCGCATTTTGTTTTTACTATTCATAGTAAATTTACTATATTTAATCGTTAGTCTTGTTTAAAATATCGAGTTTTGCGCCTATGACGTCGGCTTCCTTTTTGCTCGCTCGAGAAAATTTATAAATCCGAAAAGCACCAAGCTAAGCACGACCAAAATCACGCTCAAAATGAGCGCGCGGCCGTTTTCGCCGTCCTAAACCGCATTATAGATAGCTAGCGAAACGGTGTCGGTTTTGCCTACGATATTTCCGCCTAGCATCAGCGTGATACCGACCTCGCCAAGGCCGCGAGCAAGAGCCAAAACGAGCGCCGAAACGACGCTTTTAAAGACGTTTGGAATGAGGATAAAAACGGCGATCTCAAAGCGATTTTTGCCTAGGCTTTGACCCGCTTCGATTAGGCTTTTGGGCAGGCTTTCAAGCGCGCTTTGAACGGGCTTTACAAACAGCGGCAAGCCCGCTAAAAACGAAGCGATAACAAGCGCCGAAAAGCTAAAAACGATCTGTAAATTTAACGCCTTGCCGATCACGCCGTTTCGCCCCAAGACGTAAAGTAGCAAAAATCCCGTAGCAATAGGCGGAAAAATGAGCGGAAACATCACGGCCGCCTCTAAGGCGGCCTTAAATTTACCGCGGTAAAACGCCAAAAAATAAGCCGCGCCAAGCCCTAAAAATAGGAGCAGCACAAAGGTCGCGGCAAGCGTTTTGGCGCTTAAAAGCAGCGGGTGAATAAGCCAGGTAAGTTCCTGCAAATTTTTCCTTTTTTCGTTAAATTTTGCTTTTCGTTTGAGTTAAATTTAGCGAGTAAATTTTAGCGTTTAAATCAAATTTGACGCAAATTTTACGTCAAATTTGAAGACAAATTTAACCGAGTCAAAAGCCGGCTATTTAAATTATTTTAACCCGAATTTAGCGAAAATTTCCTTCGAGCGAGGGGTTTTTATCTCATCTATAAATTTAGCGCACGCCTCGTTACCTTCGCATGCGGGAAGCTTTGCCGCCGAGATAAAAACGGGGCTATAAAGCGCCTCGTCGATGTAAATCACGCTGCCAAACTCGCCCTCTCTAGCCACGGCCTCGGTCGAGTTGATAAAGTCGGCATCCACCTCGCCGTTCGCGACGTAGGCGACTACTTGCGGTACGCCCGCGACCGGTAGCATCTTAGGCACTAGATCGGCCTCTAACCCCGAGTTTTTCAAAAACTCCGTCGTCCTCACGCCGTAGATCGCTTTTTTAGAGTCCGGCATAGCGATTTTAGCTAGATTTTTTAGCTCAGATACGTTTTTTATCTGCTTGCCTTTTGGCGTAACTAGCACGAGTGCGCCCTTGCCGATGCGCTCATATGCCTTTATATCAAGGTCCGTTTTCTTTAAAAACGCCTCGTCGCCAACGATCGCAGCAATCTTGCCCTCTTTTGCTTGCATAGTGATTTGGCCTAAATTTGCAAACGCGCCCTCGATCTGTACGCCGTCTTTTTTGAGATTTTCTATCACTTCAGTGACCGGTTTTTTGTATCCGTCGCCAGCGCCCACGAGTAAATTTCCGCCGCCAAAGGCAACCGCGGCCGCGATAGAAATAAGTAGTAATTTTTTCATAAAATTCTCCTTTGTAATAAAATTTAGTAATTTTATGAAATATAATCTTATACACTTATAAATCAATAAGCAGGCTCGTGATTGGTTTGTTTATAATAAATTTTTAAAAAATTAAGCTAAGGCTTTGTTTTAAAAATATAAAATAATGATTTTATCTTAAATCTTAAAGGAACAGCATGAAAGGAACCGTACTGGGCCCGGGCGTCATACTAAGCGCGGACGAGCAACGCTACGCATATCTCGAGGGAGACGTAAAGTCCGTAACCGCTAGCGGCGCGACCGTAGTTTTAAGGCAGGGTGACGAAGTGGATTTCGTCGTAGACGGACAAAACGCCAAAGAGATCTACTTAACGAAAGCAAAATCTCTAAATATAAATTTCGATAATATGAATTTTGATCTAAAAAGCAACGATTTATCGACGATTAGAACGCTGGGTTTGGCGGGGTCTGCTCTACCGATTTTAGGCGTTATTCCGTTTTTAGGCATAGTTTTCGTTATCGCGGGTTTTATATGCATTTTGCTCGCTATATTTAAGCTTTCAAATAAAGTAGACAGTCCTACCTTAAAGAAAAATTACATTTTATACCTAGTCGCTACCGTAGCGTCGTCTGTTTTGATTTTCTTGGGTATGACTATGGGGGTATTTGCGTTTATGAATGCCGGAGCCGGATACGGCAATACAGGCGGCGTTAGTATGATTATAGGAGCGATCTTGGGTATAGCAGGTCTTATAGGCGTTATTTACGGATTTTTCAAAGAATTTCAAGTTTATAACGAACTTTCAAGCATCTCGGGCGATAAATTTTTCCTTTATTATTTTATCGGCACGGTAGTAGGAGCACTCACGGCCGTTATAATCATCGGCTACGTTATTTTACTCGCGGCGTTTATTATGCAAATCATCGCATGGTATAGACTTCAAGAGGTTAAGGCAGCCTAAATTGCCCAAATCAAGCGGAAAATTTACCGCTTGATTTTTATCCTATCGCCCCGCTCTTTAAAATGCTTCGCAATTTAAATTATGTTATAATCGCGCAAATTTAAAATAAAGGTAAAAAATGGGGCTAAAATCTGACGCCTGGATACGCAAAATGTCGCACGAAAAGGCGATGATAGTGCCGTTTGCTGAGGAACAAGTCGGACGCGGCGTGGTTAGCTACGGAGTGTCTAGCTACGGCTACGATATCCGCGTGGGCGACGAGTTTAAAATTTTCACCAACATAGGCGGTACCGTAGTCGATCCGAAAAATTTCGACGAAAAAAACGTGGTGGATTTTAAAGGGGGCGTCTGCATCGTCCCGCCCAATTCATTCGCTCTAGCGCGCACGATCGAGTATTTTAACATGCCCGATAACGTGCTAGCCATCTGCCTAGGCAAAAGCACATACGCAAGGTGCGGTATCATCGTAAACGTCACGCCTTTTGAGCCCGGATTTAAAGGGCACATCACGATAGAAATTTCAAATACGACGCCGCTACCGGCTAAAATTTACGCGAACGAAGGCATCGCGCAGGTACTATTCATCGAGGGCGACGAACCGTGCGAAGTGACGTATGCGGACAAAAAGGGTAAATATCAGGCGCAGGAAGGCATAACCCTGCCTAGAATTTTAAAATAGTTGGTAAAACCGCTCGTATAAAATAGATTTGGCATAATATTTGCTTAAACTAATTAAATTTAATTAGTTTAATAAGGAAATTGCGATGTTTAACGGCAAAAATATCTTGATTACGGGCGGTACAGGTTCATTCGGTAAAAAGTACGCCGAGATTCTACTTAAAAAATTTAATCCGAAACGACTTATAATCTACTCTCGCGACGAGCTAAAACAATACGAAATGGCGCAGGTTTTTAACGACTCCGCTATGAGATATTTCATCGGCGACGTACGCGACGAAAAGCGCCTAAAAACGGCCATGAACGGCGTTGATTACGTCATCCACGCGGCAGCAATGAAACACGTACCGATCGCTGAATACAACCCGATGGAGTGCATCAAAACCAACGTCAACGGTGCGCAAAACGTCATCGACGCGGCGCTTGAGTGCGGCGTGAGCAAGGTCGTAGCACTCTCGACGGACAAGGCGTGCAACCCGGTAAATTTATACGGCGCGACCAAGCTTGCCAGCGATAAGCTATTCGTCGCGGCAAACAACATCGCCGGTAGCAAAAAAACGCGATTTAGCGTCGTTCGCTACGGCAATGTCGTAGGCTCTCGCGGCTCGGTCGTGCCGCTATTTAAGAAGCTAATCGCGGAAGGCGCGAAGGAGTTGCCGATCACACATGCTGATATGACGCGGTTTTGGATCACGCTAGAACAGGGCGTAAATTTCGTACTTAAAAATTTCGAGCGCATGAAAGGCGGCGAAATTTTCATCCCGAAAATCCCGTCGATGACGATGATAGAGCTTGCTCGCTCCATGGCTCCGCAGCTCGGCGTAAAAATAATCGGCATCCGCCCGGGCGAAAAGATGCACGAGGTCATGGTCGGCAAGGACGATGCGCACCTAACGTACGAGTTTGACGACCACTACGTGATCAGCCCGTCGATCAAATTTACGAGCAAGGACGACGACTTTAGCATAAACGCGCTAGGCGAAAAAGGGCGCCTCGTGGAGGAAAATTTCGAGTACAGCTCGGATAAAAATAAAATTTGGCTCGGCAAAGACGGACTTTTAGAGATGATCGAGGCTAGTAAATAATTTGGCCGAAATTTGAGTTAAGCGTATAAATTTATAAAAAACGAGGCGAAGTATTTTTTTCGCTAGACGAGGCAAATTTAAAATTTGCGAGGGAGCGTATATAAAATACGTGACCGAGAAAATTTTAAATTTAACGACGTATAGCGGAAAAAGACAAGCCTCAATAAAGACAAGCCGAAAAAAGGACAAAAATGATACCTTACAGCAGACAACAAATAACCGACTCCGACATCGCCGCCGTCGTGAGCGCTCTAAAAGACGACATCCTAACGGGCGGCGACAAGGTCGGAGAATTTGAAGAAGCGATCGCAAAATACGTCGGCGTAAAGCACGTCGTAGTGATGAACTCGGCGACGTCTGCGCTACACGCGGCGTATCTAGCGCTTGGAGTGCGAGAGGGCGACGAGGTCGTAACGACGCCTATCACGTTTGCAGCGACGGCAAATGCAGCGTTGATGGCGGGAGCGGAGGTTAAATTCGCGCCCGTTAAATTTGACGGAAATATCGACGAAAACTCGCTTGCAAGCCTCATCACGCCTAAAACGAAAGTCATAACCGCGGTTGATTTCGGCGGCAATCCCGTAAATTTGGGCGCTATCTTAAAACTAGCCAGGGAGCGCGGCATAAAAGTGCTTGACGATGCGTCGCACGCGCTAGGCAGCTCTCAAG
>CAUQJW010000055.1:0-10712 GCA_963518485.1 uncultured Campylobacter sp.
ATCGTATGCCGTGCCGTCGTAGTGGGATCTAAGAGCATTTTTTAGATCCTGCACGCTTAGCTTTTTAGCCGGCTTTAAAAATACCGGATAGTTGCCGCCGTCAAGAGTCTGCTTATCTTTTAGCTCGGGATTAAACATCTGCTGCACCCAGCAAACGCGCGGATAGTTGTAGGTCACGTCTCTATCGTCGTCTCTGGTGTAGGCTTTCGTAAACTGAAATTCTCCGTCTTTTGCCGGGTCGTAGGCGCCGTTATCTTGGGCAAATTTGATCAAATTCTTTGACCCCATAAAATTCGGATCGTTTTCTTTGTAGTTTTGTAGTCTGCCTTGGTTTGCGGAGACGAAGTATTCGTCTTTAGGTAGTTTAACCGCCATCCAGTGATGACCGGTGCCCGTTTCAAAATACCAAAGCTCGTTTTTATCCACGAACACCACGCCAAAACCCTCTCCCGCGCCCGTAGTTTCCACGATCTCGCCGAGCAGTTTCACGCCCTGCGCCGCGCTTTTCATACGAGGCAGCAAGACGTCGGGGATATCGTCCTCCGTGATGCCGGTCGCTTCGTTATACGGATCGATTTTTAGCAGTTCGTCTTTAGCATATATGGTCTCGGTGCCGCTGATGCCAACGCCCGCGTCATTGTAGCCGACCGCGCCGTGAAGCTTGGTGTGGGAGTTTGCTATCGTCGTGTATCTCATGCCCTCTTTTGGCAGCGGATAGGTGAAATCATTTGCCCCGTCATGCGCCTTTGAGCTGTGGACGCCTTTTTGATTGGATTTTTTAGGATGTATCAAAAATACCTGAGCCTTTATCGCCTTGCTATCGGCACTCCTAGCTATCAGCATGGAACCGTCGTCAGAGGCGCCCTCTCCAACCAAAATAGTCGTGCAAGCTAGCGCGTTTGCGCAAAACATCGCGCTTATTACCGCCGCAGAGGCGAGAAACTTCATCTTCATCGTTACTCCTTGATTTGAGATAATAAATCTAAGTAAAATTATAGGACTAAAAATATTAATTAAATCTAAAATTTAAGCTATTTTCAAGATTGTATTGTAAATTTGTTTTGTATTTTGACGCGCGCACCTTCAAATTTAAATTTCTTAAAGGAATTTTGGGTATAATCCCACTCTTACGCGCAAGGCGTAAAAGAAATTTTAAAAGGATTAGTATGCCTAAGATGAAGACAGTTCGCGGCGCTGCTAAACGTTTTAAAGTGGGCAAAAACAAGATCAAAAGAGGCTCTGCTTTTAGAAGCCACATTTTGACTAAAAAATCTCGCAACCGCAAGAGAGATTTACGCTCGCCTCAATACGTAGACGGCACAAACGTCGCAAGCGTCAAAGCGATGCTCGGAATTTAAGTTTTTGACTAAAAGTCATTCCAAACTCCCCCGAATTTGGGGCAAGACTCACTCAGTGAGCGCCGATTTGTAAAGGATAAATATGGCAAGAGTAAAAACGGGCGTAGTTAGAAGAAGACGCCATAAAAAAGTTTTAAAACTAGCTAGAGGTTTTTTCAGCGCTAGACACAAACACTTTAGAAAAGCTAAAGAGCAATTAGAAAGAAGTTTGGTCTATGCATACCGCGACAGACGCCGCAAGAAACGCGACTTCCGCCGCTTGTGGATAGTGCGCATCAACGCTGCGTGCCGCCTAAACGACATTAGCTATTCGCGCTTTATCGCGGGACTTAAAAAAGCAAATATCGAGCTTGATAGAAAAATCTTAGCCGATCTAGCTATGAATGACGCAAAAGCTTTCAGCGAGCTAGCTTCAAAAGCAAAGGCTGCTTTATAATACCCAGGGGCGGTTTCCGCTCCTTTTTCTTTTTTGTTTGTCTTATCCTGGCGTAAATTCTCTTTTTGAAATTTAAGGAGTAGAAATAGATATACAAAAACTAAACCGAAACTTAAGCAAATTAAACAAAATTTTATTTATCGTTTTTGGCGTCTCGGCCGCGATTTAAGTCGGCGTAGAAGTATTTGTTGGCAAAAAATAGATAATGTAAAAGAAGAAATAAAAAAATCTCTACGAAGTGCCGAACGTAAAAAGAGTTTAAAACTTGGCGTTTAATTCAATCTAATTTCGCGAGCGGGTTTTGCTCTGGGAATGGATGAATTTTAGACAATTTTACTAGGCTAAATGGATTTTATTAACTAAATTCCGTATCGGTAAGAGACTTGGCGCGAAACCTTCTCAACCGTAAATTTAGCCAACAGCCGTCTTTTAAATTTTACTTAGGAAGCTGCTTTGAATTTTGCTTAAAAACTTTAACGTCTCGCTTTTTAAATTTTCAAAATCTCCGGTATTTTCTATCGTAAAATTTGCCGCAGCGCGCTTTTGCTCTATGTCTATTTGTAGCTCTACGCGGTGCTTTGCGGCGTCGTAGTTCAGCTCGTTTCGCTTCATCACGCGCGAGATCAGCGTGTCTTTTGGAGCATAAACGACGAGGACGCGAGAAAACTCTTTGTAGGCGTCCCGCCTTTCAAAAAATAGCGGAATATCCACAAAATACGTCCTGTCCGCGCTTTCTAGCTTTGCCGCGCGAGATAAAATTTCAAGCCTAATCTTCGGATGCAAAATTCGCTCTAAAATTTTTAGCTTTTCCGCGTCTTTAAACGCTAGCGCGCCGAGCTTTTTTCTATCTATTTTGCCGTCTGCTAAAACCTCGTCTCCAAACTCCGCCGCAACCTCGCTCACGCACAAATTTAGCTGTTCGTGGGCGATAGAGTCCGCGTCGATGATCTCAAATCCGAGCCCAGCAAGCAGCTTGCAAACCGCGCTTTTGCCGCTACCGATGCTGCCCGTGATGACGATTGCGTGTTTAAATTGCGGCATTTTACCTCCGATTTTTTACTCCGATTTTAGCAATTTTTGGCTAAAATTAATCAAATTTCAATAAAGGCCAAAAATGATAAGCTACAAAGACGCTGGCGTCGATATAGACGCGGGAAATGACTTCGTAAACGCGATAAAACCGTTCGTCAAAGCGACGCAAACTCCGCACGTTTTGGGCGGTATCGGCTCGTTTTCGGGTGCAGTAAGGCTGCCTGCAGGCTACAAAAAACCCGCTATCCTAGGCGCTACCGACGGCGTGGGCACAAAACTGCGACTAGCGATCGACGCGCGTAAATTTGAGGGCGTAGGCCAAGATCTCGTCGCTATGTGCGTGAACGACCTCATCTGCAACTTCGCCGAGCCGCTATTTTTCCTCGACTACTACGCGACGGCAAAGCTTGAGATCAGCGATGCAAAAGAGGTCGTAAAAAGTATCGCGCAGGGCTGCAAACTCGCTCGCTGCGCGCTAATCGGCGGCGAAACGGCCGAGATGCCCTCTATGTATGAAAATGGCGACTTCGACCTTGCAGGCTTTGCCGTGGGTATCGCAGAGGAGGACGAGATCGACCGCTCAAAATTCGTCCGCGAGGGCGACGCGCTCATCGCGCTTCCTAGCAGCGGCCTGCACTCAAACGGCTTCTCGCTTGCGCGAAAAGTAGTCGCCGAGCTAGGACTAAAATTTGACGATAAAGTGGACGGTCGCGCGCTCATCGACGTGCTTTTGGAGCCGACCAGGATTTACGTCGGCGACTTTTTAAATTTAAAAGACAAGATCCACGCGCTCGCGCACATTACCGGCGGCGGCATAGTGGAAAATCTACCGCGCGTATTTCCTGCGGGGCTGGGTGCTAAAATCGAACGCGCGGCGATACGCACGCCTGAGATCTTTAAAATCATCGCGCAAAAGGTAGAGCCGGCCGAGATGATGAGGACGTTTAATATGGGCGTTGGCATGATCGTAGTAGCGCCGAAAGAAAACGCGGACTTCGTGCTAGCTAACTCGGGCGGCTACGTCATCGGCGAGGTCGTAAAAGGCGTGGGCGCTAGGCTAGTTTAGTCAAGAAGCCGGTTTGTCCTTGAATAATTGGACGGTAAACGATTAGCGGCCGCATCTAAAATGTGGCGCATGACGGTCTGTACTAACGTAACGGCTGTAGATATGAGTAAACCTATTGTCTTTGAGATTCAAGATAGTGTTACGACCGGCGGACATTAGGACCGTCAAATTTCTAAAACGCTTTCGCAATTTACTTAACGTCGAGCGATTACCGAAATAAGATTAAATTTTTACGGCATATTCGCTTTGTTCGTATTCCTTACCCGCGTCGTGGTCTTTTAGGAGTTTTACGACGACGGGACTTAGCGCGATGATGGCGATTAAATTCGGCAGTACCATAAGGCCGTTAAACATATCCGCTAGCTCCCAGACGAAATTTATCTTAAGCAAACTGCCTAAAAATATAAACCCGACGACCAAAATTTGCAAGACGCGCACGAATTTAGCACCAAAAAGATAGCGAACGTTTATCTCGGCAAAATAATACCACCCAAGTATCGTCGTAAACGCAAAGAAAAACAAGCAAACCGCTACAAAGCTATATCCGCCCGTATGCCCCAAAACATGCGATGAAAAAGCCTCCTGAACGAGCGCGATACCAGTTAGCACGGCTTTGCCGTTTTCAAAACGTATCACGTCCGCGCTTAGCACGACAAAAACCGTGATATTTAGCACGATAAAGGTATCTACAAACACGCTCATGATACCTAGCACCGCCTGATCTACCGGGTGCTTGACGTTAGCTGCGGCGTGCGCGTGAGGGGTCGAGCCCATGCCGGCTTCGTTTGAAAACAGCCCGCGCGCGATACCGTATCTCATTGCCGTAGCTATCGTAGCCCCTGTCGCGCCGCCCCAGGCTGCGGACGGATTAAATGCGGCCTCGAATATAAGCGCTATGACGCCGGGAATTTTATCAAGATTAAAGCAAATGATCACAAGTCCGACCGCGACATAGAGGATCGCCATTAGCGGCACGATTTTTTCTGCTACGCGCGCGATGGCCTTGACGCCGCCGATAAAAATCATGGCGCAAATCGCCGCTAAAAACAGCCCGCTAGCCCAGTTTGGGATACCAAACGCCCCCTTAAAGCCGTCTGAGATGGAGTTAGCTTGAACCATATTTCCCATAAATCCCAGCGCTAAAATGATCGCTAGCGCAAAAAACGCCGCCAGGGCTTTGGCGTAACGGCTCTTTAGTCCGCGGCTGATATAAAACGCAGGCCCGCCGATCACGTGGCCGCTATCGTCCTTTGCGCGGTAAATTTGCGCTAGGCATATCTCGGCAAAATTCGTCGCCATGCCCAAAAACGCCGCGCACCACATCCAAAATATCGCGCCCGGTCCGCCCATTATAAGCGCGGTCGTGGCGCCCACGAGGTTGCCCGTGCCTACCTGCGCCGCGACGGCCGTAGCGACTGCTTGAAACGAGCTCATACCAGATTTTCCCGCTGCCTCGCCGTGCAGCGAAAAGTTGCCGAACAGCCCGTAAAGCCCCGCTTTAAATTTAAAAATCTGTACGAAGCGAAGCCTAATCGTGAAGTAAAGCCCCGTGCCGCAAAGCAGCGCTATAAGGAAATACGGCCCCCAAAGGAATGAATTTACGGAGCTTACGATATCGGTGAGCATGGATTTTGCCTTTAAATATTTAAAATTTTTCAAGTATATTTAAAAAAATATAAAACTAAAATAAATAATAAAATTTTTTAGCATATTTTAAAAATATAGGTAAAATTTGAGTTAAATTTGATAAGGCGGGTAGTTTTGAAGGATATTCTTGATTTGGGCGGCAGGTTTTGTTTTAGCTGGGCCTTCTCGCCGCTTTGGAAATTTTACGGCGGTTTTACGAGATTTACCGAGAAATTTAACAAGCCTGCAAAAACCCAAAAGTTAAAAATACGCTAAATTTGACCGCAATGCTTCCTCTAAAATTTAATAAACCGGCAGGACAAATTTGAGTCGTCGCAAAATTAACGCAAGCCGTCCAAATTTAACCCTTAGACTTTATTTTAGCCAGCCACTCGTCCAGCGTTTTTTCAAAGCCGATGCCGTTGCTCTCGTAAAATTTAAGCGGTTTTTCGAGATATTTTTGCTCTACCCAGCCGCCGAAACTATGCGGATACAGATACTCCTTGGCCTCGGGAGCGGTGTTGATGAGATAGGGCGGGATGGCTAGCGGCGGCCCCTCTTTGACGTAGGCTAACGCGGCGTTTATGGCCTTGTAGCTGGAGTTTGACTTTGGCGAGTGAGCCAGATACATCGCGCACTGAGCGAGGATTATACGCGCTTCTGGAAAGCCGATCTTGCTAACAGCGGCAAGCGCGTTAGCGGCTAAATTTAGCGCGTTAGGATTGGCGTTACCGATGTCTTCGCTAGCAAATATCGCCATCCTTCGCGCGATAAAATCAGCACTCTCGCCCGCATCTATAAGCCGCGCTAGATAGTATATGACGGCGTTTTCATCGCTTCCCCGCAGGCTTTTTATAAACGCGCTTGCTAGCCCGTAATGCACGTCGTCCTTGCTAACGCCTTCGCTAACGGCGTTAGCTCGCAGCGTTTTTAAATTCTCTAACGTTATTTTTTCATCCAGACTCACGGCAAACTCTAGCAAATTTAGCAGCCCGCGCGCGTCTCCGCCGCTACTTTTTACGAGATAGGCCTTGGCATCGTCTGAGATGTCAAATTTGACCTCGCCGCGCACGCGCTCAAGCAGCTTTTCAAAATCCTCGCTCGCAAGCGGTTTAAACTCAAAGAGCATCGAGCGGCTGCGGATGCCCGAGCTTAGCGTGAAATATGGATTTTCCGTGCTGGCTCCGATGATGGCGGCGCGGTAGTTTTCCATCGGTATCAGTAGGGCTTCTTGCTGCGTTTTGCTGAGGCGGTGGATCTCGTCGATGAAAAATAGCGGCTTAGAAAGCGCGTTTTCGTGGTTTTTTAGGATTTTGCGAAACTCCTCGATTTTGAGATTTCCGCCGTCAAATTCGTAAAAATCATATTCCATCGACTGCGCGACGACGCGAGCAAAACTCGTCTTGCCGCAGCCTGCGGGTCCGTAAAATATACTGTGCGGGATTTTTTTGTTTTCGATAAATTTTTTAAAAACGCCCACCAGCTCGCGCTGTCCGCAGATCTCGTCTAAGCTCGTCGGACGAAATTTCAAGGCGAAATTTTGCAAATTTGCTCCTTTTAAATTTTAAGGCATTATAGTCAAATTTAAATTAAGAAGCGGATTTGCGGGAGCGGGCGGGTTAAATTTAGCTCCGCGTCCGGGCTGCTTTGTCGCGCTACGGCTAAATTTACTTTTTTTAAACTAGACAAACGCCGCGCCTACGCCGATTTCAGCGCCGACAAAGAGTGCGAAGCCGAAAAAACTTTAAATTTATTTTTAAATATTTGTTTTAAAAAATAGGCTATAATGCCCGTCTATTTCAAACAAGGAGACATAATGAAAAAGTCATTATTAGTAGTTGCCGCTCTTGGCATAATGGGCGTTAGCGCATCTGCGGCGGAGCTTTCGCCTGCATGCGAGGAGTATTTTAAACTAGTTGACGAGTTCGTCGAAAAAACAAAAGACAATCCGCAAATGGCGGCTATGAAATCGACTTACGAAGATCAAAAAAATCAATTCGCCGCGCTACCTAAAGATGCCCAAGAGGCGGCTTGCAAACCTGCTATCGATCAGATGAAACAAGTTATAGCAACTCTACCTAAATGATTTTTCCCCTCCTTTTGGAGGGAAACCCCTTTAAAAACATACGATTTTTATCTAATTTTCACCGCGCCAAATTCGCTAAATTTGCTCTTTTAGGTTTCGTAGCGGATGATGCGAATTTAACCGACATTTTTACTATTTTTTAAACCAGGCTTACCGAGCGGCATTTAAATTTGCTCCGTTTTAAGCCAAAAACGTAAATTTAAGGCTGAAATTTAGCCGATTTGGCGCGGGTTAGTCGCGAATAATCTTTGCTTTTGCCGTTATGCTCGCGATTTTTAGCTCGTAGATATTCATCGCCTTTAGCCCGTGAGCCGCGGCAACGTCAAAAGTTCGCATATACTTTGGCGTGTATTTTTCGCTAAGCAGCCGTAGCGCGCGCAGTCTCGCCGCCTCGTCCGTCACGATATAAGCTTTAGTCTCTGCGATAGCGGATTTGTATTCTGTCGTAAAAACCTTCGCGCCAAGCGCTTTGCCGTCGTCTTTTATCGCGTCTAGCTGCTCGTCCGTCAAAATCGGCACCCGTGCATAGCTTACGCAAACCAGCGTCACGTTTCTGCCGTCATTTAGCAGCTTTGCCTTAGAGCCTGCGGGCGCGCCATGCAAAAACACGCTCCCTTCCTCGCGCACGACCGAAATAGGCACGCTAAAAATTTCGCCTTCGTCCGTAATGCAAGAAATCGTCCCGTATTCGCACGCATCGATGATCTCAAGGCCTTCTTGCGCGGTTAGTTCTCTATCTTTTCGTCTCATTTTTCGCCTTTAAATTTTTAGAAATTATAAAATTTAAACCCTAAAAAAGAGTATAATCAGGCAAAATTTAAAGGACGGCGATGAGAAAAATATTAATATTTTGCGCACTTAGCGCGCTAGCTTTGGGCGCTCAAAACGCGTGCGAGGAGTACGTAAAAGGTATGCAAGAGTATTTAAACGAGCTAAAAAAAGTAAAAACGCTAGAGCTAAAAGACGATGAAAAGGCATTTAGAACCTTTGAAATCAAATTTGAAATTTATGCGCAAAAGCTAAGCGGGCAGGTTGAAATGATCTCTCGAGTCGGCGACGAAAAAGAGTGTGAAAGAGGTCTAGAATCGATACGAAAAAGCTTAAACGAAATAAAAAGCGGCGGTAAACCGAGTCTTTAGGCGTTATTTAAATCCCAGTCTATCGGCGCTTTGCCGTGCTGCGCTAGATACAAATTCGCCTTTGAAAAGTGCCTGCAGCCAAAAAACGCCCCGCGCGCTAACGGGCTTGGATGAGCCGCCGTTAGCACGAGGTGGCGCGATGCGTCTATGAGCGATGCTTTTGCTTTGGCCGGGTTGCCCCAGAGCATGAAAACGACGTTTCGGGCGCGCTCGCTAAGCTTGCTAATCGCAGCGTCCGTGAACTCCTGCCAGCCGAAATTCGAGTGCGAATTCGCCTGTCCCGCGCTAACGCTTAGCGTTGCGTTTAGCAGTAGCACGCCCTGCTTCGCCCAGTAGCTCAGATCGCCCGAGTTTGGCTCCGCGATACCCAAATCATCGTAAATTTCTTTGTAGATATTTTGCAGACTGGGCGGGATTTTGACGCCGCGCGGCACCGAAAAGCTTAACCCCATCGCCTGCCCCGCGCCGTGATAGGGATCTTGGCCTAAGATTACGACTTTTACGGCGTTAAAGGGCGTTAGATTAAAGGCGTTAAATATTAGCGTATTTGGCGGATAGACTTCGCCCGCGGCCTTTGCACGCAGAAAATTTTCCTTCACGCGGGCGAAATTCGGGCTTAAAAAATCCTCTTTTAAAATCTCTTTCCAACTGGGTTCGATTTTAACTTTATCTATGTCTATTTGCATTTTTTGCCTTAAAATTTACGGAAATTATAGCAAAAATCGTAAAGCTAGTATAAAATTATTTCTTTGAATTTTTATATTTTTAGAGCGTAAGAGAGTAGAAATAAATACCCCGAATGAAAACTTCGGGGTATTTAATCGTTTCGTTAAACGAAGCGTAAATTTAGAACGTTATATCCGTTATATCGTTTTTAACTTCTATCTTAACGGTTCCGTCGGTGCTGGTATATTCCGTATAGCCCGAACGCACGGTGCTATTAGCAGTGTTCCGGTCAAAGCCGCTTAAATTTAACTTATCGTTACCGTCGCCGTCTATAGTTAGTTTATTTCCGCTATCGGTCATATTTAATACATCTGAAGCTCTAAGCGTTATTTCGGTTCGTTCGCCGTTAGTTAAATCTAGTTTTTCGAAATTTTTAACTCTGCTAAAATCTATACTGCCGTCAGCAATCTTTAGTGTATCATTACCGGCTCCGCCGTCGATAGTAGAGCTACCGTCTATGCTTGCGTTTTTACCGATAGAGACGGCGTCATTGCCTGAGCCTAAGTTTATGTTCGAATTTATAACCGTACCGTCTATGTTTAAAGTATCTTCTCCTCCGTTAGTTTGTATTTCGGCGTTTTTGACGGTAGCGCCGGCTTTAACATTTATGGTGTCTTCTGAAATTTGACTAGCCCTATGATCTGATCTTATATAAGTTTTATGCTCATTAAAGGCATTAAGACCAGCATCTCGGTCGCCAAATACCGCGCCAGACTCTATATTTACTTCATTTTTACCCTTACCTAGTTCGATCTTTGTTTCGCTAAAGGTACCACCTCTTACATTTACTATATCTTCGCCACCATCAGTATAAATTTCAGTACTAGACAAATTCGCTCCAGCATTTATATTTACTTCGTCGTTACCGCCGTCCATATTCACAAGAGAATCTTTAAATGTAGCATTATCTATTGTTAAAGTATCTTTGCCATCGCCCATATCTGCTTTGACTTTTACCGTAGCTCCGCCGTGCATCTTTATCTCATCGTCTCCACCGTGAGTTTGAAGATTATTGCCGACGTTAGTATAAGTAAAGTCGCCTGCTATATCTATAACGTCTTTATTTTGGCTACCCATAAGGCTTTTTACTTTAGCTTCGCCGCTTTGATGGAAATTCATATATTGCTCGCCTAGAGATGAAGATGCCTGTATAGATACATCTTTTAGTACGGCGTTTCCGGTTACGTTTAGAGTAGCTCTGTCGGTAGATTTACCGCCTTCAAATTGCAGTGTAGGGCCATCC
>CAUQJW010000056.1:0-10576 GCA_963518485.1 uncultured Campylobacter sp.
TTACCATTTGCTAATTCATTTTTAGAGTGCTTCACTCTATAATGCGCTTTGGCTCTATAATCTACGAGTACGCCATAGGCCTTCCAACAATCAGAATAAATAACGCTCTCGTCTAATTCGCTATTGTGCTTGAACTCTCTTTGAGAAATTACGATAGTATAGGTATTAGTTCGCTAGCAGAACAATTTTTAACTATCTGAGCATAAACTTTGCCGTCTCTTTTAAGTATTCCAAATACCGGAGTTTTGTTACTGCTCCTCTATCTCTTTTTCCTCTTACTCTTTTAGATCCATTCTGCCCGCAGCTACGAACGAAGCGAAGTAAGAGTAGCTTTCATTAATCTCAAAGCGAAGCTTCTAGGTGAGCTTGCAAGCTGGAAATTTTACCTGAAAACTTAGATATCTTTTCACACTCTTTAGACATAAGAATTCTTATTTCTCTAAAGATTCTACATAGGGTTGCTTCTGAAATTTTAGTTAAATTTGATATCTTTGATGCTTCTATATCCTCCGTGAAGTACTTTAGAATTTCTCTAAATTTCTTTTCTGAAATTCGGGAACGGACTATATACTTATTTTTCATAGTATCCATCGTAACTTACTGCTCCTTTGTGTGAGCTTAAGTTAAAGAGAGCCATAAACTTTAATGAATAATCATTAAAAGCTTTCTATAAAAATTTAGGCCTTTTATCGACGAAAAACATTTCTTGGTCAATAAAGTTTCGTCTAATATATTCATATTTTTCTTTTGCTTAGCCAAAAAAATATTAGCCGTCTGCCGAAACCTACTTTATTAAGCGATAGTTTGTATACAAATAATGTTTAAAAAGGCTAGGGTGAATGTTTTAAGAAGCATACTCTATTTTTTATAAAAAATATATTTTTATCTTTTTCATATCTTTGTAAAAAAAGTAAACATTTTTAAGATTTAGAGAATATGCCGATTTCTCAAAAAATAAAGTTAAAAAACAAGCCAAAAAATAAAAAATATAAGTTTGGGTTACCCATCGGGTTACCTTTTGAAAGTTTAAGTCTTAGAAAGTTGTATTTTAGGAGGTTTTGGATGGTGCGGATGAAAGGACTTGAACCTTCACGCCGTGGGGCACCAGATCCTAAGTCTGGCGTGTCTGCCAATTTCACCACATCCGCACAACAATAATAAAGTGGTACGCCCATCAGGATTCGAACCTGAGGCCTACGGCTTAGAAGGCCGTTGCTCTATCCAGCTGAGCTATGAGCGCATAAAAACAAAGTGGCGCGCCCGATAGGAGTCGAACCCATAACCTACAGATCCGAAGTCTGTCGCTCTATCCAATTGAGCTACGAGCGCCCAAGTGGGGTGAGTGATGGGAATCGAACCCACGACCCTCAGGACCACAATCTGATGCTCTAACCGACTGAGCTACACTCACCATCTAAAAATGGTCGGGGTGAAAGGATTCGAACCTTCGGCCCTCTGGTCCCAAACCAGATGCGCTAACCAGCCTGCGCTACACCCCGAGGCATTGCGAGTTTAGCCTACTTATTGAAAAGGCGCATTGTAGCCAAAAAAATACGCTATGTCAAGAAAAATAAGCTTAAATTTGGAAATTTGTGACAATTTTTTACCTTAAGCCGCGCAAACTCGGCTAAGAATAAATTTGGTATAAAAGAAAAAAGTTAGCCCGATCAGCCAAACATTAAAAAACATTGCTTTAAAAATATCTTGCAACTCGCCGCCAAAAACATCTGCCACAATCGAGTAAAGCGCGATTTGCAGCACTATCTGACGGGTAAAATTTAAAACAAAAACCGCCGCGGGCCTTTTTACGCCTTGAAGCGTCGAGCCGGAGAGATTTATGAGCGCGTAGCCTACAAACGCTAGCGAATTTACCGCAAAATAGCTTCTTGCTGCGTTTACGACCTCGGGCGTCTCGTCAAAAAAACCGATCAAAATCCCACCTAGCCCAAGACAAAAAGTCGCTGCAAAAATACAATAAACCGCTAAAAATTTAACCGAATAAGCGTAGCAGCCGCGCACTCTAGCGTATTTGCGCGCGCCGAAGTTTTGCGACACGATACCAAGCACCGCCGACGCGATGCCAGTCGTGGGCAGCATGACGATCTGCTCGATGCGAAGAGCTAGGCCGTAACCTGCGACCGCGTGCGTGCCGTAGCGGCTGATAAAATGCATAAGCACGAGCCCGCCAAGCGACATCGAGAGGTAGTTTAAGCACGCAGGCAAGGCTTGGGCCAAAATTTTGCGGCAGATTGATAGTTTTGGCGCAAATGAGCGTAAATTTAAAAAATTTATCATGCCCGTTTTTGCGACTTTGACGCCTAAAAATAACGAACCAAGAAGCTGAACCGAAGCCGTCGCCAGCGCTATCCCGCCGATACCCAGCCCGCAAACATCCACGTAAAAAAAGCAAAAGCCCAAATTTATAAAAAGTCCAGCAAAAAGCCAGTTTCGCAGACTCTTCGTGTCGCCCGCGGCCACCAGCACGCCGTTTAGGGATTTTATGAGCAAGAAAAACGGCGAAGCAAGAAATATCACGCGGTTATATGCCATGGCCTCGCGTAAAAACTCCTCGTTCGCGCCTAAAATTTTAAGCAAATGCGGCGTAAAAATAAAGCCCGAAAGCCCCATAAAAAGCGCGCAAAGAAGCACGAAAAACACGCCCTTTGCGGCGTAAATTTTAGCTAGCCGGTCCTTGCTAGCGCCAAGCGCGTTGCCTACAAGCGCAGTTAGCGCCGAGCCAAAGCCAAGCCCCACGCCCACGACGCTGATATAGAGCAAAAAACTCATCGAAAAGCCCGCCAGCGCCTGCGTCGAGATGCGCGCGGCAAAAAACACGCCCGTCACGTTATAAAGCGTGTTAAAACTCATCGCGACGCCCGCGGGCGCGGCTAGGCGCAGCACGAGCTTGTTTATAGGCTCTTTTGTGAGATTCACTTGATTTTGAGCTCCAAAAGCGCGTCTTTTACCTCTTTTGGCACGCGGTAGCTGTTGCGGATCTTTGAGATCGTTTTATTGTGCGTAAATTTACTCAGTCGCCCGCTCTCCAGTAGCTCTCGCCCCGCGCCGTCAAATTTGATAAAAACCTCGGCTAAACACCAAGCAGCCGCCATTTGCACATAGTATCGCTCGTCCTTTTCCTCGGCGCAAATTTCAAAAAACCGCTCAAGCGAAAGCGCCTCGAAATGGCGCATAAAATAAACGTAGAAAAATCGTTTTTCGTATTCTAAATTTGAGCCCAGGCCCTGCTTTAGTAGCGCATCCACGTAGCGCGCCTCGGTAAATTTAGGCTCAAAGCCGTCCGTCACCGCCCAGTTTGGCATCGTTTTGATAAACTCGCTAGCTAGCTTAAATTTGGCTTCGTCGTCTTTAACGAGCATTATCAAAAAGCCCTTTAGCATAAACTCCTCATGAAAAAACGGCTCATAAGCAGCGATCTGTTCTAAATTTAGCCGAGCGAAATTTCGCTTTGCCAGACGTCTTAGCTCGGGAGTTTTTACGCCGAAAATTTCGGGACTTTTGATGAGTTTTTGCGAAAATGCCGCCAGCTTTTCACTCTTAAGCTCCTCTAAAATCTCTAAAAATTCGCTTTTTACGTCCACGCTAGCTCCTTTGCTTTTTAAATTTACCGCTCGAATTCGTCCTGTTTAAATTTGACGCCCTACGCGCCTAAAAGCAAATTTAAAGGCTCAAATTTACTTTTGAGCCTCTTGCGCGCGTTTTGCCGACTTTTTGCGAGCGTAGATGTTGATGAGTTCCACGCCCAGAGAAAATGCCATCGCAAAGTAAACATAGCCCTTAGGCACGTGCATACCGAGCCCCTCGCCCACAAGCGTAAAGCCGATCAGGATCAAGAACGCAAGCGCGAGAATTTTGATCGTCGGGTTATTATCGACGAAATTTGAAATGCCCTTAGACGCGAACATCATCACGCCCACCGCAAGCATCACGGCTAGGATCATGATCTCGATGTGGTTTGCCATTCCCACCGCGGTGATGACGCTATCGAGCGAAAAGACGATGTCAAGCACGGCGATCTCGGCGATAACGACCCAAAAACTCGCATGCCCCTTACCCGTCTCGCGCTCCTCGTGCTCGCCGCTGACGCTTGAGTGGATCTCTAGCGTGGATTTGCCGATAAGGAAAAGCCCGCCTAAAATCAGCACCAAATCGCGCCCCGTGATCGTAAAGTCAAACACGCTAAATAGCGGCTTGGTAAGCTTCATAATCCAAAATAGCGAAAGCAAAAGCGCAATCCTCGTTAGCATCGCAAGCGAAAGCCCCAAAATGCGGCCTTTGTCGCGCTGCTCGGGCGGGAGCTTGCCGACCAGGATCGCGATAAATATGATGTTATCGATACCAAGCACGATCTCAAGCCCGGTTAGCGTCACGAGCGACAACCACGCCTCGGGCAAAAAAATCCAATCGAACATTTTTTTCCTTTTTTATAAATTAGGGCGCGATTATAGCCAAAATATATATTTTTGTAAAAATGAGTTTAAACGGATTTTAGTAAAGATTTGAAAAAAGAGTTTTTTGTGATATAATGGTGACCCCTACGAGACTCGAACTCGTGTTACCGCCGTGAAAGGGCGATGTCCTAACCGCTAGACGAAGGGGCCGCCGAATCGGTTAAATTAAAAAAGAATTGTGATTCTATCCCAAATATCTTTAAAAATAACTTAATTTATGTTAATATTGATGAAAAGATTTTTATGTGTAGTACTAGTCGCGCTTATTTCTGGCGGCTGCGTAACAAATACGAAAAAAAGTTCAAATTCGTTTATGATAACGATATTTTCGCCGGTCGTCAAAATAAACGACGTCGGATTTTTGCATAAAAGCGAAAATTTCGTTAATCTTCAAATTTATAGCTCCGGCGTAAATACGCTAAATCTAAAAATAAGCGATAAAATTTGCATAAACCGCGCATGCTACGCAAAAACCGAGTTTAACGACAAATTCTTCGGCGCGGCGCATTACGATGATTTTTTTAAAGAAATTTTAAACAAAAAACCTATCTACGAAGGGCGAAATTTAATCCGAAGCGAGTGCGGTTTTAGCCAAACTATAAACGACGTAAATTACGAAGTTTGCGGAGGAAACGTTAAATTTAACGATAGAAAAAATAGTATAAAATTTATAATGAAAGAACTAATATGAAATATATCGGAGCTCACGTAAGCGCGAGCGGCGGAGTCGAAAACGCGCCGCTAAACGCCGCAAAAATAGGAGCGAACGCATTTGCGCTTTTCGTAAAAAATCAACGCCAGTGGGAAGCAAAACCGCTAACGGCCGAAAATATCGAAAAATTTAAAACTAATTTAAAAGCCGTAGATATCGAGCCAAGGCATGTTTTACCGCACAATAGCTACTTAATAAATTTAGGACATTTCGATAAAGCGCAAAGAGAAAAATCCGTAACCGCGTTTTTAGACGAGATAAGGCGCGTAGAGGCGCTGGGGCTTGAAACGATAAATTTCCATCCCGGTTCGCACTTAAGGGAAATCGGCGAGGAAGAGTGTTTAGAGAATATATCGCAAAGCGTTAATTTCCTACTCCGAAACTCAAGCGGCGTAAAGCTAGTAATAGAAAATACCGCGGGACAAGGCAGTAACGTAGGCTACAAGCTAGAACATCTCGCGTATATAATTAACCGCTGCGACGACGACGAGCGAATCGGCGTCTGCATAGATACCTGTCACGCTTTTGCCGCCGGATACGACCTTGCGAAGTTAGAATTTTATAACGAATTTATGTATAATTTCGATAAAATAGTGGGTTTAAAATATCTAAGCGCGATGCATTTAAACGACAGCAAATTCGCTCTAGGCTGCAAAAAAGACCGCCACGAGAGCTTAGGCAAAGGCTTTTTAGGATTAGAGAGTTTTAAATGCATAATGCAAGATAGCAGAACCGACGACATCCCGTTAATCCTGGAAACCATCGACGAGAGTATCTGGGCGGACGAGATAAAACTTTTAAAAAATTTACGAGGAGATACTAAATGAAAAAGATTATCGGCGTTTGTTTGGCCGCTTGCGGTTTACTTAACGCAGCCGGCTTTAAAATCCCCGAGCAAAGCAACGATAGCGTCGCCCTTTTAAACTCGAACGTCGCAACCAGCTTCGGCGCGGATGCGGCCTACAACAACCCGGCAAATATGGTATTTTTAGACGGCGAAAGAAGCAGTTTTGAAAATTCTCTTACTTATTTGCAAATGGCGAAAACGAAATTTAGCCATGCAGGCGGGCAAAAATTTACTTCTAAAAAAGCAGGCGCGTTCGTGCCGACTTTTCATTTCGTTTCGCCTAAAATAGGCGATAGCTTTAGAGTAGGCTTCTCTCTCGTCGTACCTGCGGGTATGTCTATGAGGTGGGAGGATGGACTCCCTAGGGCGATGTCGAAAAAATTCGATCTCAAAGTCGTAGAGGCAAATCCTAGCGTAGCCTATGCCGTTACGGATAGCTTCGCCGTCGCTTTAGGACTTCGCGCCGTATATACTCGCGGAGAAGCCGTGAACGATATACCGCTTCCGCCTCCGTCAAAATACTCTCAAGATATAAAAGGCGACGGGATACATTTCGGCTACAACTTAGCCATAACCTACAAACCTACGTCGGATTTGAGCCTAGCCGCGACTTATCGCTCTAAAGTAAATATGAAACTAAAAGGCGATTCACAAATCGTTTTGCCTCTGGGTTCGCCTTATAGAGGCAGCGCTAGTTTATCCGTTCCGCTTCCGGCTAGCTTAAATTTAGCCCTTTCGTATAAAATCTCAAATACGACGCTGATGTTTGATTTTGAAAGAACCTACTGGTCGGCGTGGAAAGAGCTTGATTTCGAGTACGGCGATGCGACAGCCGCACAAAGGACTAATCCTTATTTTAAAAAATTCGACGATCCTAAAAGACGCGATTGGAAAAATAGCGACGCTTACCGTATCGGTATAGCGCACGACGCGACGGATAAACTTCGCCTAATGGGCGCGGTTACTTTCGACGAGGCGGCTTCTAGGACTTATACCACCGGATACGATTTGCCCGATACGAACTCCGTTACTTACGCCGCGGGCTTTAACTACAAATTTACCGACGCTTTGGAACTCGGAGCCAGCTATTTCTACCAAAACCGAAAAGCTCGCGACGCCAAACACGTAAGCGGCAATCCATACGATCCTAACGGAAGATTCGAACGCGGCAACGCTCAAGCGATAAATCTAGGCGTCAAGTATAAATTCTAAGGCGATATAAATGAGCTACGTTTACGAAAATTTTTACCGAATGCTAGAGGCGGCCTGCCTCAAAAACGCTAAAGGCGTAGCCGTATTTACGGAAGAAGGCAAAACCAGCTACGAAAAGCTAAAAAGCGACGTGGATAAAACGGCCGCATATCTACAAAGCATAGGAGTAAGATTCGGCGATAAAGTAGCGATGATAGTAACTAATTCAAAGGAATTTATAATATCTTATTTTGCTATCTCGGCGTTAGGCGCGGTGTCGGTACCGATTAATACCTTCTTAAAAAGCGAAGAATTCGCCTACATCTTAAACGACTGCGGCGCGAAATATCTTTTTGCTTCGGCTAGCGTATCTAAAGAAATAAGAGGCATAGAAAATAAAACGAATTTAAAAAAGATAATTTGGATCGGCGAATATACGAGTTTAAACGATAGCAACGTTTCTTTTAGCTCCGCGCTAGAGTGTAGAATCGCGCTCGTTCCGTCGCAAGAGCCTCGCATCGACGATTTAGCGCACATTATCTATACCTCTGGAACCACGGGATATCCTAAAGGAGCCATGATAAGCTATAAAAATTTATTTTCGAATTTACAGGGTGCGGCAAATGCCTTTAATATCTTTCAAAAAGATAGATTTATGGTCTTTTTACCGATGTTTCATAGCTTTACGCTAACGGCGATGGTGCTGCTACCGATTTTTTGCTCGTGTTCGGCGATTTTGGTTAAATCGGTCTTTCCGTTTTCAAACGTTTTAAAGCAAGTGCTTTTAAAAAGAGCTACCGTATTTTTGGGCGTACCGGCTATTTATACGGCTATCGGCAAGGCTAAAATTCCTTGGTATTTTCGTTGGTTTAACCGCGTTAGATTATTTATCAGCGGCGGCGCGCCGCTAGCAGAGCAGACGATAACCGATTTTAAAGCCAAATTTCCGCGAGCTAAACTCATAGAGGGCTACGGACTAAGCGAATGCTCGCCGATAGTCTCGGCAAATACGTTACAAAAACAAAAGGTTGCAAGCGTCGGCTTACCGCTTAATGGATATTTAGTAAAAGCCGTAGACGACGAGATGATAGAAGTGCCTAACGGCGAAGTGGGCGAACTAATCGTAAAAGGCGACTGCGTAATGCAAGGCTACCTAAATATGCCCGACGCCACCGATGAAACTATAGTAAACGGCTGGCTAAAAACTGGCGATTTGGTTAAAATCGACGACGAAGGATTTATATTTATCGTAGATCGCAAAAAAGACCTAATCATCTCAAAAGGCATCAATATCTATCCGCGCGAGATAGAAGAAGCTCTGCTAAAACTAGAAGCTATCGAAGCCGCTGCGGTTATCGGCGTAAAAGATCGATACGCCGATGAGGAGATAGTAGCGTTTATACAATTCAAAGAAGATATGCTAATAGACGAAAAAGAAATAAGAGATCACCTTAAAAAACATCTGGCGAATTTTAAAATGCCTAAATATATACATATAGAAAAAGAACTTCCTAGAAACGCGACGGGCAAGGTTTTAAAGCGGGTATTAAAAGAGCGAATAAAGGAAAAAGCTTAGTGGAGAAATTGATTGAATTTATCAACTCGGGCGACGACGAAAAATTTTTATCTATCGTAAAATGTTCTCCGAACGAGGCTAAAATTTTACGCTGGTTAAGTAAAAATTATATAGACGGAACGGCGCAAAGTAGCGTGTATGATGCGCTTAGTACGATTTTCGGCACGCAGGAGTATAAATTTCTAACCCATTTAGCAGATATTAAAGATTTACTTGTAAGCGGCTGGATAACGCAGGGCTTTTCTATCTTTAAAGCGCAGTCTAGCCAAGACGGACTTTTATCGCTTTTACACTCTGAGATATCGCTTTCGCCGATGTTTTTGAAAATACTAGAAAGCGGAAGCGTAAAGCTTGCTATGCCGCAAATCGCTCCCTACGAAGAACATTTGGAGTATTTAAAAGATCAGTTTTTACGCATCGAACTTTATCAGAAACTATCCGTTTTTAGTAAAAATGCGGCAAACGAAACTAAAAAAGATCTGGAAAAAAATATAGAAATTTTAGAATCCGTTATCGCAAAACGGCTAAATTTGAGCAAAATTTCGATTTACGTAGAGCAAATTTTCAAAGATAACGCGCTAAACGACAAAGAGCAGCTTATTTTCCTCGCGCTCTTAAAGGAGGAGTATGTCGGCGAAACGGACGCGAACCGCGATCTAAACGCGCTTGTGGGGATTTTAAGCGCGGACGAATTTGAACGCATCAAAAACCGCGCTCTGTTAGACGAGGGTTCAAAACTCCTAGAAAACGGACTTATCGACTATGACGAAGTGTTAAACGGCTACGGCGGTTTTAGCAGGACTTTTTATATAGCCGACGAAATTTTACAAAGCGTAATGCATCCTAAAAACGAAAAAAAAGGTAAAAAAATCGCTCTGGATACGCTAGTAAAGGAGCAAGAGATATTTGAGCTAATCGAATCTTCGACCGATATTAACGACGTAGTGCTGGACGTAAAAGTAAAAGAGCTGCTAGACGTGATCTTAAAGCAATTAGATCGCCGCGTGCTGGCGCGCCTATCTAGTTGGGGTATCAAGTCGCGCAAAAACGTAGACGCCAAGATTATATTTTACGGGCCTCCTGGTACGGGTAAAACTATGAGTGCGTTAAGTTTGGCTAAAAGCCTAAAAAAGCGGGTTCTTAGCTTTGATTGCTCTAAAATTTTAAGCAAATACGTCGGAGAGAGCGAGCAAAACGTACGCAAAATTTTCGACGCTTACAAAGAAATTTGCGCTAAGAGTAAGTCTGAACCCGTGCTGCTGCTAAACGAAGCCGATCAGTTCCTAAGTACGCGCGTAGAAGGCGGTAGCGGCGCAGAGAAGATGCATAATCAAATGCAAAATATTTTTTTGGAGCAAATCGAGCGATTTGAAGGCGTACTAATCGCCACGACGAATTTTTTACAAAGCCTAGACGTCGCATTTTCGCGTAGGTTTGATTATAAAATCGAATTTAAAAAACCGGGTTTTGCGGAGCGCCTTGCCATCTGGCGCAAGGTACTCCCGGAAAATGCTAGTTTTGAAGACTGTTTTGACGTCAAGCGCCTAGCTCAATTTGAACTAAGCGGAGCGCAAATCATGCTCGCGCTTAAAAACACCGCGCTAAAAGTCGCCGTTCGCGAGGACGGGATTTTTACCGTTAGCGATTTTGAAAGCGAGATAAAGCGCGAAATAAACTCGAATTTCGGCGAAGATAAAAAGGTGGGTTTCGGCGGATAATTTCGCTGAATTTTAACCGAAAAAAGAAATTTAAAAATTTTTTCATTTACCCCCTAAACTTTT
>CAUQJW010000057.1:0-10210 GCA_963518485.1 uncultured Campylobacter sp.
TCGTTCGCCTTACTAAGCTGAACTTTTTTGTTCACCGCAGCCCTCTTGATCCTTTTTTATATATTTTATCTATTTTTGATAGAACGGCATTGATTTTACTTAAATTTCACTTATTTGTAGATTAACTCGCGTTATTTTGGGGATATTTTTTAGATAGGCGTTTAGAATTTTATTAAATATCAAAGCCTTCCAGTCTATCTACTACTTTTTGTATGATCCAATCAGGCGTAGAGGCTCCCGCGCTTATGCCGCAGAGATTTTTTCCCTCAAACCAATTTCTCTCGAGTTCTAGTTCGTTTTCTATAAGATAGCTATCCTCGCAGGCACTTTTTGAGATGAGATAAAGCTGCTTTGTATTTGAGCTGTTTTTGCCGCCTACTACGACCATCACATCGGCTCTGGCGGCTAAATTTTTAACCGCTTCTTGGTTTTCAAAAGTAGCGTTGCAAATCGTGTTAAAAACGCGCACTTCTTTTACGCGTAGCATCAGATAATTTACGATTTGCATAAATTTTTCTACTTTGCGCGTCGTTTGGCTGATGACGGCTACTTTTTGAGCTAGTTTTACGCTCTCTAGCTCGCTTTCTTCAAGTACGACGAATACCTTACCGACGGCATAGGATTTCACCCCCTTTATCTCCGGGTGATTTTCATCGCCGAATATCACGATATCGTAGCCCTCTTTACTCATCTTCTCGCAAATTTGCTGAGGTTTGGTAACAAAGGGGCACGTCGCGTCAATCACTTTTATATCGCTTTTTTTTAGCTCGGCTAGGTCGCCCTTTGTGATACCGTGCGTGCGGATGATCGCTTTTTTCTCACCGTCGATTTCGTTTATGCCCTCAAGCGTTTTAACGTTAAAATTTTTATTTAGACGGTTTATCTCGTCGTTATTATGGATGATGGGACCGATAGTTACGGCATCTTTGGCATTTTCGGCGATTTTTATAGCGCGCTTTACGCCAAAACAAAATCCGTAACTGCTAGCAAGCTCAATCTTCAACGCTAGCCCCCAGTTGTCTTAAAATCCCGCTAAAATTCGGGAACGAAGTCGCAATAAATTCGCTCTTTTCTATAACCATTCCGCATTTTAGCCCAAGCACCGCAAAGCTCATCGCGATACGGTGATCGCCGTTACTGTCGATGATAGCGCAGTTTGCCTCGCCGCCTTTTACGCTAAAGCCGTCTTCAAATTCTTCGACTTCAAGCCCGCATTTTCGCAGCCCTTGCACCATGATCGCGATGCGGTCGCTCTCTTTTACGCGAAGCTCTTTTGCGTTTCTAACGCTACTTGTGCCCTGCGCATTTGCAAAAGCTATGGCAAGCGCGGGCACCTCGTCGATTAGCCACGAGATATTTTCGCTCACGTCCACGGCCTTTAGCGGCACGTACTTTATCTCGATCTCGCCGATGCTTTCGTATGTGTTCGAAGTCTCTTTAAACGTTACTTGCGCGCCCATTTTGGCTAAAATTTTAAAGGCCTCCACTCGCGTTTTATTTAGCAGCATATTTTTTAGCACGATGTGAGAATTTGGGATTACCGCTGCGGCTACGGCAAAGAAAAACGCCGAGCTAGGGTCGTTCGGTACGCAAATTTCAAGCGGTTTTAGCGCCGCGTTCATCGGCTCAACCTTGACGCCGTACGGTAAAATTTGCAAACTAGCACCCATACCTTTTAGCATGCGCTCGGTGTGATCGCGACTAAGTTCAGGTTCGCTAAGCTCGCAGCCGTTTGACTTTAGTCCCGCCAAAATCAGCGCCGATTTTACCTGTGCAGAGGCGATTTTGCTATCAAATTTAAAATACTCCAGCTTCTTGCCGCGGATCGCCAAAGGCGCGTGATCTCCGCCGTTTGAGCCGTCTATCTTAGCACCGACGCTGATTAACGGTTTAGCCACTCGCGCCATCGGACGACGATTTAAAAACTCGTCCCCGCTTAGCACGAAAAAACCCTCGCTAGCGGCCAAAAAACCCATAAAAAGCCTCATAGCCGTACCCGAGTTTCCGCACTCTAAAACAACGCTAGGCTCTTTTAAATTTGCGCTCGGAGTTATGATTAGCTCGCCCTCTTTTTCCTCGATATGCGCGCCCAAATTTTTTACGATTTCTAACGTATTTAGCGTATCCTCGGCCTTTAGATAGTTTTTCACGCGGCTTGGCCTATCGCTTAAAAGCGAAAATATCGCGCATCTATGCGAGATAGATTTATCGGCCGCGATGTTTTCCAGGCTCGCGCTTATCGGCGTTCTTAATGCGTAAACTTTCATCTTAGTCCGATATTTAAATTTTGCTTTAAAGCGTCCAAAATTTTATCCATTATCGCCGCCACTTCCTCGTCTTCAAGCGTTTTTTGTATGTCTTGGAAGTTAAATTTGACGCTTAAGCTCACGTCGTCTCCGAGCTTATCGTCTGAATATATATCAACCGGCGCAAATTCTTTTAGGCATTCGATTTTTAGCGCATTTATGCACTCTTTTATCGCTTCAAATTTCATAGTTTTAGGTACGATTAGGCTTAGGTCTCTGCTGATAGCAGGGAATTTCGAGTAGGCTTTGACGACCGCGCTATCAAATTTAAGCTTTTCAAACTCTATCTCGCAAAGATAGGTTCGCGGCAGGTCGCGCGCGGCTTCGACTCGCACGTCCACGCGGCCAATATAACCCACGCAAACGCCGTTTTGATAGATTTTCGCTTGTTCAAATTCGCTTAGATATTTTACATCGTCGCACGCTTTTAGCTCAAATTTGCCGACCGCGTTTCTAACCGCCGTCGCAAACCCTAAAAAGTCGATATCGGCGGGCTTTGCGCCGTTTAGTAGGCTAGGTTCTTTTGTAAGTCCGCTAGCTACAAAGCCAAATCTCTCGCTTTGTTCTCCGCTCTGACTAAATACGCTACCGAATTCAAAAATTTTGACCGATTTTCGCTGATTTTTTACGTTTCGCTCGGCCGATTTTAGCAAGTGATTTGCCAGCGTCGGTCTTAGCGTGTTTAGCTCGCTATTTATCGGATTGACTATCTCGGCTTTGCAAGGCGCAAAACCGAGTGCCGATAGCTCATTAGCATCGTCAAACACGTAATGCACGCTCTCGAAAAATCCGGCCGCAGCGGCTTTTTTACGCAAATTTAGCGCATTTTTGTAGTCGGTAAAAGTATCATTTATGCGGTTTGACTCGCTAAAATTTAGCGGTTTTGAGACGATATTATCGATACCGACCATTCGCACGATCTCTTCGCACACGTCTTGAGAATTTACGATATCGTGGCGAAATAGCGGAACTTTCACGTTCGCACCCTCTTTTTCGGCATTAAAAGTTAGGCTAAATCCAAGCTTTTTAAGTATCCTCACGATGTCGTTTTGCGCGACTTCTTGACCTATCATTTTTTGCATTTCGCTCATCGTAAAGCTCACGACCTTCGGCTCTCGCGTCATCACGCTTTGCTGAGAGCCCGCATAAAGCGCTACCGATTTTAGCGCGGCTAGCTGTCTAAATAAAAAATCGGCTCCAAAGCCGACGTTTGGCTCGCTACCTCTTAGCGAGCGATAAACCTGCGCTTGGCGCGGCATTTGCTTGTCCTCATAGACGGTAGTCGCGATGACTTCCGGGTCTGTGTAGCTAGCCTCTATTATGATTAGTTTGCTGTTTTCGTCAAGTCTGGCCGCATCCGTCTGATACACGCCACCAACGCCCAAAAGCTCGTCGCCGGCCAAAATTTCAGTCGCCAAATTTGCGCCCTTTTGCAGATCAAAAACCGCACGCTCGTCGTCCTTTTTGAGCTTGGCGTAGTCATACGCGCTAAACAGCACGCCGGTTGAATGCGTAGCGTAGTCTAGCAGGCGCTCGATGCGGTTTTGTTTATCGCATTCGATCAGCGCCAAACGGATCTTCATCAGCAAATTTTCGTCAAAATACTCTTTTATCTCAAAAGCGCGGTACTGAAAGCTGCTTTGTAAATTTTCCTCGGCGTGGATGGCTAAGATACGCCCGATACCGAGCAAATTTTCGCCCTCTTCGTATCTGGCGGCGTCTTTTAACGGCAGATCAAGCGCGGCCGATAGATCCCTCGCTACGCCGTAGACGCTCAGGCAGTCGCCGCGGTTTGGCGTTAGCTCGATCTCGATGATATCGTCGTTTAGTAGCGGATATTCGCAAATTTCTTTACCCAGTTTTAGCTCGCCGATACTTTCATCCAGCGGCATTATACCGTCGTTTGTTTTTACGAGGCCTAGCTCGACGGATGAACAAATCATACCGTTTGACTCGACGCCGCGTAGTTTTGCCCTCTTTATCTCTAGTCCGCTTGGCATAACGGCGCCTGATAGCGCCACCGGTACGAACTGTCCGGCCTCGACGTTTTTCGCGCCGCAGACGATTTGTAGCGTCTCGCCGCCCACGTCCACTTGACAAACGCTTAGTTTCTCGGCGTTTTCGTGTTTTATCTTGCTTTTTACGTAGCCTACGACGATGTTTTTAGGCACCCTGATCTCTTTAAAGCAATCAACCACGAGCCCGATCGAATTTAGCGTCTTTAACAGCGTTTCGCTCGTTACGCTTGAGATATCTAGCCATTCATTTAGCCAATTTCTTGAAATTATCATTTAAACTGCTCCAATAATCTTAAATCTCCCTCGAAAAGCGAGCGCAAATCAGGAATTTGATGAAGCAGCATCGCAAATCTCTCGACTCCCAGTCCAAATGCGTATCCGCTCACGTTTTTGTAGCCCACAGCCTTAAAGACGTTTGGATCGACCACGCCGCATCCCAGCACCTCGAGCCAGCCCGTTTGCTTGCATACGCGGCATCCGTCGCCGTGGCAGAAAATACAGCTGATATCGACCTCCGCGCTAGGCTCGGTAAACGGGAAAAAGCTAGGGCGAAAGCGTACTTTAACGTCGCCGAACATGTATTTTAAGAAATTTTCAAGCATTGATTTTAAATTCGCAAAGCTCACCGCGCCGCCCTCCTCGACCACAAGGCCTTCTACCTGATGAAACATCGGCGTGTGCGTTAGATCCATGTCGCGGCGAAATACCGTTCCCGGCGCTATCATGCGAATCGGCGGCTTTTTGCTCATCATCGTGCGCACCTGCACGGGGCTAGTATGCGTTCGAAGGAGTCTAAAATCCTTAAAATAAAACGTATCTTGCATATCGCGCGCAGGGTGGTATTTAGGTAAATTTAGCGCCTCGAAGTTGTGGAAGTCATCCTCTATGAGCGGCCCAGTCTCGATCGAGAAATTTTGCATCATAAAGTACTCGATGATCTTATCCATCGTAGCCATCACGGGGTGCAGTGCGCCGGCACCCGAAGGCTCGTTAAATAGCGTGATATCGATAGCTTCGGCCTTCATTTTGGCTTTTATCTCGCCGCTTTCAAGCTCGGTTTTTTTAGCCGTCAAAAGCGATTCAAATTCGTCTCTTAGCTTGTTTAAATTTGCCGCAAATTCTTTCTTGGCCGCTTCGTCCATATCCTTAAGCTTAGCAAACTCCGACGTGATCGCGCCCTTTTTGCCCAGTAGCGCGACGCGAATCTTGTCTAAATCCGCCAAATTTCCGCATTTTGCGATACTTTCTCTATGCTCTTGCAAGTTTTTACCTTTACTGAATTTTAGGATAGATTGTAGTCAAAATTTAATAAAATCTGCCTAAAAGGCGGGAAATTTTAACTTTTACTTGTTATAATTAAGCCAAATTTTAACCAGGAGAAAATCATGACGATATTCGAAAAAATCGTAGCAGGCGAAATACCTTGCAACAAAGTGCTGGAAAACGACAAATTTTTAGCCTTTAACGACATAAATCCAAAGGCTCCGATTCATATTTTGATCATCCCGAAAAAACACTTTGAAAATTTCCAGGAGATGAACGGGGCGCTGATGGGCGAGATGACGAAATTTATCCAAGAGGTCGCGGTGCTAATGGGCGTAGATAAGAGCGGATACCGCCTAGTTACAAACTGCGGCGAAAACGGCGGTCAAGAGGTCATGCACCTGCACTTTCATCTGCTAGCGGGAGCAAAGCTTGGCTGGGTAGATACCGCAACCGATCCGCAAAGCACGTTTTAAACTTCAAATTTACGCCCAAATTTGAACGCAAATTTTACTTAGCGAGCCGGCCGCAAGCACGGCAAGCTCGCTAAATCTCCAAAAAGACCGCCGCTTTTGCTAAAGCCGAGCGGTCAAAATAATATTATTTCCTAGCCGCTCTAACCGCGTATAAAAGCGTTTCAAAACCTACTTTGCTGGAGTTTTCCACGTCTTTTAGGATTTCCACTCCAGCGGCGTTATCCTTGCTACTATCTGCGAAAATTTTGATCGCCTTATCGAGTCCGCTATGAACGTTTTCATGGTGGTGCGAAATATCCTGTACGGCTTTTGCGTCTTTTACGATGATATTTTTAACCTTTTCGCCGAACCACTTGCCGAAGCGGCAGTGTCCTACGTCCGGTACGCTTTCAAATTCTCCTTGCAACACCGCTCTATAGCCATTTAACTTCATATTTATATGATCGATTTTGCCGTTGCTGACGTTTACTTCGTTGGTTACGTTTAAGGCTTGATTTAGGATGTTTTGCGTATTTTCGTTCACGCTTGCGATAGTACCTTGAAAATCGCTCAAAACGCGCATCACGTCGCCCGAAATTTTAGAGAAATTTTCGCTCATTCCTATCATCGTATTTGAGCTTTGCTTAAGTCCGTTTATATTCACCTCGACTTCGAGAGTGGCTTTTTGCGTGCGTTCGGCGAGCTTTCGCACCTCATCGGCCACCACGGCAAATCCGCGTCCGTGTTCGCCCGCGCGAGCCGCTTCGATAGCCGCGTTTAGAGCTAGCAAATTCGTCTGATCCGAGATGTCTTTGATGAGATTTATAATCTCCACGATCGACATCACGCTGTTATTTAGCGACGAGGCATCGTTTTGCAGATCGCCGCTCATTTGCTGGACGTTTTGCATAGAGCTAACGATAAAGCTCGTCTGCTCGCGTAGTTCGCCCGTCTTAGTAAACGTTAGGTTATTGAGCTCGTTTATATTTTCGAGCATTTTTAGGTTTTCTTCCATCGTACCCTGCAAGAAATTTATACCGTCGGCATAGCTAGCCAGCAGTAGTTTCGTCGCATTTTCGTTGGTTTTTGGCACGTTTTGCTCGCTAGCCGCACTTGATTTTGCCGCTTCCAACTCGCTTTGCAGTTGCTTTATCTGTGCTTTTAGACTTTCGTTTTCCTGCCATAGAGCCGCATTTTTGTTCTCAAGCTCTTTTTTATATCCGTTTCCAAACATCCTTTCCTCCTTAAATTTTTCTATAATTATAATTAAATTTTCGCCTTTTGGCGATAAATTTTAAAATTTATTTATCTTTCAGCCACTCGTTTAAAATTTCAATCTGCGCCGCCACGCTCTCATTTGCCGTGCCTCCTTGCGACTTGCGCGCCTGCTTAGAAGCGTTTAGATCAAGAAATTTAACCGCACCCGCGTCCAAGCTTTCATCCACGCTTGCAAGCTGCTGCGCATTTAGCTCGCTAAGATCCAAGCCCAAATTTTCCGCATACGCCACGGCCTTGCCCGTGATGAAGTGCGCTTGACGGAACGGCACGTTTTTCTCCCGCACGAGATAATCAGCCAGATCGGTCGCGGTAAGGTGTCCGCGGCGCGTCATTGCGAGCATATTTTGCTCGTTAAATTTAGCCGTTTTTAGCATCTGTTTTAAAATTTCAAGGCTCGCAAGCGCGGTGGCGACGCTGTCAAAAACGCCCTCCTTGTCCTCTTGCATGTCCTTGTTGTATGCTAGCGGCAAGCCCTTCATTACCGTTAGCAGCGCGACGAGATTGCCGTTTACGCGCCCCGTTTTGCCGCGGATGAGTTCGGCGACGTCGGGGTTTTTCTTCTGCGGCATGATCGAGCTGCCCGTGCTGTACGCGTCGCTGATCGTGATGAATCCAAACTCCTGCGAGCTCCACAAGATGAGCTCCTCGCACAGGCGTGACGCATGCGTCATCAGCACGCTTACGTTAAACAAAATCTCCAGCGCGAAATCGCGGTCGCTGACGCTATCCATCGCATTTGGCGTTACTCCCGCAAACCCAAGCTCTCGCGCGACGAGCTCGCGGTTTATCGGATGCGGCGTGCCGGCAAGCGCGGCGGAGCCCAGCGGACAGAGGTTGTTTCGCTCGCGCGAGCTAGTAAAGCGCTCGTAGTCGCGGCGAAACATAAACGCGTAAGCTAGCAGATGATAGGCAAGGCTCACGGGCTGGGCGTGCTGAAGGTGCGTGTAGCCTGGCATCAGCGTGTCCGCGTGCTTGCTAGCGATATCTCGTAGCGCAGCGACTAGCTCGCGGATTTTTTCGGAGATCTCGACACCGCTTTTAAGCACGTAGAGGCGAAAATCAAGCGCGACCTGATCGTTTCTGCTGCGCGCGGTGTGTAGCCTGCCGCCAAGATCGCTTCCGATGAGCTCGCTTAGGCGCTTTTCGACCGCCATATGAATGTCCTCGTCGGCGGTTTTAAACTCAAATTTACCGCTTTTTATCTCCTCAAACACGGCGTCAAGCCCCGCGACGATCTTTTCGCTCTCCTCAGGCTTTAAAATCCCGCAGGCGCCGAGCATCCGAGCGTGCGCCTTGCTGCCCGCGATGTCCTCCTGCCAAAGCGCCCTATCAAAGCCGATCGAGGCGTTAAACTCCTCCAAAAGCTCGCTACTCTCACCGCTAAACCTACCCGACCACATTTTTTTTGGATTTTCTTGCATCGTTTTTCCTTTTTGCGCTAAATTTTGGCTTTGATTTTAGCTCAAATCCACTTAAATTTCACGCCGTATTCACTCTGCGCGGCTAAAATGAACGAAAAAGGAGCAAAAATGAAAAAGCGAATTTATCACGTAAGCGAGGTCGCAAAGAGCGGAGAAAAGGCGAGAAAAACGATATTTTGCGAGACGGACGCCACTAGCTGCGCGGTCTGGGTCGTGCGAGCCGGCCAAGAAGTCGCGGTGCACGCACACACTAAAAGCGACGACGTGTGGGTGTGCTTGCAAGGCGAGGGCGTGTTTTATCTTAGCAAAGAGGGTACGAGCGAGGCCGAAAAGACGGCGGGCGGACTTTTGGATAACGGCGAGCAGGTAAATTTTAAGAGTGAGCGACCCGCTAAATACAGGCAAGTCTCGGTCAAAAAGGGCGATGTGGTGATCTCGGCTAAGGGCGAGTGCCACGGCATGAAAAACACCGGCAAGGAGGATTTTATCTTTATCAGCGTTATCACGCCGTTGCCCGCTGATTACGTGGCGCTGGGGTAAATTTAAGCTAGCAAGAGTGGGGCTTATCGCGTGGGAAATGAAAATTTGTAGCATTTTAGGTATTTGTTGATTTTTGCTGCGTGTAAATTTGACAAAAGCACATAGCGGCGAAATTTTAAAAATTTACGGCAGCAAGCTAAATTTGACGCCGATAAATAACGCTGAAGCGATCGCGGTGCACGGCGATAAATTTAAGGTTTTAAGACAACAAATTTAAACAAAATAAATCTTAAATTTAATTTTAGATTTGTATGGAGCGGAAAATTTATTAGGATATTAAAGCTCGTGCGCGCATTGGGTTTTACGCTTTTTATCTTGTTATAGCCCGTTTAAAATTGGCCTTATATGCTTTTAGTAGGCCTATTTTATTTGTCGGCGCGGCACGATTTTTTCTTTAATTTTCTATTTTGCCGCTTACGCAAACGACTAGTCGATAAAATTTGAGCTAAATGTTGCGCCGATTTTTTAAATTTAACACTAGAGTACAATAGGAATACAATTTTATTTTCATATATATTGCGATAAGTAGGAGCGATAGCCGCATCGCTCTCCTACTCATAAATAATTTAAGCCTTAGGGCCGGCTTTTGCGTATTCCACGCCCTCTTTTACGTCCTCGTAGCGTTTAAAATTCGCCTCAAACATGCTCGCTAGTTTATCGCGAGTCGCGACGTATTCGTCCTTGTTTTCCCACGTATTGATCGGATTTAGCAGCTTTGTCTCGACGCCTGCTAGCTCTTTTGGGATCGCGAGGTTAAATTTCTCGAAATTTTCAAATTCGCACTTTTTGATACTGCCGTCCAGGATCGCGTTTATGCACGCGCGCGTAGCTTTGATGCTCATTCGCTTGCCCACGCCGTATGCGCCGCCGCTCCTGCCGGTGTTTACCAGATAGACGCTGACGTTGTGCTTGTCGATCTTTTCGCCCAG